>NZ_CP031416.1:1881865-2194738 GCF_003367375.1 Gallaecimonas mangrovi
CGCTTTGTTCCCGCAGGCGGTGGGTTACCGCTTGGTAATACATCAGCTCGCCGTAGGCTTGCAGGTTCTCGTTTATTTCGTGGGTTAGCGAGCTGTAAAAGTTAAAACGGCTGACTTCGGAACTTAACGAACGGTCACTGTTAAGGTCATAGCGAAGGTCGCGTGGCGTGTTGCCGTCGGCGGCACAAATGCTGTTGCCCAAATCGACTTCGCAGTCGCCTTCGCTGGTTGGTTGCAGGTGAAATTTACCCAGGGAATCGGATTCAAAAACCCCCCAAGGGGTAGAGGTACTGCGGTTGTCCAATAAGGTGCTGTCGGCGTACTCGTCGCTCAACCCGGGGTAATCGCGCAGGTCAGAACTGGCCGAGTAGGGCTCTTCTGACGCCATTAAGATATCGCGATGGTAGAGACTGGCGCTCACCGTCATGTGGGTTTTCTTGGCGTCGTCTAAGTAAAACCCGGCATTCGCGGAGATATTCTTGGTATCGCGGTCAACGCCTGGGTTGGTGCCGTAGAGCAACTTAATGTTGCCGCCCTCTAAATCGTTGTTGGTGATGTAATTGACTACCCCTGCTACGGCATCGGTGCCGTATACGGCGGCGGCGCCGTCGCGCAGCACTTCCAAGCGTTTTAGGTCCATCACCGGCAGGGAATTGGAGTTAACGGTGGAAACGGGCACCAGATCTTCGGCCTGAGTACCGGGGTGCTGCACCATGCGCCGGCCATTGAGCAGGGTAAGGGTGTAACCGGTGCCAATACCGCGCAGGTTAATGGAGGAAACGTCGCCCCGCGCATCGTTTACGCCGCCCACCACACGGGAGCTATTAAAATTCACCGCCCCTTGCTGTGGTAGCTGCGCTAACAGATCGTCCCCACTGGTAATGCCAAGGCCATTGACGTCGCTAGCCGACAAGGTGGTAACGGGCAGGGCGCCGGTGTCTTGGTTGGCCCTGATATTGGAACCGGTGACCTCAATGTGCTCTACGCGTTTGGGCGCGGCTTTACTGGTTTTAGGGTCGGCTTTTTGCGCCGGCGTCGCCGCGGTTTTTAAGCGCACTATGTAGGTGTCGGCGCCATTTTTTATGAATTCATAATTAGCCGGCAGCAACCTTTTAAGCGCTTGTGAAACGGATAAGTTGGCAGAGATAGACGGGGTTTTTATGGTTTTTAGGCCGTCCGGAGAAAACATTATTTGAACGTGGCTTTCTTCGGCCAGTTTTAATAATGCCGAGTCTAAGGTTTGGGCAGAAAGTGTGATCGGGTAGGACTTTTCTTCACTAGCATGAGCAGCTTGATTAAACAGCAATACAAAGCCGGCCATGATAGCGCTTAATTTAAAAGGAGCTTGCCTGCGCATTCGTTGCCTCTTTTTCTTTGTAGTTAAAAGTAAGGTAACCAATCAGCTATACGCAGCGCGTTAAAAAAACCTCAATGAAAGTTAAGAATTTCTGTCTAAATAGATCCGGTATTGGCCATTTTTGTGATCTACCTTTATCGGCAGAGTCGCTTTCAGGGCATTGATCAAGCTGTCGCCATCCTTTAAATGAAAGACGCCACTGATTTTTAAATCGGCCGCTTGTGGGTCTTCAATCACCAGTTTTTGGTGGCGATAACGGTTAAATTCTGCCACCACATTGGCCAGTGATTCGTCGTCAAAGCGGAAAATACCCGTGCGCCAGCTTTGGGCACTGTTGGCTTTAAAGGGTTGGTTATTGGAAACCACTTTGCTGGAATCACTAAAGGCGGCCACCGAGCCGGCAGGCAGATAAGCGTCTTGCCATGGTGCGTTATTGGCCGCGGTTTTGGCATTGTTATGCACCGAGACAATGCCTTCGGTTACCGCCACCTGAATGGAGTCAGCTGACTTACGAACGTTAAATTGTGTGCCAAGTACCCGAATGGTTTGCATGCCGGTGTTGATACTAAAAGGCCGCTCCGGATCTTTGGCAACATCGAAAAATGCTTCACCACTTTGCAACCAGACTTGCCGTTCTTTGCCTGTGAAATCAATGCGTACTGTAGTGGCGGTATTGAGGGTGAGTTCGCTGCCATCGGGTAGCGTCACAGTGCTGACTTGGCCAATAACCGTTTGATATTGCCGTTGTAAGGGGTTTATTAGCGCCGAGTCGGGCTTGGGTTTTGTGCTGGAATGGAGGTAGCTGATGCTCAAGGTAGCGGCTAACAAGGTGCAGGCAGCAACGGCCAGCACTGCCTTGATCCGCTGGCGCCTGGGCGTTTGTTCGCTGAACCGGGGCAAGGCGCTGCTGTTATCCCAAATGGCTAACGCTTTTTGGTATTCCAGCTGATGATAAGGCGAGGCTTTACACCAGGCGATAATGGCGGCCTCTTCGGGCTCGCTGAGCTCGCCAGAATATAAGCGTGCAACGTAAAGCGCGGCTTGCTTTTGAATTTGCCTGATCCCTTTGGCTGTCATTTTTCCAATACTCTTTCGCGAATGGCCAGCAATACCGACGAAATATACTTTTCTACGGTACTGACAGAAACCCCTAACGAATCACTTATTTCTCTGTAGCTTCTGCCATCTAGACGACTCATTAAAAAGGCAGTACGCGGATTTTTTTGAACATCGTTAAGCGCGGCCTGAATTTGGCTAAGCTGAGAGTGGTTATGAAAATCGCGTTCAGGGGAGTGCAGTGTCGATAAAATAGCCACCTCGTCTTCACGGATATGGTCGCCAATTTTACGGACCTTATTACGCCTGCTTTTATCGATAAGTAAGTTGGTAGCGATTTGAAAAAGATAGTTGCGTACCGTATCCATGCGGTCGCTTAACCTTTCACCCAAGTCGTCGAGTTTTAACAGCCGTTCGTAAACCTCCTGAACGATATCCTCGCATTCCTCTTCTTCTAACAAACTTCGCACACGAATAAAGCGGCGTAAGGCCACATCATGCTGCGCCATCAATTGTGATACCAGGGCATTATTGCCGGTTTCGGGGTGATGTGTTGCGGGTTTGTTCAAGTAGACGACTTTCATGACGACGCGAATTAGGTTCCACCTTATTGAGCAGTACGCAAAGCACAACGGATCCCTCCACAATTTATTAACCATGGCTTCATTTTTATGACAGTCGTCAAAGTTTGAGAAAGAAAAGCCCGGTTAATACCGGGCTTTTTTTAAAGGCACTTGGCGGGTTTGGGAAGCCCGGCAATTTTGGTGGCTTGTTTGGCTGGCCCTTCTGGGAACAGTTTAAAAAGGTAGGGTGAGTTGCCTTTTTCGGGGCCGTACTTTTCTTTTACCGACTTAACTAACAGCCGCACGGCTGGCGAGGTTTTATATTCGCTGTAAAAGTCGCGCACAAAACGCACGATTTCCCAGTGTGCATCGCTAAGTTCAATGCCTTCTTCGGCCGCCAATAAGGGGGCCAAGGCTTCACTCCAATCTTGGGTATTGAGCAAATAGCCTTGTTTGTCTCTTTTTACCGTATCGAGCATTTACCAAGTTACCGTGTTATCAAAAACCAGGGTCATCGAAACCACTTTCGGCCACTCAACGGCCGTGACCTTTTGTGGGCACCGTGACGCCAGCGCCCGAGCTTTGGCATCGGAGCCGACCCAATAACAGGGCAGCGAGGGTAAGACTTCAAGAGCCTGATAGCAACCGTCGCCGTGGAAAAGCACGGCGTCGGAGGCGTCCATCAGCCCTTGGGCTCGTAAATAAGCCTGACGGCTGCAAATAATGTGGAGGGTGCTCATACATCAAAACCTATAGATGCAATCCTGCGCCGCGAGCTGGTCGCGGATCCCTTGGCTGCTAAGCACGCGAACCTCAATACTCAGGTCCTCGCTGCTTAAATGACGAGCCGCTAAGGCGTCTTGGCTGACGAAAATATCCTCAACATCATAAAGTGCCAGCGCCTTGAAGGTGGAAAGATAGTCCTTTGCGCCAGCTTGTAAAGGGTCTTGTGCTTTTACCAATTGCCAGACACTGTCATCTAAAAAGAACAGGCTCAGCGGCGCTTCATAGGCGCTGGCTGCTAGCACGGCGTCCAGCGCCTCACGGCCTTGCTGATTGGCAAAGGGCAGGGCGGTGAAAATGACCCCAATTTTGCTCTCTACCATTGCACTGTCCTGTCTGATTGGGCCGACGCTGTTACCAGCTCGCCTAAGCCGGCTTGGCGAAAAGGAGCCTGCATCGACACCGCCAAATCGTGGGCTTGGGCTTGCTCGCTGTCTAAAATGCCGCGCCGCTCGGCTGCGGCTACGCAAACCGCTAAGTCAAGGTTTGCCGCCAGGGCAAAGTCGCGCCAGGCTTGGCCGATGTGGGGCTCGTCCCCCACCATGGGCACCTGGCTATCGGCAACACGTACCGCTTCGCCGTAGAAAAACACCGAAGCCAGTTGGTGGCCTTCGGCCAGTACTGCTTTGGCAAAGTGCAGCCCTGCCTGAGGGTTGTCGGTTATCAATAAGGTAAATATGGCCATGCATTAAAAAAGGCCCCAACCGGGGCCTTTTGCTCATCGGTTATGTGCTTAGTCGTCGTTCATGATACCCAGAATGCTCAACAGACTCACAAAGATGTTGTAGAGACTGACGAACAGGGTCACGGTAGCCATGATGTAATTGCGCTCGCCGCCGTGCACTATCTGGCTGGTTTGGAACAAGATAATGCCGCTGGAGAAGAACACAAACAGGCCCGACAGCACCAAATGGAATACCGGTGCATGAATGAAAAAGCCGGCAACAACCATCAGCAGCAGTACCCAGAAACCGGCTTGTAGCATGCCCGCCATAAAGGACATGTCTTTACCGGTTACCAGCACATAGGCCGACAGCGAGAAGAAAATCACCGCTGTGCCCGCCAAGGCCATAAACACCACATCACCGAGGCCTGCCCCCAGGTAGAGGTTTAAAATTGGGCCTAGGGTATAACCCATAAAGCCGGTAAGGGCGAAAACAGACAAAATCCCCCAGCCGGAATTACTGGTCTTGGCTGTGAGGAACAACAGGCCATAAAAGCCGACGATGGTGATCAAGGGGCCCGGGTAGGGCAACGCCAAGCTCATAGACATAAAAGCCATAGCGGCACTAAAGGCCAGGGTCATCCCTAAAAGCCAGTAGGTATTACGCAGCACTTTATTGGTGCTGACCACGCCGTTGATGGTTCTTGTATGCGTTTGATATTGCTGCATGTAATCGCTCCTTATGCGACGTACTTACCCTTTGGAACCCCATCATCTTAGCAAAGTTCCAAACAAGTTTTTATTCGGTTTTGGTTGCGATTTAGGCAAACAATTCAATGACCTCTTTACAGCCCTTAACCATCTGGCTATAGTGCTCGCCGTCAGCAACGAAGCCGCTTCGTTTCTGATATGGAAGGTTGGCAGAGCGGTTGAATGCACCGGTCTTGAAAACCGGCATGGGTGAAAGCCCATCTAGGGTTCAAATCCCTAACCTTCCGCCAAATTTGTAAAAACAGTCGTTTTTCGAGGGCCTAGGTTTACCTAGGCCCTTTTTTATTGCCCCTTTAAAAAAGGGTGCCACAAGGGCACCCCGATTAACTTAAAACCCCTTCTACAGGTGTCAGTAGCGGCGGCAAGGATTTTTGGCCAAGGGCCGCTAACACGTCGCGCTCAACAATGCGGGTCATGGCATCGGTGGGCAAATCGTTCACATCGCGGCCAAAAGGGTCTTCCAATTCATTGCCGATGGCGTCTAGGCCAAAAAAGGTGTAGCTAACGATGGCGGTGAAAATAGGGGCCATCCAACCCAGCGGCTGCGCCATGGCAAAGGGTAAAAGCAAGCAGAAGATGTAAATGGTGCGGTGCAATAGCAGGCTGTAAGGAAAGGGCAGTGGCGTGGCTTTAATACGCTCACAAGCGCCTTGCACCTCTGAAAAAGCCACTAGGCGCTGCTCGAGTAGCATGTAGCGCCATTCATTGATTTGCCCGCTGCTGGCCAGTTGGGCGCACTGCTGCCCGATGTTACTGAGCAGGCTATCGGCGACATTGTGGTCACTGATGGCGCTGGTATCACTCAGCCAGGGTCGGGCCACCGCCTTTTCATCTTCGCCCCGCAGCCTGGCGTTTAAGGCATGGGTAAAGCCCACCAGGGTGCGTAGCAACGCTTCACGGCGGCCTTTATCGGTAATGGCGATGCTTTCTCTAACAAAGCAGCGCACTTCAACCACCAGCTTGCCCCATTGCTGGCGACCTTCCCACCAGCGCGCATAACAGGCGTTGTTGCGAAAACTCATAAATATTGACAGCGACAAACCCAACAAGGTGAAAGGGGTTGCACTGACTTTGGAAAAATATTCCGGGTGGTGACTTTCTATCAGCACGATTAAGGCCGCCAGGGCCGTTATCATTGCGCAGCGTTTGGCAATGCGCCGGGCAATAGAGCCTTTGAGGTTGGTAAGAATGGTTAACCAATTCGGATTGGGAAGCACGATCATTGAGCGGTCTCGTTGCAATATAAAAAAGCGGTGATTGGCCGGAACAAAGCCTTGTTAGCAAGCAAAAACCTGCGGCATTGGCGCCCGCTATGCTAGAGCGCAGTGCAGCACTTTAGCAATATCGCAGCGGCGGCTTTTATCCCAGGTTTCGTCTTTGTTGTTGAGCGCTGGCGCTACTGGTTGCACAATTGCGCCAACCTTTGGCTTACCCGGTAAATCCCTAAGGAGATGTTGTGCCCAAAGAGCTGACTCGCGAACAGATAAAGCGCTACAGCCGCCATTTGCAACTGCCTGCCATGGACTTTGAGCGCCAAGAAGCCTTATTGGCGAGCCGGGTGCTGGTGATTGGCATGGGCGGCCTTGGCAGTGCCGTCGCGCCTTATTTGGTTGCCAGCGGTGTTGGCGCCCTTACTTTGGTCGATGACGACAACATTGAGCTGAGTAATTTGCAGCGCCAGGTTATCTACCGTGAAGCCGACCTAGGTAAGCCGAAAGCGCAGCAAGCGGCAATAAGCCTTGGGGCACTTAACCGTGATGTTGCCATAACCGCTATTACCGAGCGCCTGGACGAAAGCGCCCTTAGCGCTCTTATCCCCGGTTTTTCAGTGGTGGTGGACTGCTGCGACAACCTGGTTACCCGCAACGCCGTAAACCGCGTTTGCTTTGCAAGCAGGGTGCCTTTGGTGTCAGGTTCTGCCATTCGTATGGAAGGGCAAATTGCCAGCTTTAGCATGCAGCCAGGCCAGCCTTGTTATCAGTGTTTAAGCCGGCTTTTTGGCGAGCAATCCCTTAGCTGCATGGAAGCGGGCGTGTTAAGCCCGGTGGTTGGTGTTGTCGGCACCATGCAGGCATTGGAAGCCATTAAAATTATCACCGGTATTGGCAAGCCGCTGTTTGGGGTAATGCAGCTTTTTGATGCGCAAAGCGGCCAGTGGCAGCAATTTACGCTGCCGCGCGACCCCAACTGCCCGGTGTGTAGCGCGCAATAAAAACCGGCCTTGGCCGGTTTCGTTATTTTTTGGGGCGAAAGGGTTTTATCACCGCCTCATCGCATTCTAAAAAGGGCCCGTCCATCAGGTCGATGCAATAAGGTACCGCCGGGAAAACCGCATCCAAGCATTGGCGTATGGCTTTGGGTTTACCGGGCAGGTTGATAATAAGGCAGCTACCACGTAGCCCTGCTGTTTGGCGCGATAAAATGGCTGTGGGCACGTATTTTAACGACTCGCTGCGCATTAGCTCACCAAAACCTGGCATCATTCTGTCACACACCGCTTCGGTGGCTTCCGGCGTAACATCACGTTTGGCAGGGCCAGTACCACCGGTGGTAACAATAAGGCTGCAGCCATTGTCATCGGCCAGGGTTTTTAAGGTGTTTTCAATCAGTGGCTGCTCGTCGGGGATCACCAGATATTCGCTTTGCCAGTCGGAGGTTAGGTAATCGTTGAGGGTGTCGATGATCGCCTGGCCGGAAAGATCTTCATAAACGCCAGCGCTGGCGCGATCGCTAACGGTAACAATGCCAATACGGGCTTTGCTGGTAGTCATGATGGGTCCTTTTATTCAGGCTTCGTCGGTTTAGCCTGAGGTATCTCATTGCCGGCAAGGGTAAAGAAAAGCACCTAGCGCCGCAACCGATGGGCCCAATGATAGATAGTGCTTATCATCAGTTAGCATATTTCAATTAGACGCCAATATTGTCGCCCGCTAATGTTGGCGGTTGAGTAGTTAAATGGCGCGATGTCCGACTGTCATGAGGTAGAGGGCAAATAAGGGGATCAGGCCAAGAATCTCCGGGTTATTAAACCTTTGCTCAAAAGATGTACTCATGGCACCCCTGTTGAGTCACTATGCTCAACAGCTACCTTTTTTAATGCGCCGTGTGGAGGCTTTGATGAGCAATAAAGGCAATATCCGAAATTATTCCGGCCCGGCAGCAGGGTGGGGCGCATTAAAAAGCGTAACCAAGAGCTGGTTAGGGAGCGAAAAGCCCCTTAAAAACCTGCGAGCCATGTTGAAAACCAACCAGAACAATGGCTTTGACTGCCCCGGCTGTGCCTGGGGTGAATCACCCGAAAATGGCATGGTTAAATTCTGTGAAAACGGCGCCAAAGCCGTTAACTGGGAATCAACCGGCCGCTATGTTACCCCCGATTTTTTTGCCCAGCACAGCGTGTCACAGCTGTCGCGCCAAACCGACTACTGGTTGGAATACCAAGGCCGTTTAACCCACCCGATGCGTTACGACGCCGCTAGCGACCATTACCTGCCGGTTAGCTGGGATGACGCCTTTGCCTTGGTGGCCAAGCACCTTAACAACCTTGAATCCCCGCATCAGGCCGAGTTTTATACCTCTGGCCGCGCCAGTAACGAAGCCGCCTATTTGTACCAGCTGTTTGTGCGGGCCTTCGGCACCAACAATTTCCCGGACTGCTCCAACATGTGCCACGAGGCCAGTGGTGTGGGCATGAAAGGCAGTGTTGGGGTGGGTAAAGGCACCGTAGTCTTTAAAGATCTTGAAAAGGCCGATGCCATTTTCGTGATTGGCCAAAACCCTGGCACCAACCACCCCCGGATGCTTGAACCACTGCGCGAAGCGGTGCATCGCGGTGCCCGGGTGGTTTGCTTTAACCCGCTAAAAGAACGCGGCTTGGAGCGCTTTCAACATCCGCAGAACCCACTGGAAATGCTCAGTAATGGCTCTGAACCCACCAATAACGCGTATTTTCGCCCGGCGCTCGGCGGTGACATGGCTGCCATTCGCGGTATGGCCAAGTTCTTGTTGCAGTGGGAACGTGAAGCCCAAGAAAAAGGCGAACCGGCAGTATTTGACCACGAATTTATCAAGGCCCACACCAGTGGTGTAGATGCCTACTTGGCAGAAGTGGATGCCACGCCGTGGGAAAAAATCATCGAGCAATCTGGCCTGAGTAAAGCCGACATCGAAAGCGCGGCAACCATTTACCGCAACGCTGATCGGGTGATCATGTGTTGGGCGATGGGGGTGACCCAGCATCGCCATTCGGTGCCAACGGTGCAGGAAATTGCCAACCTGCAACTGCTGCGCGGTAACGTCGGTAAACCCGGCGCCGGTTTATCACCGGTGCGCGGCCACAGCAACGTGCAGGGTGACCGCACTGTTGGTATTGATGAAAAGGCCCCGAAATGGCTGATTGATGCCATTGAAAAACGCTTTGAATTTGAAGCGCCAAGGATGCCTGGCCATAACACCGTGCAAGCCATTCAGGCGATGGAGCAGGGCAACGCCAAAGTCTTCATTGGCCTGGGTGGTAATTTTGCGCAGGCCACTCCGGATACGCCTCGTACCCATGCGGCACTGCGTCAATGTGAACTGACCGTGCATGTGGCCACCAAGCTTAACCGTTCGCATTTGGTGACCGGCAAAGACGCGCTGATTTTGCCCTGCCTTGGCCGCACCGAAATTGATATGCAGGCCGAAGGCCAGCAAGGGGTAACGGTGGAAGACACCTTCTCCATGGTGCATATCTCTTACGGCCAACTGCCGCCAAGCTCGCAGTTTTTGCGCTCAGAACCCGCCATTGTCGCGGGTATCGCCAAAGCCACCCTCGGCAATCGCCCCATTGATTGGGACTACGTGATTGCTGATTACAGCCGTATTCGCGATTTGATTGCCGATACCATTCCTGGTTTTACCGACTTCAACGAGAAGCTGAAAAACCCCGGTGGTTTCCACTTGGGCAACAGCGCGGCAGACCGTAACTGGGCCACCGATACCGGTAAGGCCAACTTTATGGCCAATATTCTGCCCAAAGAACTGGTTAATGAAGCGGTACTGGAACGCGGCGACAAGCCTGATTTGATTTTGCAAACTCTGCGTTCCCACGACCAATACAACACCACGCTTTACGGCCTTGATGACCGTTACCGCGGTGTGTTTGGGATGCGGGAGGTGGTGTTCGCCAACGAAGCTGACATTCGCCGCTTAGGCTATGAGCCGGGCGATAAAGTGGACATGATTTCGTTGTGGGATGACGGCAAAGAGCGCCGGGTGTCTGGCTTTACGTTGGTCGCCTATGACATGCCTGAAGGCCAGGCCGCTGCTTACTACCCAGAAACCAACCCCTTGGTGCCCTTGGAAAGCTACGGCGACCGCACCTTTACGCCGACTTCTAAGTTCATCGCCATCAAATTTGAAAAGGCCAAGGCCGATAACCGTATCGCCACCGCCGCCGTTGGCTAATACCGGTTCGGATAAAACCAAAAACCACCGCTTGCGGTGGTTTTTTTATAGGTATTAAGGCGCCGGGCTGTACACCCTTGGCGGGCTATGGTGCGGCACATGAATAAGGTTTAACCGGTAGCGGCGTGCCCATTGCACGGTCAGCGCTGTTGGCGCCGAAAGGGTAACCAAGGTGGCAATTTTCGCCCTTACCGCTTTGTGAATAAGCTCCAGGCTGCACCGGCTGGTCATCACCACCATGCCGCTTTGGCTATCCACCTGCTGGTGCAACATGGCACCAATCAGTTTATCCAGGGCGTTATGGCGGCCAATGTCTTCACGGCAAAGCACAACCTTGCCGCTGTCATCAAGATAGAGGGCAGCGTGCAAGGCGCCGCTACTGCGCGCCACCTGCTGGGCGGCGTTCACTTTTTGTCGAAGCTCACTAAAAAGCGCCAGTGCCGGCAGGGGCGAGGCTTCGAGAGCCACCAGCTGTGGCAGGGCCTGGTCAATGGCTTCTACGCCGCAAATGCCGCAGCCAGTAGTGCCGGCCATTTGCCGGCGGCTGTTTTTCAGCGCCCAAAAATTACGGCTGGCTATCTCTACCTCGGCGGTGTGGGATTCTTCGCCGGCGGTAATGGAAATGTCGTAAATCTGCTCGGGGCCGGTAACAATTTCGTTGGTGAGGCTAAAGCCGCGGATGAAGTCTTCCAGGTTGCCCGGCGAGACCATCATCACTGCTTGGTTAATGCCGTTATAGCTAATGGCTAGGGCGGTTTCGCTGGCCAGTGCGGCGCTGGCGGCCGGGGCATCGCTTGCTAGTTCGCGGTAACTAAATTCGCTGGCCTCGATGGGGTCGGCATTAAAATCAGCGCTGTCTGTCTCTGCCATGGCTAGCTCCGCGGTTAGCTGCTTTGCCAGTCTTTGGCACGTTGCTGGTCTTTGGGATTGGCCTGAACCCAACGCTCGCCTTCGCTGGTGCGTTCTTTTTTCCAGAACGGCGCCTGGGTTTTCAGCAGGTCCATAATAAATTCGCAGGCGGCAAAGCTGTCGCTGCGGTGGCGGCTACTGACACCCACAAAGACAATTTGTTCGCCAATATCAAGGCTGCCAATGCGGTGAATAAGCCGCACCCTACCAAGGGGCCAGCGGGCGCGGGCCTGGTCGACAATGTCGCGCAGCACTTTGTCGGTCATGGCCGGGTAGTGCTCCAAGGTCAGGCCTTTGATGGTGTTGCCTTGGTTAAAATCGCGCACCATCCCCACAAAAGTGGCAACGGCGCCATCTTGGTGGTTATCCAGTCGCAACATGGCGTACTGCTCGGCCAGGTCAAAGTCTTGTTGTTGTACCGCTATTAAATCTTGCATATCAGCCCCCGGTAACCGGTGGGAACAGGGCAATTTCATCACCCACCCCTAGCGCTTGCTGGTCATCGCTGATGGTTTGATTGACCGCGCCAAGGGCACTGCCGGGTGCCAGCATTGCCTGGCAGTGAGGAAATTGCGCCATTAAGTGGTTTCTAAGGGCGCCCAGAGTGGCAAAGTGCTCTGGCAATTGCAGTTCACTAGAGCCGATTTGTTCACGAAGCTGCCCAAAAAACAATACTTTAGTCATCTTGCTTACCTTGCCAGTGGCCGGTTTTGCCACCTTGCTTTTCCAGCACCCGAATACCGTCAATGCGCATATCCGGATCTACCGCTTTACACATGTCAAACAGCGTCAGTGCTGCCACCGACACCGCCGTTAAGGCTTCCATTTCGACACCGGTTTGCCCGGCCAGTTTGCATAGGCTGTCGATAACGATGCGCTGGCGGTCATGGTCGATATGAAAATCAACCTGCACTTTACTCAGCATCAGCGGGTGGCAAAGGGGAATAAGGTTACTGCACTGCTTGGCTGCCTGAATGCCGGCAATGCGGGCCACTGCCAGCACGTCGCCCTTTGGCATTTGCCCGTCGCTGATCAATGCCAGGGTTTCTGGCCGCATAGCGATAAACCCTTGGGCCCTTGCCTGGCGCTGGGTTACCTCTTTTTCGGTAACATCGACCATGCTGGCCTTGCCTTGGCTGTCGACGTGGCTAAGAGCGGCCATATCAGGCTCCTTTACTCACTTTGGTGACGAAGTTGCAAGGCTTGGTGCCAACATCGAGTTGCGGGCCGATAAGCTGCTGCCAGGCAGTGCGGCAGGCATTGGTGGAACCTGGCATACAGAAAATAAGGGTGTCGTTGGCCATGCCCGCAAAGGCATTCGACTGCATGGAGGCGCTGCCAATCTCAGCGAAAGAGATGTGGCGAAATAGCTCGCCAAAGCCTGCCACCGGGCGGTCAAAGAGTGGTGTTAGCGCTTGTGGCGCGCAGTCGCGGGGGTGAAAGCCGGTGCCGCCACTAATCAGCACCACTTGCACTTGGTTGTCGGCTATCCACTGGCTGACCACGGCGCGAATCTGATAAAGGTTGCTGGCGATAAGCTTGCGGTCCGCCAACTGGTGGCCCGCCGCTTGTAGAGCGCTTTGCAGGTAGTCACCCGAGCTGTCTTCAGCCAGGGTGCGGCGGTCAGATAAAGTCAGTACCGCGATCTTTAGCGGCGCGGTTTGCACAGGCTCGGATGCTTTAGTCATTATTCGGTACTCGTTAAGGCCTGCTGCCAATCGGCAGGCGTGTTGAGATTACGAAGCGGCGTTCTGTCGGCAATGGGCAGAACGATGGCGTCGAGATAGTTCAGTAACTGCCTGACGCGGCCTTGGCCGTCGCTGGCCAGAAGTTTGTCGAGAAAGCGCCGCGCCTTATCGCTAACAGGCAAATACAGCGGCAGGTAGCAGTCGTCGAAATAACAAGGGCGTTCACTATCGAAACCGGTTTCTATCAAGGTTTGCAGCAGCTCGATGCTAACAAAAGGCATATCAACCGGCATCACCAGCAGCGCGTCGTCGTCGCGGGCGTGGTGCAGCGCGGCATGAATGCCACCCAAAGGGCCAGCATTGGCGACCATGTCTTTTATACAGCCGTCTTGGTTACGGCTAATCATAATGGCGTGACAACCCGCATCAAAAAGCTGGCGCTGGGTATGTTCTAAAAGGGTAACGCCGTGAAAATCCAGCAGCGCTTTGTCTTGTTGCATGCGGCTCGATTTGCCGCCGGCAAGTACCAGGCCTGACAGCATGCTAGCCTCCTAACATGGCCAACTGTTTGGTTGCGCCAGTAAAACCGTCATGCAGCCAGTGGCTGGCTTCTTTTTTCCCTAACAGCGCCGCCAATTTTTCCTTTAATGCCGCGACGTCACCGTCGGCTAAAAGTGGCCTTAACGGCAAACCTTGTTCGGCAAAAAGGCAAAGGTGCAAATTGCCGGTGGCCGATACCCGCAAGCGGTTACAGCTGGCACAAAAATCCTTGCTGTAAGGCATGATAAGCCCTAAGCGGCCCTGGTAGTCGGGGTGGCTGAATTCTTGGGCGGGGCCGGCGGCTATATCGCGCTGGCTTTGTTGCCAGCCTTGAGCCAACAGCTGCTCTTTAATGGGCTGGCCACTTAAATGGTTGGCGTTAAAAAAGTCGTGGTTATCGCCGGTTTCCATCAGCTCAATCAGCCGTAATGCCAGCGGCTTGTCTTTTAGCCAAGCAAGGGCAGTGCTTAACAGTTCTTTGGAATAGGGCTTTAACAGCACGCTGTTGATTTTAACTTTAAGGCCCAGTGCCAAGGCCTGTTCAACGCCCTGTAAAATGGTTTGCAGCTTGTCATGGCCGGTAATGGCGTGGAATTGGCGTGGGTCAAGGCTGTCGATGCTGACATTTAAGTTGGTTAGCCCGGCATCAACCCAGCTGTTTATCATCTGCGGCAGTTTGTAGCCATTGGTGGTGATCGCCACTTGCTTAATGCCCGGCGTACTGGCGCAGCGTTCAATAATTTGCGGCAAGTCTTTTCGTAAAGACGGCTCGCCACCGGTGATACGAATTTTGGAAGTGCCAAGTTCGGCAAAGGCACGCACCACGGTGGTAATTTCACCGAGGCTAAGAAAGTCACGGGGGGTGTCGCACTGGTAGCCGTCGGGCAAACAGTAGCTGCATCGGAAATTGCAAACATCGGTAATGGACAACCGCAGATAGTGAAAACGGCGGCCAAATTTGTCTTCCAGCATGTTTTCCTCACAACGAATACAACACGGAAAGGCTGGTTCCATTGCCTTGCCCCAGTAACACATCACCACTGTAACATTTGTGATGCTGGCGGGGGAGCCGAGTACGATAAACCCGGGTAGACGCCGGGCAGACTAACGAGGCTAGCCGGTGCCGTCCAATAGAAATCAGCTAACTAGTGATAAGGCTGGTCTATGGAAACTAGCTTAGTCGTTACTTGGTGGCCTAGAAAACAGCACTTGCGCCTGTTCAAAGCACTTCTGGGCCAGGGCCGAGCGGGGCTCTGAGCGGCGCATCATCAGCCCCAGTGGCGACTCGGTAGCCGCCCCGGCAATGGGCCGCATGTCCAAATCGGCATTGAGGTTTTCCATACCAATATGTTGCGGCATAACCGCGCAGCAAATACCGGCTTTAACTGCTTGCATCAAAAACAGGGTGGAATCGCTTTCCATGACCGGTTGAATTTCCAGGCCCTGGCTGCGCAGCATGGCAACAATGGATTGCCGAAAATGCATGGTTTTCGACAACATGCCCAAGGGGACCGTTGATACCTCACTCCAGCTCAATTCACCTGGCGCAAACTGGAAATAACGGCTGTCAAACAGCAACTCCATGGTGGTGTCGGATAACTGCAACACCTCAAAATGGGCCGGGTCGGCTTGGTCCAGGTAGCAAAGCCCCAAATCCAAATGGTTGCGCTGCAAGTCATCAAGGATTTGCTCAGAGCTCAGCGACGACAGCTCAAAGCGCAGTTCTGGGTAACGTTCGGCCAACGGCTTAAGCAGCGTCATCGGGTCGAAGCTTGCCAGTGGCACCATGCCCAGTCGCAGGTTGCCCACCAGTTGGCCACGGCAATTGGCGGCTTCGGCTTGCAGACCATCGTGGGCCGCCAATAAGGTTTTGGCCCAGGCCAAAATGCGCTCGCCAGCTTCGGTAAAGCCTTCAAAACGATGGCCACGTTTAACCAGTTGCAGTTCTAATTCTTCTTCAAGGCCGCTGATACGGGTTGATAAGGTGGGTTGGGTAACATGGCAAAGCTCGGCGGCTTTGCCAAAGTGACGGGTTTGGTCAAGGGCAATCAGAAATTTGAGTTGTTTTATATCCATCTATGCTGACCTAAATGCTGCTGCTCAGCGGCATTGTGCGTGAAAAGGCGGGCCTTGTTCCAGCTTTAGTACCACAAGGGTGGCCTTTGCTTGCTTGCGCTAAGCCGGGTTGGCGGTGTTATCATTTTCCAAGCCGCGCTTGGTGTTAACGCAATTTTTACTGTTTTTTCAGATGGTTCTTTAGCCACAAGCGTATCTGGCCGTAATGTTCATTACGTCGTTTTTGCGACCGACAGAGGCAAAGCATGAATAACCCCTTGGTACCCGTTGCCGACGCGCTGGCGCAGATGCTGGCCCAAGTTTCTTTTGATAATCAAAGCCATTTCGTTGCCTTGGACCAAGCCTTGGACAAGGTGCTTGCCGAGCCCATTAAAGCGGCTTTTTCGGTGCCGGGTTTTGATAACTCGGCGATGGACGGTTTTGCCCTGTGTTTGGACGACCTTGAAAAAGAAGGCGCCTTAACACTGGTTGGTGAAGCGCTGGCGGGCCACCCCTATAACAAGCCATTGGCCAAGGGCCAGTGCGTGCGCATTATGACCGGTGCCGTGGTGCCTGAAGGGGCCGATACCGTGGTGATGCAGGAACAGGCCGACGTCAGCGGCGAGCAGGTGCGGTTTACCGTCAGCCCGAAAAAAGGCGACCACATTCGCCGCGCTGGTGAAGACATTCTTGCCGGCAGCACCATTTTTGACGCCGGCCATCGCCTTGGCGCCGTTGATATTGGCCTGTTAGCGTCTCTTGGTCAGGGCATGGTCAACATTTATAAAGCGCTGAAAGTCGCCGTTGTTTCAACCGGTGACGAGCTGCGCCTGCCCGGCTCGCCGCTGGGTAAAGGCGAGCTTTATGACTCCAACCGTTTTTTGCTAAAAGCCATGCTTAGCCGCTTTGGCGCTGAGGTTATTGACCTTGGCTTGGTACCGGATGACCCGGCCAAGATAGCCGCGGCTTTTGAAAAAGCGAAACAAGAAGCCGACGTGCTTATCACCAGCGCTGGCATGTCGGTGGGCAGTGCCGACCATACCCGGCGCTTGTTGGAAGAGATGGGCGACATTAGCTTTTGGAAGGTTGCCATTAAGCCCGGTAAACCTTTTGCGTTCGGTAAGCTAGGGCCATGCTGGTTTTTCGGCTTGCCGGGTAACCCGGTGGCGGCCGCGGTCACCCTTGACCAACTGGTGCAGCCGGTACTGAAAAAGATGGCGGGGGAAGCGGCGGATAGCGTGGCTACCTTGCGGGCAGTGTCGGTCGATAACCTCAAAAAACAACCGGGTAGGGCAGATTACCAACGCGGCTTCTTGTACCAGGAAGATGGCGTGCTAAAAGTGCGCACTACCGGTAACCAAAATTCTGGGATCTTAAGTTCGGTAGCGAAGGCCAACTGCTACATTCTGCTGGCGCAGCAGCAGGGCAAAGTGGCCAGTGGTGAAGAGGTGCTGGTGCAGCCGTTTGGCGATTTGCTGCGTAGCCACGCCTACCGATTTTGATGTGGATCTTCAGGGGCACTTTTTTGTGCCCCTTTTTGTGCCGCTTTGATGTTTGGGGTGCGAGCAGGCCATCTTCTTTCTCGCGCCGTGTTTAGGTGTTAATGGATGTTAGGGAAAGCGTAATGACAATTTTTAAAAAACTGCTGGCTGCCTCGGCGCTGCTGCTATTAACCCAATTTGCCTATGGCCAGACGGTGACTGTGGCCACGGCGGCCAGTGTGCGTTACGCCATGGACGAGTTGGCGGCCGATTTTCATCAGCAATACCCGAAATGGCAATTGCGGGTGGTGTATGGCTCATCAGGTAAACTCACCGCCCAAATTCAAAACGGCGCACCTTTTGATCTTTTCTATGCTGCCGACATGCACTGGCCGCAGCTGCTGGAAAAAGGCGGTTTTGCTGCCACGAAAACGCAGCCCTATGCGGTAGGTCGCTTGGTGCTTTGGCACCCGGGCTCTACCCAGCCCATCGCCCTTGATGACTTAGCCTCAGCCAGTGTGCACCGCTTAGCCATTGCCCAGCCTTCCCATGCCCCCTATGGTCTTCGTGCCCAGCAGGTGCTGCAGGCAAAAGGGCTTTGGCAAAAAGTGCAAAGCAAACTGGTGTTTGGTGAAAACATCGGCCAGACCGCACAAATGGTGAAATCTGGCGCCGCACAAATGGGGCTGGTGGCATTGTCGTTGGTAAAAACCCCGGACGTAGACCCCAAAACTTACCAACTGGTTGATGCCAGCTTGCACCAGCCGCTGGTGCAAGGTTTTATCGTGACCAAACAGGGTGAGAAAAACGCGGGCGCCAAGCTGTTTGTAACCTTTATGCACTCGCCCAAGGCGGCAAAAGTGCTTGAAAAACACGGTTTTCAAACCCCTAACTAAGCGGCCGAAATGCTGAATTTAAGCCCCCAAGATTGGCAGGGTATCTGGCTGACACTAAAGCTGTGTTGTTACACCACGCTGATTTTATTAGTGGTTGCCACTCCTATTGCTTGGTGGCTTGCCCGTGGCCACTCGCTGATTAAAACCCTGGTACAGGCCATAGTGGCGCTGCCTTTAGTGCTACCGCCGACGGTACTGGGGTTTTATTTGCTCACCGCCCTAGGCCCCAAAGGGCCTGTTGGCGGCGCCTTGGTGGCGATGGGACTGCAACCTTTGGCCTTTACCTTTAACGGCATCTTATTGGGGTCAGTGATTTACTCACTGCCCTTTGCTGTGCAGCCGCTTCAGCAGGCCTTTACCGCCATGGGCCAGCGGCCACTGGAAGTGGCGGCGAGCCTAGGGGCAGGCCCCATTGCCCGGCTTTATTCAGTGGTATTGCCACTTTGTAAAGGCGGCTTTGTGGTGGCGGCCACGCTGGCCTTTGCCCACACCCTTGGCGAATTTGGGGTGGTGTTGATGCTTGGCGGCAGTATTCCCGGTGAAACCCGGGTGCTTTCCATTCTTATTTACGACCATGCCGAGTCTCTCGATTTTGCTGCTGCCCAGCGGTTGGCGTTGCTGTTACTGGCTTTTTCCTTTGCGGTGCTGTTTGTGGTGTATGGCCTTAACCGCCGTCGCCCCTTTGGGCCTGGAGTGAAAAACCATGCTTGAGGTTAATGCCAGCTGGCAGCGGGGGAAACTCAATTTAGACGTCGCTATTGCGATTGAAGCCAAGGGCGTCACAGCGCTTTTTGGCCGCTCCGGCTGCGGTAAAACCAGCCTGCTAAGGCTTATTGCTGGTCTTGAAAAGGCGCCAGGGGCCGAGGTGCGCTTTAATGGCACGCCCTGGCAACAGGGGCGCCACTTTGTGCCGCTTCATCAGCGCCGTTTAGGCTTGGTGTTTCAAGAAAGCAGTTTATTTGCGCACTTGTCGGTAAAAGACAACTTGCTGTTTGGCTACAAGCGTACCGATAAGGCCCAGCGCCGCATACAACCGGGCGAGGTTATCGAAATGCTGGCGTTGGCGCCTTTGCTAGAGCAGGGGGCAACGCAACTGTCTGGCGGCCAGCGCCAGCGCGTCGCCCTTGGCCGGGCACTGTTAACCAGCCCGCAATTATTGCTGTTAGATGAGCCCCTAGCGGCGCTCGACAGCCAGAGTAAAGCCGATATTTTGCCGTACTTGGCTAAGGTTAACCGCGAGCTTGGTATCCCGATGATCTTGGTCAGTCATAACGTTGATGAAGTGGCGCGGCTGGCAGATAACGTCGCCTTTATGGCCGGTGGCGGCGTCAGTAATATAGAACCTATCAGCCAGGCCTTAATGCGGGCCGAATCTCCACTGTTAGCGCATTCAGAGCAGGTGCTCAGTTACGACGGCCCGGCGGCCATTTTGCAAGGCCAGCTGCAGGGCGCTGATGAGATGGGCCGTTACCCGTTTGGTGCGCCGGATGTGCGGTTGTGGTTGTTGCCGTCCAAGCGCTGGGCGGGGCTTGAAGGCCAAACATTGCGGATAAGAGTTTTGGCGCGCGATGTTGCGTTAGCCTCAGCGCCGCCAGGCCTTTTAAGTATTCAAAACCAGTTGCCGGCGGTGGTGGATGATATCGCCGCTTTTGGCCAGCAATGGCTAATAACCTTGCGCTTGGCCGACGGCCAGTTGTTGTTGTCGGAAATTGGCACCAGTGCTTTAAAGGCACTGGATATCACGCAAGGAAAGCGTGTTATTGCCTTAATTAAGTCCTCAGCGCTGCTGGATAGCTAAAGCCGATAAAACGCTGCTTTGGATCATAAAATTCCCCGGCTGCGCATCTTACTATCAACATCACCTGCTCAATTAACCAGCTAGGCAAATGGGCATGTATCGCTAATCTAACTGCTAAAAGACGGGCTCTTTGCCGAAATATTGAGTAACAGAGCCTATATTTGCGGTTTTTCTGGACACTTATCGCGCAACTGGTCCGTTATATCTTGCCTGGTTGTGAGCCATTGCTTAGATTGAGGTTCAGGAAATAACGCCTTCTGGGGGCTACGTTGATCAAGGTGCTACTAGTAGATGATCACGACTTGGTGCGAACAGGCATCAGGCGCATCATCGAAGATACAAAAGGCTTCAAGGTTGTGGGTGAGGCCCAGACCGGTGAAGAGGCAATTAAACTGTGCCGGGAAGATGCACCTGATGTGGTATTGATGGATATGAACATGCCGGGTATCGGGGGGCTTGAGGCCACTCGTAAGCTGGTACGTTACTGCCCCGATACCAAGATCATCGTGCTGACTGTGGTCACCGAAGATCCTATCCCTCAGAAGGTCATGCAAGCTGGCGCCGTGGGTTATCTCACTAAAGGGGCTAACCCTGATGAAATGATCAAAGCCATTCGCGCTGTTGCCAGCGGCCAGCGTTACCTTGCCCCTGATATTGCCCAAAAACTGGCGCTAAGCCGGTTTAGCGGTGCCGACGAAAACCCCTTTAACCAGCTTTCTGAACGAGAGCTGCAGATCATGATGATGATCACCAAAGGGGAGAAGGTACAGGATATTTCAGAAAAGCTGAACCTGAGCCCCAAAACCGTTAACAGCTACCGCTATCGACTTTTTGATAAGCTGGACATCACCAATGATGTGGAACTGACCCATTTAGCTATCCGCCACGGCATGCTAGATACCAGCAAACTCTGAGATGTTCGATCATAAAAGTTTTCTGAAAAACCTCACCAATAGGCCCGGGGTTTACCGTATGTATGACAGTGCTGGCACTGTCATCTACGTTGGTAAGGCCAAAGATCTTAAAAAGCGGGTATCCAGTTACTTTACCCGCTCCCAGCAAAGCGCGAAAACCGTAGCCCTGGTGGCCAATATTGCCAACATTGAAGTGACGGTAACCAATACCGAAACCGAAGCATTGATCCTCGAGAACCACCTCATTAAAGCCAATCGCCCCAAGTACAACGTGCTGCTGCGGGACGATAAAAGTTACCCCTACATTATGGTGTCCGGTCACCGCCACCCGCGCATTGGCGTGCACCGTGGCTCCCGTAAAGAAAAAGGCGACTACTTTGGGCCTTACCCTTCAGCAGGCGCCGTGCGCGAGTCTTTAAAACTGATGCAGCGCCTGTTCCCGGTGCGCCAGTGTGACGACAGCGTCTATCGCAACCGTTCGCGGCCTTGTTTGCAATACCAGCTAAAACGCTGCTTGGCGCCCTGTGTTGAAGGTTATGTTACCGATGAGGCCTACAGCGAACAGGTGAAATTGGCCAAGCTGTTTTTGACCGGTAAAAACCAGCAGGTAATAACCAACCTGGTTGAAAAAATGGAGCTGGCGTCGAAGACATTACAATTTGAAGATGCGGCACGTTTTCGAGACCAAATTCAGGCGCTTCGCACCGTGCAAGAACGGCAATGGGTCAGTGGCGACGCCGAAGAGCTGGATATTATTGCCACCGCCGAACGGCAAGGGGTGTTGGCGGTGCAGGTGCTTATCGTACGAGACAACAAAGTGCTGGGCTCGCGCAGCTATTTCCCGAAGATCCCTAAAGACACCGCGTCTTCAGAAGCCTTTCAAGCATTCTTGCAGCAGTTTTATTTGGGTGGTCTGCATGGCCGGCAAGTGCCCAGTGAGGTGTTACTGGGCCAGGAGGTGCCGGAGCTGGCACTTATTGCCGATGCGGTTAGCACCGAAGCCAATCGCAAGGTGCAGTTTAAAACCAATGTTCGGGGTGAGCGCCGCCGCTATGTAGAGTTGGCCCGCAAGAATGCCGAAACAGCCCTTGACGCCCAGCTGGCCCATAAAGGCACCCTTGCCGGGCGTTATAAGGCGCTCAAACAGCTGTTAGCGATGGACGCGCCAATCGAGCGGATGGAATGCTTTGATATTTCCCACACCCAGGGCACCCACACCGTGGCGTCAAATGTGGTGTTTGGCCCGGAAGGGCCATTAAAGTCTGACTATCGGCGGTTTAACATCGACGGCATTACCCCAGGGGACGATTATGCGGCAATGGCGCAGGCCATGAGCCGGCGTTTTAAAAGCCCGGAAGATACGCTGCCCGATATTTTGTTTATTGACGGTGGTAAAGGCCAGCTCAGCCAGGCCGAAGCACATTTCGAAGACTGGCCACGGGCGCCATTACTGATAGGTGTCGCCAAAGGGGTGGACAGACGGGCAGGGCAGGAAGTGCTTATTTTCGGTTATACCCGCAAGGAAATAACCTTGCCCCCCGACAGCCCGGCGCTGCATTTGGTGCAACACATTCGCGATGAATCGCACCGTTTTGCCATTACCGGCCACCGCGGCCAACGCGCCAAAGCGGGCCGCACCTCAACCCTTGAGAACATCGAAGGGGTGGGGCCTAAGCGGCGCCAGCAATTGTTAAAGTTTATGGGGGGTCTTCAGCAAGTGAAGTCGGCCAGCATCGACGAACTGGCCAAGGTGCCGGGTATAAGTCGTTCATTGGCCGAGAAGATCCATGATACACTGCATAGCCATTGAAGGGCCTCCCCGAACTAACATGACCATCCCAAATCTATTAACCCTGTTCCGGCTACTACTGATCCCCATTTTTCTGGTGCTGTTTTATTTGCCGGTGTCTTGGGCCCATTGGGCCGCTGCCTTTATTTTTTGGCTGGCAGCCATCACCGACTGGTTAGATGGCTACCTTGCCCGCAAGCTCGAGCAAACCACGCCTTTTGGCGCCTTTCTTGACCCTGTTGCCGACAAAGTCATGGTAACGGCGGCGCTGGTGCTGATTGTTGAGGACTACCAGTCATTCTGGGTGACAGTGCCTGCCATCATTATGATCAGCCGGGAAATTGTCATTTCCGCGCTCCGAGAATGGATGGCCGAACTTGGCAAGCGCTCGGCTGTTGCGGTGTCCTGGCTTGGCAAAGTCAAAACCACAGCCCAAATGCTGGCGCTTATCGGCTTGGTGTCTGGCTGGAAACCCTTTGTGATCCTCGGTATGCCACTTTTATATATCGCCGTTATCCTCACTTTGTGGTCGATGGTGGGGTATTTGTCAGCCGCTTGGAAAGATTTATGGAGCCGAAGCGGCGGATAATGCTCAAAACAGCAGCTGATTGCTGATTTTTTAGCTAAACGGTCATAACTCAATGTTTTACGTTATTGACTCGTTGCCGTAGACAGGTAGAATGGCTCGCACTTCCGGGGTGACCTGGCAGATTAAAAAGCGGGAATAGCTCAGTGGTAGAGCACAACCTTGCCAAGGTTGGGGTCGCGAGTTCAAGTCTCGTTTCCCGCTCCAAATTTAAGATGCGGTTGGTGTTGCATTGACCGTAGGAAATAAGAGTCGCGACAGTCGCGAGCCATAGTTGGCCCAGGCAGTCCGTATCTTAATCCACAGTGAGATGGAAGGCGCAAGCCGGTCATCACTGGCGCGATGGCAGAATGGCTATGCAGCGGATTGCAAATCCGTGGATCTCGGTTCGACTCCGGGTCGCGCCTCCAGATAAAGATGCCGTTGCTTTACGACATCTAAAAAGCTTTAAGGCGCGATGGCAGAATGGCTATGCAGCGGATTGCAAATCCGTGGATCTCGGTTCGACTCCGGGTCGCGCCTCCAGACAATAAGTTGCCCGCCCGGATGGTGGAATTGGTAGACACAAGGGATTTAAAATCCCTCGGCGTACGCGCTGTGCGGGTTCAAGTCCCGCTCCGGGCACCATATTGACTACCCAGTAGCTTTGCTACTGGTTCAAACCCAGCGACTTCGCTGGGTTTTTTTATGCCTATTATCTGACTCGCCATCTTGTTGGTCGCTATCATACATGCATGCCGCAAGGTATCGGCCTTACCGGGTTGAAGCAATAATCCAGCCCTAACGCTTAACGAGCGGGGTTTTACCTTAATCGCCATTAGCGCTAGCCCGATAAAGCTACCCCTCAGGTGCTGGTTGGCGGCCTCGCTGACATTAGGTTACAGGCCCCAAAAGCCGGTATTGGCTACTTGCCAGTTAAGTCCCCTCTTTTACTTCAACGCCGCTAACGTTCTGCGGTATTTGCCGCTGGTTACTGACCCTCGTAAAGCAGTGCGGCAATCAAGCGGTACTGGCCACGCGCTGTCAATCCACTAACCGCCAGTAGGCCCATTTAAGGTCAAGCATCGTCAGGTGATGGAACGCTCGCGCCCAGGCTATTAGCAATAAAACGTTTTACGGGATTACGACAAAAAGCCCGGCGCTGCCGGGCTTTTTTAATGCTCTAAATAAGCCATCTTAACCGGTGTTATTTACAGCTCGGAAAGTAGCGTAACGGATACCCAACCCGTGCGGCCAGCCACTGAAATTTCTACCCAATTACCTTTAACCTGGATAGGCACAATCACGTGACCGTAGGGAATGCCGCCGAGTACGGTGTAGTCAGTACCTGGGCCACCGCGCATGCGCGCACCATGGGCATGCACCTTGTAGCGGTGCCCTTGCTGGGCGTGCGCCGGCGGGTGCCCCTGAGGTTCATGCTTTTGCTGATGTTGCTTGTCGTTGTGTTGGGGCTGCTTGTCATCGTGCATGGACTGTTTCTGGCCATGCTGATCATTTTGTTTATGCTGATCTTGCTTTTGCGGCTGCTTTTGATCTTTTTCATGTTGCCCGGGCGGATCTTGCTGCATTTGCGCCGCTTGGGCCAGTAAAGGGGCAGTCATTAATAGGCTGGCAGCAACCACAGATACGAACGTTTTCATAGGCTTCCTTCAATTTGTTTTTTGTTTACTCAATTCTAATCTGACGACAAAAAACCGATAGTTTTGACAGCATGCTGTTCAGTTGTGGTTGCAGAAAATCACCAAAGTTGCTAACTTTGCCCCGCTTTGGGGAGTAGCCGACTTTCCTTATGGGAAAGTGCCTGTGTCAACATTCTCGGTCCTCATGACCGTGGTGCAGGCGACCGAAAGGTAGGTGAGACCATCGACAACTTTGTGCCATATGGTTGGGCGCACGGGTTGTCGTGGTTTATTGCCCAACCTGGATAGCTAGCCCGTGAGTTTTATTTCCCTTCTATTGATTGCCTTTGCCATGTCCACTGACGCTTTCGCTGTTGCGGTAGCCAGAGGGGCGGCACTTAAAAAACCGCATTTTTCCCGCGCCTTAAAAACCGGCTTATTATTTGGCTCTGTTGAAGGCCTTAGCCCGTTAATTGGCTGGGCTATAGGCATAGGGGCCGCAACCTTCGTGCTGCAATGGGACCACTGGGTTACCTTCGGTTTATTGCTGCTGCTGGGCCTTAAAATGATCCACGAAGGGCTGCAAGCGCCTGATGAAGAAGAAACGCCTGCGGCCAGTGACCGCCGGTCCAAAATCATGATGGTGCTGACCGCTGTTGCTACCAGCATTGACGCTATGGCAATAGGCCTGAGCTTTGCTTTCATCAAGGTCAGTATTATTGAAGCCGCGTTGATGATTGGCTGCGCCACCTTTGTGATGGTGACCATTGGCATCATGCTGGGGCAACGCTTGGGGGCGCTCATTGGCAAAAGGGCCGAGCTTCTGGGGGGGCTGGTGCTCATTATTGTGGGTTCGGTCATCCTTTATGAGCATCTTAGCGGTGCCGTGTCATAGAAACTTCACGTTAAATTAGCCAAACTACATATATGATTCATCATATATCGCTTGAGGCTGGTAATGGACACACTAACGGTTATAAAAGCGCTTTCTGACGCGACTCGCCTAAATGCGATGCTGCTGTTGCAGCTCGAAGGCGAGCTTTGTGTCTGTGAGCTCACCGAAGCCTTAGGTGAAAGCCAGCCAAAAGTTTCCCGGCATTTGGCACAACTGCGTAAAGTCGGTTTACTGATTGACGGCAGAGTGGGGCAGTGGGTTTATTACCGGCTGCACCCCCAGCTGCCCAGTTGGGCAAAAGCGATGCTAAGGGAAGCCCAGGCTGGCGATAACCTGCCACTGCGCGAAGCGCGCCGAGCGTTGGAAAAAATGTGTAATCGCCCTGGTAAGCTTTGCTGCTAAAAAATTTACGTCGTTATATATGGATATCCAGATATGAAGCTGTTGTTTGTATGTACCCATAACCGTTGTCGCAGCATTCTTGCCGAAGCGGTAACCCGCCATTTTGCAAAGGGGCAGCTTGAGGTGCGTAGTGCTGGCAGCCAACCTGCAGGTGCCGTTCATCCACTTAGTATCAAATACCTACAAGAAGCCGGCATCGATACCCGCGGCCTTTGTAGCCAATCATGGGATGAGCTTGAAGCCTTTGCGCCCGACGTGGTGATAACAGTATGTGACAGCGCTGCAGGGGAAAGCTGCCCCCTGTGGTTTGGAAACGCCATTAAGGTGCATTGGGGATTAAAAGACCCTTCGGCGCTAGAAAGTGGTGAAAGGGAAGTGGCGCAAGCCTTCAGGCATACCATTGCCTTGTTAGAGCGCCGTATTAAAAAGCTGTTGGCGGCGATGCCATTAAAAGATGAGGAATTACAGCATTATATGGAGGTGCTTGCCGATGAATGAGCCTCTTTCTAATGTTGATGCGGCGCAGTTTAAGGTGCCGAGTAGCAGCGATTTTTACCGCCCGTTAAGCACCCATCCGCCGCGGATATTATTGCTCTATGGCTCTTTGCGTGAACGCTCTTATAGCCGCTTGGCGGTAGAAGAAGCGGCGCGGCTACTAAAGGCCATGGGCTGCGAAACGCGTATTTTCGACCCCAAAGGCCTGCCACTGCCGGATGCTGACACCGAGCACAACCCTAAGGTGCAGGAGCTGCGCGAGTTGGTGCTTTGGTCTGAGGGGCAAGTGTGGTGCTCGCCCGAGCGCCACGGCAGTATGACCGGCATTATTAAAGCGCAAATTGACTGGATCCCGCTATCCCTTGGCGCGGTGCGGCCAACACAGGGTAAGACCTTGGCATTAATGCAAGTTTGCGGCGGTTCGCAATCTTTTAACGCGGTAAACCAAATGCGGGTGTTGGGCCGCTGGATGCGGATGCTGACCATTCCTAACCAATCATCCATTGCCAAGGCCTTTTTAGAATTTGAAGAAGATGGCCGTATGAAAACGTCCGCCTACTACAACCGCATCGTTGATGTGATGGAAGAACTGGTGCGATTTACCTTACTTACCCGTGACCAAAACACCGTGCTGCTCGACCGCTATTCAGAGCGAGTGGAAAGTGCTGACGCACTGATGAAGCGCGTTAATCAGCGGAGCCTTTAAAGTGGGTACTTTTGAACGGTTTTTAAGCCTTTGGGTGGCACTTGGCATTATGGCCGGTATTGCCCTTGGCAGTGTATTTCCGAGCCTTTTTTCAACACTGGCAGGGCTGGAAGTTGCCCACGTTAACTTGGTGGTAGCGGTACTGATTTGGCTGATGATCTACCCGATGATGGTGCAAGTTGATTTTTCGGCCATTAAAGATGTGGGGAGAAAACCTAAAGGGCTGCTACTGACCTTGGTGGTCAATTGGCTGATCAAGCCCTTTACCATGGCGGCTCTGGGCTGGTTATTTTTCAAGGTGGTATTTGCCGCCTGGGTTGATACTGCCAGTGCCCAGCAATATATCGCTGGCATGATTTTGCTTGGGGTTGCGCCTTGTACGGCCATGGTGTTTGTGTGGAGCCAACTTATCAAAGGTGATGCCAATTACACCTTGGTACAGGTGTCGGTAAACGATTTGATTATGGTGTTTGCCTTTGCGCCCATCACGGCGTTGTTACTCGGCGTGAGTGACATCCATGTGCCCTGGCAAACCTTGTTACTGTCGGTATTGCTGTATGTGGTGTTGCCGCTGGCGATGGGTATTTTTAGCCGCCGGCGGTTGGATAAAGGTAATGACCATCAGCGTTTGCAGGGCTTTTTGGCAAAGGCCAAACCGTGGTCGATTTTGGGCTTAATTGCCACTGTGGTGTTGCTGTTTGGCTTTCAAGCCCAAACCATTTTGGCGCAGCCGTTGGTGATAGTAATGATAGCGGTGCCATTGCTGATCCAAAGCTACGGCATTTTTGCGCTGACCTATTTCACTGGCTGCAGGCTCAAACTTTCTCATCAGATAGCGGCGCCGGCGGCGATGATTGGCACCTCTAACTTCTTTGAGTTGGCGGTGGCGGTTGCCATATCGCTATTTGGCTTACATTCCGGCGCGGCACTTGCCACCGTTGTTGGGGTGTTGGTGGAAGTGCCGGTTATGTTGTCGCTGGTGGCTATTGCCAACCGTACCCAACGCTGGTTTAGCGAAAAAGACTCAGCACCAGCCGTCGATAAAACCGCTCTTTAACCGACCTTGGCGCTGTTAGCTGAAGATGGGCCAGCGCTTGGTTACCTTGTGGCGAGGGTTTCGCTTTTAGCCACTGCCAAGCAATGTCGACTTTGCCCCAAAGGCTGGTCGCCTTTTTAGCGAGCCCTGCAAGGCGTTTGGCTAACGCCACTTCAAAGTCTGTTAACTCGCTGCCGAAAGGGAAGGGCGTTAATAGTGCTGTAAAAGGCGTGAGCGCGGCTTCCAGCCGCGCCGGTAAATTGTGCCGGTATCGTTCGGCAAGCTGGTAGTTAGCGGGCAATTTCCCGGCCGATATCGCTTTTTTTATCAAGGTGTTTTGAAAGCGGCTATCGGCAATTTTTATCATGGCATCAATACACTCCGCGTCCGTCTTCCCTCGCAGATCTGCCACCCCGTACTCACAAATAACGATATCGCGCAGGTGCCTTGGAATGGTGCTGTGGGGGTATTCCCAGACGATATTTGACTCAAGGCTACTACCACTGCCCCGGGTAGCTTTAACCAATAAAATGGAGCGGCCATCAGGTAACTGATGCGCCATGTTAACGAAATTAAATTGGCCGCCAACGCCACTGACTACCTGGCCGTCCGCCAGTTGGTCAGACACCGCATGGCCAAGCAGTGTTGCCTTCATGGTGATATTGATAAACCGGGCGTCTTGGCGCTGCAAATGCTCCAGCCGGTAATGGCTGTAAATGCGGTTCACTTCCAGCACGCTGGTCATATCAATGCGCGAACGGGCGTTGTCACTCAATTGGTGAAGTGCCTTATAAAAGGCACTGGGGCCAATTAAAAATGCCCCTTGCATGACAATGCCGCCTTTAAGTTCACGCCCGCTGCAGTGGCTGTTGAGTGCCGCGATAGTGGTGCTATTGGCCATGTCATTAGCCACGGCGTTGCCGTCAACGATGAGGCTGTTGCCTTCAAGAGTAATGTCGGCAATCGCAAACTGGCGCAGCCAGTCGATGTGCTCCTGGCTAAGGGCTTGCGGCAGCGTTTCGGTTAAGCGGCTAAAGGTATCGGCGGGCAAGATATCGCTTAGCACTCGCCGGTTTAGCAAATCTTGCAGTGTTTCATCTTCATAAGTGCGGCGTTTCACAATGCCTTGCTCAAAGAGGCTAAACACCGGATAAGAAATAAGCTCGCTTGCCACATAAAGCCCTTGGTTAAAAGTGCTGCATACGGCATCTTCCCCCAGGCTTTTAAGCATGGTTTGGTATTGCTGGTTGTGCTGCTGGCGGCAAAGCAGCGCCTGCACCGCGGCATCGGCTAGGGCGCCAATCCCCACCTGCAGGGTGCCACCGTCGTTAATGAACCGACTTGCCCTTAGGCCTATGGCATAACTTTTTAAATCAATAGCTTGTTGTGGGGTAACAAACAGCGGATAACCGCCGTCCCGGTCATCAATGATGTGGTCAAAAAAAGACCTGTCAACCACAGCGCCGTTACCCATAAACGGCATTTGCCGGTTTACCTCACCTATCACCAGTGTTGGCCGCTTAGCCGTTTGCATGCCTTGGGCAACATCGAGTGACAAGTCCGGGTTAGAACCCAGGCTAAAGCTTTCGCCATTGTCGCTAATGGCAACAGCCTGAACCAACAAATTGATGCCTCTGGCCAAGATGTCTCTGGCGGCGTGGGTGTAGTTACTGGAAATGTAATTTTGCTGCGCCTTGGGGTGGCCGAGAATGGCCCCCGAGCGGGTATAAAACTCAATAACCTCAATGTGTTCAGGTACTTTGTCAGCTTCAACGTCATCCAAATACGCAAGCCGCTCATAGCCTTGCCAAACCCTGTCGACGAGCGGCGAAAGAAAACGCCGTTCAAGGTCGCTTTTACCTTTAGGCGGGTTAAGTGATAAGGCGGTAATAATGGTTAAGTGGATATGGGGATTGGCCTTAACGTGGCGATAGATGCGGTTTAGCAGGCGGTTGGCTTTGCCTACCCCCATTGGCGTGCCCAGCACCCAGTGGGAGCCTAGGGTAGCCTCGATTTGCGCCATTAATCCCTGCTGCATACACGTAGGTCCTAATACACATGTAGTTGATAAGCTAGCAGAATTTTTAAGCGTTATCTGTAACAGTCACTGGTCCGTTAAGTCGATGTAGCGCTAGCCCGCATGCGGCCTTGCTGATATCTTGGCCTCTGAGATGAACAACAGGTTTTAGCTGATGGAATTTCGTGAGCACCAGTTAAGTATGAGCGTCCTGATGACGCCGGATATGGCTAACTTTTCCGGCAAGGTGCATGGGGGCGAATTGCTGTCTTACCTGGATAAGGTGGCCTATGCCTGCGCTAGCCGTTATGCCGGTTCTTATGTGGTGACCTTGTCGGTTGACCGGGTGATGTTCCGGCAACCTATCAATGTTGGTGAACTGGTCACCTTTTTGGCGTCGGTGAATTTTACCGGCCGCACTTCGATGGAAGTGGGTATTAAAGTGATCACCGAAGACATTCGCAGCCGGGTAGTGCGCCATACCAACAGCTGCTACTTCACCATGGTGGCCGTGGACGAAGAGGGTAAGCCGTTACCAGTGCCGCCATTGGTGCCTGCCAGTGCGGAAGAGAAGGAACGTTTTGAAGCTGCCAAGTTAAGGCGCAAGCTGCTACACGACCAAGAAGCCGCCCATGAGGCCATTAAAAAAGAAGTTCAACAGTTGGATTTGTAATGAAAAAAATCGCGACGCTGCTGTTTTTGTTTGTGGCTTGGCCGGTATTGGCGTTGCCCAACATTGTGCTCGACCGCCATGTTGAAGATGTCAATCAGGACGGCTGTAAGCCCCCAAAAATCGCAGCGATCGCGCATCTGTTGAAATACGGCGTGCCCGTTACTTTGGCCGATGTGCAGCAGCAATATTCCACCACCGGTTGCGCTGTCAAAGGCACTGTCACCGAAAACGGCAAGACGAGGGGGTTTCGCTTTGAATTTGGCGGCATCCTCTATTTTGACGACGGTAAAATTTTGGCCTGTGGGCAGCAATGCTGCGATGGCAACTTTGTTTATTGCACCTATGAACCGGCAGTAAGAGAAGATGGCGATGGCTAGCCTAGCCGCAACCCCAAAACCGCCTTATTACGCCGTGATTTTTACGTCGCTGCGCAGTGATGCGGATGACGGCTACGGCGATATGGCTGACAAAATGCTTGAGCTTGCCCAAAACCAGCCGGGTTTTTTAGGTGTAGAGTCGGCAAGGGAAGGACTTGGTATTACGGTGTCTTATTGGCAAAACCTTGAAGCGATTGCCAACTGGAAACACCATGTTGAACATGTCGCCGCGCAAAAGCTTGGCCGTGAAAAATGGTACAGCGCTTTTAAAACCCGCATTGCTAAGGTGGAAAGGGATTACGCATTCGAACAATAAAAAACCGCCCTTAGGGCGGTTTTTTTGGCTTATTTTACCCGCATACCGGGTTTGGCGCCGTCGTCGGGGCTGAGCACCCACAAGTCTTTGCCGCCGGGGCCGGCGGCCAGCACCATGCCTTCGCTCATACCAAACTTCATTTTACGGGGCGCAAGGTTGGCAACCATTACCGTAAGCTTACCTTCTAGTTCTGCCGGATCGTAAGCCGACTTGATGCCCGCAAAAACCTGCCGGGTTTCACCGTCTAAATCGAGCTCTAAGCGCAGCAGCTTATCAGCACCTTTAACGTGCTCGGCTTTGGCAATGCGGACAATGCGCAGGTCGACTTTGGCAAAATCGTCATAAGCAATTTCGGGGCTGATGGGGTCATCAGCCAAAGGCCCAGTCACTTTTTTGGCCATGCTTTCTTTCGAGGATTCCACCATTGCTTCAACCTTGGCAGGCTCAATGCGGCTCATCATCGCTTTAAAGGGGTTAATGGCGCAGCCGGTTAACAGTTCGCCGCGGTTGTGCCAGTGCAGTTCCACATCCAGGAAGGCCTCAACCTTTTTCGCCAGTTCCGGCAGTACCGGTTTGAGGTAGGTCACCAATACTCGGAACAAATTCAGGCTTAAGGTACACACTTCATGTGCCTGGGCCAGGGTGTCGTCGTTTTTCACCAGTACCCAAGGGGCTGTGTCGGCAATATAGACGTTGGCTTTGTCGGCCAGCGCCATGATGTCGCGCACGGCGCGGCCAAATTCGCGGCCCTCAAAGGCCTTGGCAATATCGTCGCCTTTGGCCACAAACTCATCGAACAAGGCAGTATTAATGTTTTCTGCCAGCTTGCCATCGAAGCGTTTGGTGATAAAACCGGCGGTACGGGAGGCAATGTTCACCAACTTGCCGACCAGGTCTGAATTTACCCGTTGGGTGAAATCTTCCAGGCTCAAATCCAAATCGTCGATACGGTTAGACAACTTGGCGGCGTAGTAATAACGCAGGTATTCCGGATCTAAATGATCCAGATAGGTGCGGGCCTTAATAAAGGTGCCGCGGGATTTTGACATCTTGGCGCCGTTAACGGTGACATAACCGTGGGCAAAGACGTTGGTGGGCTTGCGAAGATTGGCGCCTTCCAGCATGGCTGGCCAGAACAGGCTGTGAAAGTAGATGATGTCTTTACCGATGAAGTGATACACCTCGGCGTCAGAGTCTGCTTTCCAAAATTCATCAAAGTTAAGGCCGGTTTTGGCGCAAAGCGCTTTAAAAGACGCTAGGTAACCAATAGGAGCGTCCAGCCAGACATAAAAGAACTTGCCAGGCGCACCGGGAATTTCAAAACCAAAATAAGGCGCGTCGCGGGAGATGTCCCAGCGGGCAAGACCCTGCTCAAACCATTCTTTAAGCTTGTTGGCCATTTCTTCTTGCAAGGAGCCGGAAGTGATCCAGCCCTTTAGCATGTCACTAAAGGCGGGCAGGTCGAAAAAGTAATGCACTGAGTCTTTAAGCTCAGGGGTAGCACCCGACACCACCGACTTGGGATCTTTCAGATCGGTTGGCTGATAGGTAGCGCCACAAACTTCGCAGTTATCACCGTTTTGATCTTCAGCGCCACACTTGGGGCAGGTGCCTTTCACAAAGCGGTCTGGCAGGAACATCTGTTCTTTGGGGTCAAACAACTGCGAGATGGTTTCGGTTTTGATGTAACCGCCGTCATTGAGACGGTTGTAGATCATCGCCGACAGCTCACGGTTCTCTTCACTGTGGGTGCTGTGGTACTGGTCAAAACCGATATGGAAACCGGCAAAATCGGCCTGGTGCTCCACATTGGTTTTGGCGATCATTTCTTCCGGCGTAATACCTTGTTCGCGCGCTTTAAGCATGATTGGGGTGCCGTGAGCGTCGTCTGCGCAGACGTAATAGGTTTCATTGCCACGCAGTTTTTGAAAACGGACCCAAATATCGGTCTGGATATATTCCAGCATATGGCCCAAGTGGATAGGACCATTGGCATAGGGCAGGGCGCTGGTAACCAGAATGCGGCGCGAATTAGCCATCTTGCTTGCTCTTGATTGCTTTGGTGATTGAAGGCCGACAGTTTACGCGAAATTCGTGGTCCGTTGAACTGAAGTTCGCCTGTAGCCGACGTTGATTTTTAAGCGCTAGCTGGCCGATGCTAAACTCAATGCAACTTTTAGAGCCTTGAACTGCCATGCCTTTTTTCAGTAAACCCGCAAAAGTCACCTTAGCAACGGTGTTATGCCCGTTGACCGCCAAGCCCATTGAAGAGGTGGCGCTGGCCATTGAAGACACCCCAGACAAGTTAACCCTTAAGATGCCGTATCCGGTTGAGGCCTTTGCCTCTGAACTGGAGGAGAGCTTAAAGCCGCTGCTTGCGGGCCGCACTTTGCACCTGGAGGGCGAATTGGGGGCTTATGCCAAGCCGCTTGGTAAGGTGAAAAACCTCATCGCAGTTGCTTCCGGTAAAGGCGGCGTGGGTAAATCGACCACCACCGTTAACCTGGCGTTGGCGTTAAAAGAGCTTGGGCTTAAGGTGGGGGTGCTCGATGCCGACCTTTTTGGCCCGTCGCTACCAATGCTGCTTGGCACCCGAGGCCAACACCCCGACAGCACCGATGGCAAAACCATGCAGCCCATCGCCGCTTTTGGGCTTGCTACCCAATCGGTTGGCTACCTGGTGGATGACAACGACGCCGCCGTTTGGCGAGGCCCCATGGCCAGTACCGCCTTGTTGCAGCTGGTTAATGAAACCCATTGGCCACAGCTTGATGTGCTGCTAATCGATATGCCACCTGGCACTGGCGACATTCAGCTAACGGTATCGCAAAAGCTGCCTTTGGCCGGCGCTGTCATTGTTACCACCCCGCAAGATTTAGCCCTGAGTGATGCTGTAAAAGGTATCGCCATGTTTAATAAGGTGGATGTTAGCGTACTGGGCGTTATTGAAAACATGAGTTACCACCAATGCAGCCATTGCGGCCACAAGGAGCCTTTGTTTGGTGAAAAGGGCGGGCATAAGCTTGCTGAGCAGCGCAACTTGCCACTGCTGGGCGCCATTCCGCTGGCTGTTGCCATTCGCCATTGCAGCGACCATGGCCAGCCGGTGGTGGTGGCTGAACCCGAGAGCGAACATGCCCACGCCTATTTGCAAAGTGCCCGGCAGTTATTGGTGCAGTTGCTCAAAAGACCGCTAAAGCCTGCCGCAATCGACGTCAAAATGGTGTAGACTCGCCGCAATTTTTTGCCAGGTAGCTTGGATAGAAACCGCTATGGATAACCCTTGCGTCATTATCGGTATTGCTGGTGCTTCGGCATCGGGCAAGTCCCTTATCGCCAGAACCATCTACAACGAACTTAAGGCCGAAGTAGGGCGCGACGAAATTGCGGTAATAACCGAAGACAGCTACTACCGTGACCAAAGCCATTTGTCGATGGAGGAGCGGGTAAAAACCAACTACGACCACCCGCAAGCCTTTGAACACGACTTGCTGGTGCAGCAGCTTAAAATGCTAAAAGAAGGCAAGCCGGTGGCGGTGCCGGAATATTCCTATGAAGAGCATACCCGCAAGACCAGCACTCACACCGTAACACCGAAAAAGGTCATTATTCTTGAGGGGATTTTGCTGTTATCTTACAAGCCCTTACGCGACATGCTGCAAGCGTCGGTGTTTGTAGATGCGCCCTTGGATATCTGCCTGATGCGCCGCCTGGTCAGAGACGTAGCCGACCGCGGCCGCACCATGGAGTCGGTATTGAAACAATATATGGACACCGTGCGGCCGATGTTTTTACAGTTCATTGAGCCATCCAAGCAGTATGCCGATATCATAGTGCCCCGTGGTGGTAAGAACCGCATCGCCATCGATATGCTCAAAGCAAAGATCCGTCAGCACCTTTAGGAACCAACCCATGCGCCTGTGTGACACCCATATCGAAGAATATCTGGCCGATGGCCGCATTAAAATAGAGCCGGCTCCAGGCAAAGACGCCATTAGTGGCGTCAGTGTCGACGTGCGGCTAGGCGATCGTTTCCGGGTGTTTAATGGTTACACCGCGCCTTACATTGACTTGTCGGGCCCGCGTAGCGAAGTTAACGGCGCCCTTGAGCGGGTGATGAGCGATGAAATTATCATCGCCGACGGCGACGCCTTTTTCCTGCACCCCGGTGAACTGGCGCTGGCGGTAACCTATGAATCGGTTACCTTGCCTGATGATATCGTCGGTTGGCTTGACGGCCGCTCATCATTGGCGCGGCTCGGGCTGATGGTGCACGTTACCGCCCATCGTATTGACCCGGGTTGGTCTGGGCGCATTGTGCTGGAGTTTTACAACTCTGGTAAGCTGCCGTTAGCCCTTCGCCCTCACATGAAAATTGGGGCGCTTAATTTTGAAACCCTGTCCGCGCCAGCGGCTCGGCCCTATAACAAACGCCTGGATGCCAAATACAAGGACCAGCAAGGCGCTGTGGCTAGCCGCATCGACCAAGACAGTAAGTAAGTAGCCCATGCTCGAGATCTCCAGCCGGGTGATTATCCCGGCTCATGAACTGCAATTTTCGGCCCAGCGTTCACAAGGCGCCGGCGGCCAGCACGTCAACACCACCGATTCATCGGTGCTGCTTAAATTCAATTTTGAAGACTCACAAAGCCTGCCTGATATCTACAAAGAAGGCCTAAGGCGAATGAGTTCGCATCTGGTGCACGGCCCCTTGGTGGTGATTAAAGCCCAAGAGCATCGTTCCCAGCATATGAACCGCGAAGTGGCGCTAGAAAGGCTAAAAGAGCTGGTGATTAAAGCCGGGCACCGGCCCAAGGTACGCCGTGCCACCCGGCCTACCCGCGCTTCTAAAGAACGGCGCATTCAGGCGAAAAAAGGCCGCGCTGATGTGAAGTCCAAAAGGGGCAGGGTAAAGCTGGACTAACCCGCGACCTGGGTTTGGTACAGTGCTAAAAAGGCGGCTATGGTCTGAAAAAGATCAGAGGATGCCGCCATGAGTTTTTACAACCATCCCCAGCACTTTAGCCGTACCAATTTGGCCCACCTAAGCACACTTGCCAGCAGTCTTGGCGAAAAGCAATTTCCAGGAACCGTGGTTGACGCCGGCGATTTGCGGTTGGGCATTGATATCAATCCCCGGCACCTGATTGTGGTTGTCCATAGCGATGAAACCAACACCCGCGACTGGGCAACCGATCTGCAGGCGCAGCGCCAGCCATGGCCGGCTAAAATGCCGCTGGGTTTTGTGCACCAAGGTTTTCTAAGGCAAGCGCAAACATTGCTGCCGTTACTGACACCCATACTCTCCAAACAGCTCAAAAGCGGCACCGCGCTGTGGCTTGCTGGCCACGGCATTGGCGGCGCTGTTGCCTCGGTGCTAGCCGCCATTTTGGCGCTGGATAAAAACATCGAACTGGCCGGGCTTTGCACCTTTGGCTGCCCAAGGGTCTTTGATAACCAACTGGCTGCAGCCCTTGAAGCCTTGCTGGGCGAGCGTTACTGGCGCGTCGTGAACGACCAGGATGTCATTACCCGCCTGCCACCAAGGTGTTTTGGCTATCGCCACGGCGGCCAGTTAAGTTACTTTGACAGTACCGGTGATTTACATTTAACCGGCGCTGAACGTTGGTGGGGCGGATTTTGGGATCGATGCCAGTATCATGGCCAGTGGCTTTTTGCTAAAGATATGAAAGACATCAACGAACATGCTGTTGATGAATATCAGCTACTGAGTTTAGGGAGCAAGCTGTGACGGAAACGCTGCTTTATACCGCTGCCAATACCATTGAGGCCCACCTGCTAAAAGGATTACTGGCCGGGGAAGGGATCAAGGTGCGTATTGATAACGACTTTTTGATGGGCGCGGTTGGCGACCTGCCCACGGATGTGCAACAGATCCGGCTGTGGTGTTATCACCATCACCTCTCTGAAGCCAAAGCGGTGTTAGACGGCTATTTTAATCACAGTGGCCATGACTGGTATTGCGGGCAATGCGGTGAACATAACGGCAGTGCCTTTGAAGTTTGCTGGCACTGCCAGGCGCCTCGAAAGCAGGGATAAAAAAGGCGTCCGAAGACGCCTTTTTTTAATAGAGCAAACTAAAGAGTTGGCGCCGGTATTTCGCCGCCAGTGCATTACCTTGACCAAGGGCGGAGAGAATGTCCAAACAGGTTTTCTTCGCTTCCCCATCCTGGAAATTCAAGTCGGTGCGCAAAATGGTCATCAAACTGTCCAGCGCTTCTTCGTTACGGCCGGCCGCATGCAGTTGCACCGCTAATTTTAGGCGCAGCGCGTTGTCGTCTGGATTTTCGGCCAGGGCGTCGGTAAGGGAGCGAATTTCGGGCGTATCGGCGGCATCCTTTTTAAGCTGCAATTCAGAGAGCAGGCCTTTGTAGTCTGCGTCTTGGTCTTTCATGGCAATGGTGCCAAGCAGCTGTTCGGCTTCGTCCAGGCGGTTTTCCTGCAGGTAGGCATGAATCAGCGCCAGTTTCACCGGGTGCGGGTCCTGGGCGGTTTGCATCGCCTGGCTGAGCTTCGCGATAGCCTCAGCGGTGTTGCCCGCTTCCAGCAAGGCAAGGCCAGCTTCAAAGTCTGGGTCTAGCGGCGCTTCGACATGTTTGTCCAGCATTTGCGCCACGGCGTCTTTGGTTTGCGGCCCGGCCAAACCGTCAACAGGGCGGCCATCTCTAACCAGATATAAGGTGGGCACCGCCTGAATTTGAAACTGTGCGGCCAACATTTGTTCGGCATTACAGTCAACCTTGGCCAGGGTAAAGCCACCTTGATACTCGTTGGCAAGGTCGGCCAAGGCGGGGCTTAAGCTGTCGCAGGGTTCATGGCCTTGAACGTAAAAAAACACCAACACCGGCTGGTGGCTTGACGCCTCCAGTATCACTTGCTGGAAGTTTTCGGACGTGACATCAACTATGTACTGGCTCATAAAGACTTTTTTTCAGAGGGCTATGCAGTGCAATATGGGGCTTGTTACTAAAAAAGCAAGGGCAGGATTGCCTGTGCTTTAGCCTTCCAACAACGGAGTACCGAATGAAAGCCTTGCTGTCCTTGGCCTTGTTGTCGGCGTCAGCCTTCGCGCACGAAGGAATGTGGATGCCGAGCCAACTGCCGCAGATGGCCGACACCTTGAAAAAGGCCGGCCTTGAGATCCCCGCTACCGACTTGGCCGACCTCACCAAAGCACCGATGAATGCGGTGGTGAGCTTAGGGGGCTGTACCGCCTCTTTTGTCTCTCCCAAAGGCCTGGTGGTAACCAACCACCATTGCGCTTTTGGCAGCTTGCAATATAACAGCACGCCGCAGCATGACTTAACCGTGGACGGCTTTCTCGCCGACACCATGACACAGGAAAAACCGGCCGCCCCGGGCACCCGGATCTGGGTAACCGAGTCGATAACTGATGTCACCGACGCCATTGATGCGGCGATGGCGACGTTAACAGGCAAGGCCCGCTACCAAGCCGAACAAGCAAAAGAAAAAGCCTTGGTGGCGGCCTGTGAAGCCAGTGAAGGTTATCGCTGCCGGGTTTTTAGTTACTACGGCGGTGCCCAGTACCGGCTATTAAAGCAGCTGGAAATCAAGGATGTGCGTTTGGTGTATGCCCCGGCCGAAGCCATAGGGGTATTTGGCGGCGATATTGATAACTGGATGTGGCCACGGCAAACCGGCGATTTTGCCTTCCTGCGCGCCTATGTCAGCAAAGACGGCAAGAGTGCCGATTACAGTAAGGATAACGTCCCTTACCACCCGAAATCTTTTCTAACCATTGACGGCGGTGGCGTTGCGCCAGACGACTTTGTGATGGTGGCAGGCTACCCGGGAAGAACCAATCGTTATCGCACCAGCGAAGAAGTGAAATATGCGATAAACCATTACTACCCGGCCATGCAGAAATACCTGGCGCATACCGATAAGGTGATTGCCGACAGCTGCAAAGGGGTACCTGATGCGTGCCTGCGTTATGCCGCGTACCAGAAGGGTTTACTTAATTACGCCAAAAATTTCGAAGGACAAATTGCCGGTTTTGCTAAGAGTGATCTGGTGACTCGCAAGCAAGCGTTCGAAGCAAAGTTAGCCAGTTGGGTGCGGCAAAGCCCGCAGCGTCAAAGCCAATATGGCCAAGCGCTGGCCGACTACAACGCCCTGGTTAAAAAGGCCCAAAAGCAGCAGAGCATTGACCGTAAACGCGGTGAGGCGATGAGCAGCCAGCTATATAAAACTGCTTATCGGCTTTACAAATGGGCCAATGAACAACAAAAGCCAGATGCAGAGCGTGACGAGGGCTTTCAAAACCGTGACAAAGATGCCTTTGCTGACAGCTTAAAAGCCATGGACCGACGTTTTCATCCGGTGGTAGATAAAGCACTTTGGCTGGACGGGTTAAGCCGCTATAAAACGCTTTCCAAAAAAGAGCGCTTTGCGGCCATTGACCAGGCACTGCCTGTTGAGAAAACCAGTGAGCTGAGTAAGACCCTCGATGGCTATTACACCAATACTACCCTTACCGACAGCAGCGTTCGCCTAGCTTGGTTGAATAAAGCCCCTGCAGACTTTCAAAACAGCACCGATCCGTTTATTCAACTTGCTGTTGCCAGTTACGGTGCATACCAAGCCATGGAAGCGGCGCAAAAAGAAACCGAAGGCGATTTTATGGCAGTGCGCCCGCAGTTTATGCAGGCGCTTATTGCTTACCAGCAAAGTGAGGGCAAATCCCTTTATCCTGATGCCAATTCGAGCTTGCGTATCACCTATGGCCATGTGAAGGGCTATACCCCGGAAAAAGGCACCATCAAAGAAGATGAGGATGGTGCCAAATACCTCAAGAAAGGGGCGTCTTATTTCACGCCTTTTACTACTCTTCGGGGCATCGTGGCCAAGAGCACTGGCGAGGTGCCTTTTAATGCGCCTAAAGACGAACTCGATGCCATTGCCGACCAAGACTATGGCCCTTATTACGTGCAGGCCCTTGATTCGGTGCCGGTGAACTTCCTGTCGACGGTTGACACCACCGGTGGGAACTCCGGTTCACCCACCTTGAATGCGAAAGGGCAGTTGGTCGGGCTGCTGTTTGATGGCACCTTTGATTCCATCAATAGCGATTGGGATTTCACCGCCAACACCCGCTCCATCCATTTGGATGTGCGTTACATGCTGTGGGTGATGGACAAACTCGATGGCGCCAATAACCTGTTAAAAGAAATGACCATCGTTAACCTACCGAGTGACGATGAGTAAAACTAAAACCCGGGTTTATACCCGGGTTTTTTATAGGCACAACGCAAGGGAAAAACCATTGAAAACAGCGTTGATACTGGTTAGTGTTTTTTGCTCAGCACCGCTATGGGCGGCGCAGTGGTTTGCGCTGGCGCTTCCCACCCAAGCTAACGGCGACTGGCTGCAAGCGGGGCCTATTTTATATCTCGCGGGGCAAGACAAAGGGCAAAAGCAACTGAGTGCAGTGGATACTGCGCATTGGCAAGTTCGGTCTATTGCGCTGCCCAATAACACCGACCGCTTTTGTGCCATGGATGATGGCCGGTTGCTGCTGTTTGCGAAAGATAACGTTTACTTGCACCAAGACCTGCAAACGCTGTTGATAGGACAGGCGCCAAGCCTGTGGCGCGGCGTGGTGCCCAAGTACCTGTCAAAAGTATCTTGGTGCCACGGCAATCGGTTATTTATTCCCGGATTTTCAGCACTTCGCGTTTATCGCATTAAACAAAACCAACTTGTTTTGGAAAGTGAAGTTCCGGTAACGGCCTTTATGAGCCTGCGCATGGGGGCACCTTATTACCAGGAAAAAGCGATTCACTTGGTGGACGTTAACCTTGATAAGGTGCCGGATTTGCTGGTGGAAGGGGATAACGGCTTAGTGGTCTATCTTGGCCAAGGCCGAGGTTTTGCCAAAACACCCATTGTCTTTGCCCCTGGTCTTAAATTAACGCCGCTAGCCAAACGTACCTTGCGGCTTAATGATGGTGAAGACTTTAGCAAGCTTCGCGTTCGCACCCTGGAAGCGGTAACCGACCTTAATGGTGATGGACTCAAAGACATCATTATTTCGAGCCTGCATTCGAAGGGGCTGCTTGATAGGAGCCAACGTTTTGAAGTGCATTTCGGCATAAAAATAGCCAATGGTTTGGGGTATCGGGTAGCGCCTGATACCGGCTTTGAGAGCGAGGGCGTGGTTTTTGAATTGCGCCAACAAGATTTAAATGGTGATGGCAGCCTCGATCTCTACACACCTGCGGTGAAATTGGGGGTAGGAAAAGTGATTTCGGCGCTATTAACCGGTTCGGTATCGGTAGATTTAGACATTCGTTTGCTCGCTGGCGGTAAGTTGCATGCGTTGGCAACGGGAATTGACAGCGATATGGAGGTGTCTCTTAGCAGTGGTGAATTTCGTGTGCCGTTGATGGCGGCATTTAAACTTGATGGCAGTCATTTTATCGCTGTAAAAAAAGACCAAAACCACCTAGCCCTTTACCGGCTCATCGCCGACAAACTCAAGCATCAACAGACCCTTAGCATTCCCTTGCCGGTGGATGGCTCACGCTGGCAGCAAGGGCCTAACTGGCTGGCCATATTGCCAGGTCCTCAGGATAAGCAGCAAAACCAACTCTATGTGGTTGCAAAGCAGCGGCCAGCACTAAAGCCGTTGCCCTGAGCCAGCGTTAGATATGCCGATAATCGCCTTCAACAAGAAAGTCTTCTAGGCTTGCCACCAGCTCTTCGGCGCGATGCATTGGCACCGGCGCTGTTGGGTCGTCTTCGTCACCGTCATCATCGGTTGCCCAAAAAAAGCTGCGTAAAGCGTCAGCGAAAGGGGTGGACTCTTGGCAAAGCGCTTCCAAGCTGCCCAAATAAACAATGCGCCTAAGGCCGGTGGTGAGGTCATTAAGGGCATCGGCCAGGGCCTGGCCTTCCAGTAGTTGGCACAAATGCTCAAACCGCTCGCGGGCGCTTTCTTGTTGATCTTCATCCAACTCACCAGCAAAAGCGACCAGGCGCAGATAATCTTCGGTCAGGTAGTGCACCAAGGTGTCTTCGTCATCGAGCACCTGGTACTCACTGCCTCGCTCAAGCAGCATGGTATGAGAAAAACTGTCGTCAATGTGGCAAAGCACCCAAGCCATGGAAAAACACCCTTTGCAGAAAGGGCGTCAGTGTGGCGCTTTTAACGAGAAGAATAAAGCCCTGATACGTTCATATCAGGGCCTTATTAGCGGTGAAGCATTAGTGCTGCTTCTTATCGGCAAACTCTTCAGCAACTACCGCAATCAACTCATAGTCTTTGGCATACCAGTTGCGCAAATTTTGCTCTGCCTGTGCGGAGAGTGTTTTATCAAACTCATCGGGCATTGTGTTTGACACAATATTATTTCGGTCAGGTAACTGCACACTGTCAGGGAGCCGTGCCTTAGCTTTAAGCAATTGAAAGTCATCATTCAAGGTTTCTTGGGCGCCAATGAAATAGACGTCATCACGACGAGAGCGCAAATACTCGAGCGACTCTACCCAAGATATTTGTGGGCTACGAATGTGGTCAATGGCCGCCATGGCGTCTTCAGCTTGCTGACGCTGAATGGCATCTTCACTACTGAGTGCTGATGCAAGTTCATTGGCGGTTTTAAAATGCTGGTAGGCCTCTTTTTCGCCGGTAGACCAAGGGAAGAAAACCCTAGGTTGGCCTTGTCTTAAACGCTCATAAAACGATGAAATAAATCGTTTGATTGGGTCCCTTAGGAAAAAAATCACTTTTTCACCCTTCGGCACCTGCATCATGGGAACGTTGTGGCCGTGAATATAAAAAATGACATTTTGAAAGATAACGCGTTTATTTTTCTTATTTTCTCCACGAATGGCGTATTTAAATGCGCTACCGCCAGATTTTCCTATGTGTAAATAATGGACAACATCATAGCCATTTCTTTTTTTATTTCGGTCGTCAAGTTTCCAAAATATTTTGCGTACTTTTGTACGTAAGCCCATGAAAGCCTCTATAAAGGATCTTAGTTGTCATGCACGATTTGGGTTTTGATTTCTCATACTACTTTTAAGTATTAAAACATTGTGTATATTACTTTTCTCTCAGGTTTTAGTTGACAAAAGTGTAGCATTTCCTTTCTTATTGGAATGTTTAGAACAGCGATATAAAAAAGGTTCAATACTTTGCATTACTTTTCATAGATGGAGTATGTTGCTTAATTAAATATTAACTTCCATACACAGAAAGTGATTTACTCATCATACACTTTGAGACAAATTTAAGAGTTAAAGCTGTTGTTAATATTAGTGCAAATAAAAAAGCCCTCATCATTTATGAGGGCTTTTTTATTATGGTCGGCGCGAGAGGATTTGAACCTCCGACCCCTGACACCCCATGACAGTGCGCTACCAGGCTGCGCTACGCGCCGTTAATCACGTTGCTGCTAAGCGTGGGGGTTAGCTGTGCAGCGGCCGCTACTCTCACCTATCTGTACTTATGATGCAAGTAAAGTTTGGGTCATCGGCCTTGAGTGTTGCCAAAATGGCCGTAGTGGTGAGGTTTTATGCAACGACCGCCTTGCTACAAAGCAAGAACTGTCATGTGTGCAGATTGTTATGACAGCTTGTGGTGAAAAGTAACAAGCGGCTAGAAAGACGACTTTGCCGGTTGCGTTGAAGTAGAAGAGGGCGATATCAAGGGAACATTCAATGGCTTTCACCGGCCGGGCTTAGCGTTGCTATGGGGGTATGCTTTGGGAAAAGGTTAACAATTAATAGCAGCAGTGGCCCGCTTGCCAATGATATACGCCTTGCAACAGGCAAAGAAAAAGCCCTCATCTATGATGAGGGCTTTTCTGTTATGGTCGGCGCGAGAGGATTTGAACCTCCGACCCCTGACACCCCATGACAGTGCGCTACCAGGCTGCGCTACGCGCCGTTGACCACGTTGCTGCATTAAGCGTGGGGACTGGCTATGCAACGCCGACAAGTTTACTCATCCTCGGGGCGCTTGCAAGTCTTCTTTGGCGATATGGATACTGTTTGGTGACTTTTTGCCCGGTGTTTAGAGTCAATGGCTGTTGATAACCAAAATGCGTGGTTTTTTGATTGGAAAATCAACGCAAAAGAGAACAGCAGCTTTAATAAAAAAGGCGGCCGGTGGGCCGCCTCTTGTCATCGATAAAAGCGTTTTAGCTCTTTTAATGCGTCCATCAGGGTACCAACGCGAATATGGGCCTTTTTAATAGTGCGGTAGCGGTTATCGCGAATGCTGTATTGGCCCAATTTATCCATCACCAAAACGCGGTCGGGTTGCAAGATGGCAAACTGGTGGAAGTCGCCCAGGATTATCCAGCCGGGGTCTTGGTCACTGAATAGATCTGTGCCGGAGCTGTACTTTTTGGCGGGTACATCGCTACCCAAAGCGTCTGTCATCAGGGTAGGGAGGATATCCTGATGACTGGTAAGTTTATTGATCACCTGTGGCGTTTTTCCTGGCCAATGAATAACCAGTGGCACCTGGGTTTGGTAGCGGCTGTAATTAGAGTTGTAGCCCCAGGTATTACCGCCGGTTTCATTAAACTCCATGCCATGGTCTGAGGTGACCAACAAGATGGTGTTGTCGTACTCTCCGGTGGCTTTGAGGCTATCGACCAGCTCCCCTAGCAAGTGATCGGAATAATGAACGGCATTGAGGTAGCGGTTTTTGACCTGGGTAACATCACTGGTTTTATCAAGCTCGGCCAAATTGACCACTGGCCAGTCTGGCTGGAAAGGGTTGGCGTAGTTCTTTGGGGTAGAGAAGCTGGCAGGCGCGCCTAACTGTAAATACGCAAAATAACCGCCGCTTTGCTTTGCCGTCCACTGGATAACCGCGCTAATGGCACTGCTGTCACGTTGGGCGACACTGCCGCTGTACTGCGGGAAGTTTTTATCCCGAAAGGCGGTTTGGGCAAGATTATTTTGTTCCATATCATCGGAGGCAAAAATACCAACCGGCAGTTTTAAGTCCTCAAAGCTTTTAACCAGCAATGACGGATCCTTACCGAGAATAACGGCATTTTGGTAAACCGATGGCATGCCATAAAAAATGGGGAACAGGCCATCTTTTGCATCGTTAGAACCCGAGAAGTGGTCGGTAAAGCGAATGCCGCTTTTAGCCATGGCCGTGAGGTTTGGCATTGCCTTTTCATCTAGCGCATCGGCGCGAAGGCCTTCAACGACTACCACGATAACCTTGGGATCTTTTTCCTTAAACGGCGCCAGAGTCTGGGGTAGCTTGAGCATGCTGTGGGTGCCCTTGCTATCCCTTAGGCGCTTTTGGTAGTCATCCATGTCCAACAGGCCATGGCTTGCCAAAAAGGTTTTTGCCGTCGCCGGGTAGGACAGCGGGAACACCGAGCCCTGCCGCAAAATGGGGTAATAGACCCGAGCATCGGCCCAGATATGCATGCTGTGTGAGGCAAAGAAACACACCACAAATAGCGCCGCAATGTTAAAGCCCAGGCGCTTTTCTTTAAAGCGGTGGCGGCGGCGCCACAGGTAATTACCTGCCAATAATTCCAGCGCGAAAATCAGCACCATCAGCACGCCCATGGCGAGCCAGGTAAAGTAATGCTTAGTCAGCACCTGGCCTTCGCCAGAGGCGATGAGATCCCACAAAAAGCCATTTAGATGCAAACGGTACTGGCCAAAAACAAAGGTGTCGGCCAATAAGATCACTTGGCCTAGGGTGGCCACTAGGGCACCAATAAGCCTTATCAGCCTGGGTAAGGGTAAAAGAATAGAAATGGGAAAAAGGGTAACAACAAAAACAATAAAGGTCAGGAAACCAAAATGGCCCGCCCAGGTTACCAGTGTGTAAAGTAACCCTAAAAAACTGCTGGGAAGGCCATTTTCAACCAGATAACGGCTGCCAATCAGCATGGCAAGCAAGATGTTGAAGAAGGCAAACCAGTGTCCCCAGTTGATCAGCCTGGAGATTTTTTCCGCCAGTCTGGGCTCCAGCCCGTCCTTTTCCTTTCCTGTCATTACCCGTCTGCTAGTTGTTGATTTGGCAAGATCATTGTCACATCGAATCGGTTTTTCGGCAATCAGTGGTGACCGTTAACCACACTTTGCTCCAGTGTTTTCGCAAACTGCTTAACAAGATTGGCACGTTGATTGGCTGGAACATTGTCATTAACGACATTGCTCAATACATTACCCAGCACCATCAGCGCCAAGTCAACTGGGGCTTTTTCCTTCGTCAACAAGTCAAGAATATCGCTGGACAGTTCGGTGATTTGCTCAGGGTTATATTTGGATTGGAAAGGCATTTGCGATCTCGTAAAGCATCAAAGCTGCTATCATAGCACGCCCTGTTAACCAGCCAGATAGACTATGAGCATTGAAGTCAAAGCGGTGATCCTCCATCGGTTGGATCTTAACCAGGAAGGTCTGCTGACCGTTAAGCCCCGTGAACAACCCCTGCCTGCCACTGAGGCGGTTACCAACCTGATTGGTGAACTGCATGCCAGTTATGCCGCCAAGCCAGGTAAAGGTTTTGCTGCGTTTAATGAAACGGGGTCAAGTTTTGCTGAAACCTTGGCTAATTACCTTGATGGCCAGTTGCCGTTTGTGCCTTTTACCTTAAAAGCGGCCGATCTGCTGCAAGCACAGCTTAATCATTATGCGCTGATTGAAACCGGCTATTTGCTGCTGGCGCATTACCAGCACTTGGCCGTTGATAAGCTGCTAGTGATGCAGTTAAAAGCACAAGACTCAGTGACCATTACCGATGCCTTGGAATTGGGGCAAACCCGCTTTTTAGAACTAAAAAGCCTGCAATTGGCGGCCAGCATTGACTTGACGGCTTGGCAGGTTGAACCCGAACGCCGCCAATATATTAGCTTTATTCGTGGCCGGGCCGGGCGCAAGGTGTCTGACTTTTTCCTCGACTTTCTCGGCTGCGAAGAAGGGGTAAATGCCAAAGCGCAGAGCCAAGCCTTACTAACGGCAGTTGATGACTACTGCGCAGCCACAGGTCTTGAGGGTCAGGAACGCCAGGAAGTCGGCAAGCAGGTTTTTGATTACTGCAAAGAAAAGGCTGCTAGTGGCGAGGAAGTCACGGTCAGTGAATTGTCTGACAGCCTGCCACCTTGGGAAGGTGAAAGCCGCTTTGCCGACTTTGCAGTACAGGGCGACTATGGCTTGGAAGACAAATTCCCCGTCGAGCAAAGCGCACTTAAGCCATTGGTGAAATTCTCCGGTACCGGCGCTGGGGTTACTGTCAGCTTTGAAGAAAAGCACCTTGGCGAGCGGGTACTGTATGACGCAGCTACCGATACGCTCACTATCAAAGGCCTGCCTGCCAACCTGCGCGAGCAACTTAAAAAGCGCTTAGGTGGGGGCTAATTCAAAAAACCGGCATCAGCCGGTTTTTTGTTGTGCTAATTAGGTTGACCTTCTGGCGCTGGCGTATAAATTCTCGTCATAAGGTCAACTTCTCACCCTTGGTTCTAAGCTGGTAAAGGGCAGAAGACAGCGACATTTTCGTGCCTTTATGCCGTGTATGCGGCCAACTAAGGGGAATACCATGCTAAGAACCGACGATTTACGCCGACAGCGCCGAATGGAAGTCAATTCCGAGGTACGGGTTACCGTTGAGGGGAGCGAACTCAGTGGCCTTTGCAGTAACTTAAGTGCTAACGGTATGGCCATTCGCTTGGAAACTGAAATTGCGCCGGGTAGCCATGTAACCGTGCACCTTGAAGGCGGTATGGCAAAACTCCCGCCCTTTGTAACAGAGGCCGTGGTGATCCGTTGTGACCCTGTTGAAAGCGGCTTCGAAGTGGGTGTCACCTTTGACGACTAGTTAGTTTGCATTAAATCTCAAACGCTGACATTTTCAGCGCTAAAAGGCCTATCACTGCTGTCATCAAAAAATGCCAGTAAGGGCTGTGGCCTCTGCTAGAACTGCCGCTACTATGCTTTTGCCGCGGTCATGCCTTCGTCACTCTGATTTACTTACTGTAAAAACGCCGTGAGCCGTCTGGTTCAACGACATCATTCCAGAGATTATCCTGCCACGACAGGTCGTCGGTTTTTTTAAAGAGCGACGGGGCAGTCTAAGCAAACGGCCAACACCCTAAAAAACTCAGCCTCTTCACCACTGACTCTGCCATCTTGGCGAATGGCTTTGAGCGCCCCTTGTAAGAAGCGCTGGCGCACGGGCTCTGACGCCTGTTGTAGTTGACTCAGGGCATTACCCAGTTCAGTTGGCGCTGGCACCTCTGGTAATAGCGATAGGCTGTAAAGGCCAATGGTATTGGCACCCATACCGAAGGCGCGCTCGGCACTACCGGCATCGAGGGTTTGCCAAGCCAGGGCGCTTAGCAATAGTTCTATCTGTGCGGCCACGCTTTTTAGGTTTTTAAACTTGGTTTTAACCACTGAATGCTCAAATTGGCCGCTAATTTGGTGGGTGACAAAGCGATAAAGCAGCCACTCAAACAAGCTGACCCGGCCGTCTGCTTGCGTCAATTTAACCAAGGTGTCCTTGAACGTATTAAATTGCGTTTGTGACATCGTTTTAAGGCTAGGTATCGCTTTTTCCAGCAATGGAAAGCGCTGCCCCGGTTGCAATTCGCTTAATCCCTCGTAGTAGCGCTCGGCGGGTTTGGGGTTATCCAATAACGCCAGTTGCCGTTCGCGAATAGTCGGATCTTGGTCCAGTAACATGGCAAAGGTCAGGTAGCAGGCATCTAACGGGTCGCGGCTGGCCTTATCTAACTGGTGGGGAAGGGTGGCTGCTAAGGCGGCAGTGGCTTGTATTGCGGCATTGGCCGACCGGCTATTTTGCACCTTGCTGCTGCGCTCATTGCCTTGATTGGGGCTGGCGCGCAGGTAATTTCCGTCCCAGTTTGGGTCAATACGTAAAATACGCTGCTTGAGTGGCGGATGGCTTGCCAGTAAACCGCCAAAGCTTGAGGTGCCGGCGGCACCGAAAAACAGATGGCTGAAATTTTGAGTATTGGCATGGCTGATAACCGAGGCGGTGCTATGGCCGCCAATTTTCTTTAGTGCCGAAGCCATGCTTTCAGGGTGTCTTGTAAACTGTACCGAAGACGCGTCGGCCAAATACTCGCGCTGGCGATTAATGGCAGCCTGCATGATTTTCGACCAAAACACCCCCAGATACCCCATTATCACTAGGGCTAAACCCAGCAGCGGCAGCGCGTTGTTATCTTTTTTATTGTTTGAAGACCGGCCAGAGCCGGCATACATCAAAATCCGGCCTAGCTCGCCAATGCAAACCAGTCCAAACAGCAGCGCCACTAACCGCAGGTTTAAGCGCATATCGCCGTTAAAAATATGGCTAAATTCATGGCCGATAACGGCTTGTAGCTCAGCGCGGTTGAATGTGTCTACAGCGCCCCGCGTCACGCCAATTACCGCGTCATTTAGCGTAAAGCCGGCAGCAAAGGCGTTGATACCCGTCTCGTGTTCAAGAATGTAAACCGGCGGCACCGCTACCCCTGAGGCGATAGCCATTTCTTCCACGACGTTGAGTAACTTACGTTCATTCAAGTCCTGGCTGTCAGGGTTGACCAAGCGGCCACCGAGTGACTCCGCCACTTTGCGGCCGCCACCGCCTCGGAGCCCAACGTATTTAACCAAGGCTGCCAGTATCGCCCCAGCGGCGATAAAACCGGTAACGGACAAATAAAGCTGAAGCGAGAAAATGGCTGGGTAACCCTGGTCTTGGCCATTCATGGCGTACCCAAGCAGCAGGGTGGTAATGAACGACAGTACCAGTAATCCCGCCACAAAGAGGACCATCAGCCAGAAGGTATTTTTTCTGGCACGGTCCTGATGACTATAAAAATCCATAACTTAGAAGCTAACTTTTGGTGCAGCTTGTATCGCGGCGCTGTCTTCAAATTCCAACAGTTCGGCGTCCTTGGGGTGGCCAAAGCTACTGGCAACCACCACATTAGGGAACGACTTGCGGTAGATGTTGTAACTGGTGACTGCGTCATTAAAGGCTTGGCGTGCAAAGGCAACCCGGTTTTCGGTGGCCGTCAGCTCTTCGCTAAGCTGCATCATGTTTTGACTGGCTTTTAGGTCCGGATAGGCTTCAAGTTGCACGTTAAAGCCGGCTAAACTGCTTGAAAGCTGTTTCTCTGCCTGACTTAAGGCTTTGATGGCATCGGCATTGCCCGGCTGGCTACTGGCCGCTTGTAATGATGCCAGGGCTTGATTACGCGCTTCTGTTACCTTGGTCAGGGTTTCGCTTTCATGCTTGAGGTAGGCTTTGGCGGTTTCGACCAAATTGGGGATCAAATCGTAGCGGCGTTTTAATTGCACTTCGATTTGCGAAAAGGCATTTTCAAAGCGGGCTTTGAGGGTTACCAACTTGTTGTAAATCGATACCAGCCAAAAGGCGAGAATGGCAATGATCACAACAACTACGATAATTCCGGTCATCTAACGTCTTCCTTGGTTGTTTGTCGCTAGGGTAATTTACAACAAAAAGAAAACCCCGCCAAAGCGGGGTTTTTGTATCAGAATTTTGCGCTGCCAGCGGCGCGAGGGAAGGGAATCACATCTCGCACGTTTTGGACACCGGTAACATAGGAAACCAAGCGTTCAAAACCCAAACCAAAACCGGCGTGGGGCACAGTGCCATAGCGGCGTAAATCTCGGTACCACCAGTAGTCTTCTTTGCTTAGGCCCATTTCTTCAAGGCGGGCATCAAAAACGTCCAGGCGTTCTTCACGCTGAGAACCACCGATAATTTCGCCAATGCCAGGGGCCAGCACATCCATCGCGGCCACGGTTTTACCGTCGTCGTTAAGGCGCATATAGAAGGCCTTAATGTCTTTGGGGTAGTTCTGCATAATAACCGGCGCGCCGACATGTTCTTCAGCAATGTAGCGCTCGTGTTCTGACTGCAGGTCCATGCCCCATTCCACCGGGTACTCGAAGGTTTTACCGCAGTTTTTCAGGATCTCGATGGCGTCGGTGTAATCCATCCGCACAAATTCGGCATCAACCATTTTTTCCAAACGGCTAATGGCGTCTTTATCTACCCGCTGCTGGAAGAAGGCCATATCGTCAGGACATTCTTCCAATACCGCCTTAAAGACAAACTTGAGCATGTCTTCAGACAACTGGGCAATGTCTTTTAGCTCGGCAAAAGCCACTTCCGGCTCCACCATCCAAAATTCAGCCAGGTGGCGGCTGGTGTTGGAGTTTTCGGCGCGAAAAGTTGGGCCAAAGGTGTAAATTTTACCCAGCGCACAAGCGTAGGTTTCACCATTTAGCTGGCCGGAAACGGTTAAAAAGGTTTCTTTGCCGAAAAAGTCTTCAGTAAAGTCAACATCACCTTTGTCTGTGCGGGGCAAGTTCGCCAGGTCCAAAGTTGATACCCGGAACATTTCGCCAGCGCCTTCGGCATCAGAGGCGGTAAGAATGGGGCTTGCCATCCAAAAATAACCGTTTTGGTGGAAAAACCGGTGAATGGCTTGGCTCAAGCAGTTACGTACCCGGGCCACCGCGCCAATAATGTTGGTGCGCGGACGCAGGTGCGCTACTTCGCGAAGATATTCAATGCTGTGGCGCTTGGCTGCCATTGGGTAGGTATCCGGGTCTTCAACCCAGCCCAAGACTTCAACGCTGCTGGTTTCCAGTTCAAAGGCCTGGCCAGAGGCCGGTGACTCGACAATTTTACCGGTGATGGAAACTGAGCAGCCGGTGGTCAGCTTTTTAACATCGCTTTCGTAATTATCCAGGGAATTAGGCACAACGGCTTGCAGGGGATTGAAACAAGAGCCGTCATAAACGGCCACGAAAGAGATCCCAGCTTTTGAATCGCGGCGGGTACGTACCCAACCTTTTACCTGCACTTCGGCACCGACCGGAAATTCCCCGGCCAATACTGCTTTTACCGACGCTTGCGCCATGCCTTTTTTCCTTTTGTTTGGCTTAACTGTGTTAAGGAGCAAACATGATACCTGCACGGCCAGACAAGACAAGGATCTCGGTAAGGCAATTTACATCGGCCGTGAAAGGAGTACATTAGTTCTGGGTTAACCAATGAAGGTGACAAACTTATGGTCGAGTTATTGGATTTTCTTTACGAGCTAGGTCGTGATGCGAGCCTGGTTCGTCAGTTTAATGAAAACCCCCTTGCGTTAATGGCTGCCAAAGGCCTAAGTGAAGATTGCCAGCAAGCGCTGGTGAATACAGATCTGGCCAAGCTCGGCGTACTGGCGGCTGTTGCGCCAGTGAATTCTATTCAGTCTGTTATTACCAGTTTCGGAGACTAAGTGTCGAAGCTGGTTACCCGCCTAGGGATAATAGTCTTACTGCTTGTTTCCTTAGGCGGGCTTGTTGAAGTCGCAAAGGCTGCTGAGAGTGGCAATGATATCGAGCAGCTATTGGCAAAGGCCGAAGCCAGCCGCGTTAAAGACCCAGCCAATACTCAAGCCTTACTCGAAAAACTCGCTAACGAAATTTCCCACGGAACCGATGACGAGCTTATCCGCTACCAGCTGTTAACAGCGCACCAACTGTTATTGCGGGGCCAGTACACGGATGCCATCACCTCGTTAAAGCAGGTGCTCGCCAGCACCGACAATCCTAACCGTAAAATGCGTGCGCTTTATTTATTGGCGCAGGCTGAAGGCATTTTGAGCCACTTTGACGCTAGCTTTGAATACATCATGCAAGCCAGCGAACTGTATTCAAAACTCACCGAAAAACAGGCCAAGGTCGATTACTTTTTCATCATGACCTACATGTACAGCCGTGTTGATGACTTTGATACGGCGCTCAGTAATGCCGAGCACTTGGTCAAGTTGGCGGCAGACGGTGACCCTTATCAAAAATGCATCGCTCAACAATCCTTAACCACTGTCTATTCCATGGAACACAGCATGGCTAAAGGGCTAGATGCAGCCAAGAAACAAATTGCGCTTTGCCAAACCAGTGGTGGCGCGCTTTATGTTGCTGACGCTAACCTTTTTATTGGCCGCTATTATTTTTCAAAAAATCAGCCTACCGAAGCGCTAACGTCATTTTTAAAAGCCAAAAATGGTTTTGATGATGTCGGTTATAAAACCGGCCAAATAAGTACCAGCGTTGGTATTGCCAAAAGCTTTTTTGCGGTGGGTAACAAAGCGCTGGCCTATAGCTGGGCCAATAAAGCGCTGGAAATGATAGACAGCCAAAACCAGTGGAAGGAACAAGCTGAGCTCTACCAATTGCTGGCAAAGATCACCGCAGAAAAGAGTGACAATACCTTGGTGATGTACACCGAGAAATATGCTCATGCGGTGGAGGTGCTGGCCAATGAAAGCAAAAACACCCGGCTGTCCTACTTACAAGCCAAGCTGCGTTTTGACACCCAGCGCCAGCGTATCTCGTTGCTGGAGCAGCAGAACCTCTTATTAAAACTGCAAGATGCCAATGCCAAGCAACATATCTGGCTGATGGTACTGGGCCTGATTGCCATTGCGGCAGTTTGTGCTTCCCTTGGGCTGCTGCTGATGCGTAATCACCGCCAGCAAAAACGTTTAAGAAACCTCACCGAGCATGACAGCCTTACCGAGCTATTGAATCGGCAAACGCTTTTAAAAAGGGCGGAGTTACTGAGCAGTACAGGCAAGCCGGTAGCGGTGGTGGTGGCCAGTGTTGACGACTTTTCGCGTTTTAACTTGCAGTACGGTATGCAAACGTCTGACCGGGTAGTGCGGCGGGTTGCAGAACGCTTTGAAAAGGCGTTTGGAAGCTTGGGCATTGTTGGGCGGCTGGGAGCGGCGGAATTAGCCGTGGTGGCGCTAGACGTTGAACCCGAACAGGTACATGACGCTGTGCGTCTTTGTCAGCGCCCCGGTATGAAAGGCGCCGATGCCAATTTGGATTTATTGTATTCCATCAGTTTTGGTTTGGCGCTGGGCCACGGGGATGAGAGTTTTGATTTTCTGCTGCAACAGGCCCAAAAAGCCTTAAAAGAAGCAAGGGAAAAGGGGCAAAGTTGTCTGGATATGACCAAGGAGAAGGAGACGCTGTCATGAGTCTGGTCATTGTTGGTTTAGGCATTACCTTAGGCAAACATTTAAGTGAACGTGCGCACAGCGAAATCGACAGTGCTGACACGGTATTTGCGCTAGTTGATGGTCTTGCCCTGGCCTGGCTGCAAAAACAGCGGCCAGACATGATTTCCCTGCATCCTTTTTATCAGCAGGGTGAAACCCGGTTACAGAGTTACCAGTTAATGCGCGACCGCGTTATGGATGCTGTGAAGGAAGGTGGCCGTGTTTGCGCTGTCTTTTATGGGCATCCTGCGGTGTTTGCCGATGTACCACATATGCTGATGAAAGCCGCGGACGCTGCCAACATCAACGCCAGGCTCGACCCTGGTATCTCGGCTGATGCCTGTCTCTATGCTGACCTTGGCCTTGACCCTGGCCGGCGCGGTGTCACCGGTATGGAGGCCACCCAGTTTTTGATTTTTAAACGGCAAATTGATCCCGGCAGTTTACTGATCCTTTGGCAGGTTGGGGTGACGGGCGATTTGACCTTAAAGCGTTTTGATACCGAGCCTAACCGGTTGGCACTGCTGACCGAAAAACTCTGCCAATGGTATCCCAACGATCACGAAGTGATTTTGTACGAAGCCAATATTTACCCTATTGGCGAGTGCCGGGCTGACTATATTCCGTTAAGCGAGCTAGCAAACCAACCTACCAGTCAAATAACCACCCTGGTGGTGCCGCCCTTAACCGAACCTTTAGCGGTCGATCATTTATGGCGACAGAGACTGGAGGCACTTTAGCTTGGTAGCGTAAGCTAAAGCCGATTGTGTTAGGAGAGTAAAGATGAAGCCCTGGATCCTTCCCATTGTTGTTGCGGCATTATTAACAGGCTGCTCGAAGGTCACTGTGAAAAATTACAACGAGCTCAGTGTGGGTATGAACAGAGATAAAGTCGAAGATATCTTAGGCTCACCCAATAACTGTGGCGATGCGGTATTAAAGGCGCAGTCCTGCCAATGGAAAGATGGCAAGAAAACGATAACGGTACAGTTTTTAGGCGATACCGTGGCAGTGTATAGCCGCCAAGGATTTTAAAAAGCCGCCCAAGGGCGGCTTTTTTATAAAACGGCTTTAATGGCGCAGGTTAGTTTGCTGAGCTCCGATGGCGAGATAACATAAGGCGGCATTACGTAAATCAGCCGGCCAAATGGCCTTATCCACACCCCAAGTGCCACAAATTGCGCCTGCAGTTTTGCCATGTCGACAGCCGTTTTCACTTCGACTACGCCAATGGCGCCCAGTACCCGCACATCAGCAACAGCTTCATGGTTCTTAAGGGGCAGCAATTGGGCTTTAAGCTGGCTTTCAATCATCAACACTTGCTGCTGCCAACGGTTTTCACTTAGTAGTGCCAGGCTTTGGCAAGCAACGGCGCACGCCAATGGGTTACCCATAAAGGTGGGGCCGTGCATAAAGCAACCGGCCGGAGAATCGCTAATGCCGTCGGCAACCTCTTGCGTAGTCAGGGTTGCAGCCAAGGTCAGGTAGCCACCGGTTAGGGCTTTACCCAGGCACAGAATGTCCGGGCAAATATCTGCCCACTCCATGGCAAAAAGTTTACCCGTGCGGCCAAAGCCGGTGGCAATTTCATCCAGTATCAGTAGTACTTCATAGCGGTCGCAAAGGGCGCGAATACCTTTTACATAGCCAGGGGAATAAATGCGCATGCCGCCGGCGCCTTGTACCACGGGTTCTAAAATAACGGCCGCCAATTGTTGGTGGTGCTCGGCAAAATAGCGCTCTGCCTGTACAAGATCTTGCTCGGCACTTTCGTCAAAACCGGCCTCTGGCATCGGCATAAACAAGTGGCCTGGCAGCAAGCCTTTAAACATCCAGTGCATGCCGGAGTCCGGGTCGGTTACCGACATAGCGCCAAAGGTGTCGCCGTGGTAGCCGCGCCGAGGGGTAAGGTAGCGGCACTTTTCGGGTCGGCCGCGGCCTTGCCAGTACTGCACCGCCATCTTCAGTGCTACTTCCACACTAATAGAGCCGGAGTCTGCCAAAAATACCTTCTCGAGGGGAGCCGGGGTCATGGCCACTAGCTGTTGGCATAGACGAATGGCGGGTTCATGGGTGATGCCACCAAACATCACATGGCTCATTTTACTCAGCTGCTCCGTTGCAGCGGCATTAAGGGCAGGGTGGTTATAGCCGTGAATAGCGGCCCACCACGATGACATGCCGTCAATGAGCTCTCTGCCGTTTTCAAGGTAAAGACGTACGCCCTCGGCCCGGGTTACCGGATAAGTCGGTAAGGGGTCGCGAAGGGCAGTATAAGGATGCCAAATATGCTGGCGGTCAAACTGGCGGTCAGAATCTGAAATGCTCACAAATCAACCAACTGTAAACTATATTTAACTGGTAGGCGTTGACAGCTTACTGGCTATCTCTACACTAGCCAAGCAAAGACAAACAATAAGGACTGACTGTGAGCCTCCGTAACGATTGGACTATCAACGAGATCCAAGATCTCTTTAATCTGCCGTTTAACGATTTATTATTCCGCGCCCAAAGCACCCACCGCGAAAATTTCAATCAAAACGAAGTACAGGTCAGTACGCTGCTGTCTATTAAAACCGGTGCTTGCCCAGAAGACTGCAAATATTGCCCACAGTCAGGCCACTACCACACCGAAGTCGAGCGCGAGCGACTGTTGGAAGTGGAAAAGGTTGTGGCCGAAGCCCGCCGTGCCAAAGAAGTTGGGGCCACCAGGTTCTGTATGGGCGCGGCTTGGAAAAACCCGAAAGAAAAAGACATGCCCTATGTGATGACCATGGTCAAAGAGGTAAAAGCCCTTGGCCTTGAAACCTGCATGACCCTGGGGATGCTGACCTCTGACCAAGCTTTGTCACTCAAAAGCGCTGGCCTTGATTATTACAACCATAACCTCGATACCAGCCCCGAGTTCTACGGGCAAATCATTACCACCCGTACCTACCAAGACCGCTTGGACACCCTGTCTCACGTACGTGATGCCGGCATGAAAATTTGCTCTGGCGGCATCGTCGGTTTGGGGGAAGATGCCCGTGACCGCGCCGGTTTGCTGCAGCAACTGGCCAACCTTGATGTTCACCCGGAATCGGTGCCAATCAACATGCTGGTTAAGGTAAAGGGTACGCCGCTGGAAAATGTCGACGATTTAGATCCTATCGAGTTTGTGCGCACCATTGCCGTTGCCCGCATTCTGATGCCCCACAGCCATGTGCGCCTGTCCGCTGGCCGCGAAAAAATGAGCGAAGAAATGCAGGCGTTGTGTTTCTTTGCCGGTGCCAACTCGATTTTTTATGGTGACAAACTGCTGACCACTAAAAATCCGGAAGCCAATAAAGATCTGCAACTGTTTAGAAAGCTTGGTATTAATACCGAGCAGTATCACGGCGCCGATGACGAGACCACCGAAGCCGTACTCTCGGCACAAATTGCCATGGAAAATGCACCAACCAATTACTACGAAGTGCGCTAAATGCTCAGTAGCTGGTTGAGCCCGCGTTTAGATAAAGCGCGGGCAGACGGCCTTTGGCGGCAAAGTCGCCAAGTTGAACGGCTTGACAGTGGCAATGTGAAGGTGGCCGGTTTTACCGCCCTGGATTTGGCCGGCAATGACTATCTCGCCCTGGCACAAGAAAGCCATACCGATGGCGGTGGCGCTGGTGCGTCGCCCTTGGTCAGCGGCCACAGCGATGCCCACCAGGCACTTTGCGAACAGCTTGCCGACTGGCTGGGCTTTGAAACCGTCAGGCTGTTTTCTTCAGGCTTTGCGGCTAATAGTGGTGTGCTGTCGCTGTTCGGGGACGTGCCGGTTTTTCATGACCGCCTAAACCACGCCTCGCTTTTAGATGGCAGCCGCCACAGCCAGGGGCGCTTTCGCCGCTATCGCCATCTGGATGTTACGCAGCTTAATGCTTGGCTTAAGGCGCCTAGCCTTATTGTTAGCGACGGCGTTTTTTCTATGGACGGCGACACCGCTGACATACCGGCACTCAATGCCTTAGGTCACACCCTTTACATTGATGATGCCCACGGCATTGGTGTGCTGGGGCAAAACGGCCGCGGTTTGATGGAACTGCAAGGGCATAAGCCCGATATATTAATGGCTACCTTTGGTAAGGCACTTGGCGCCGGCGGCGCCTTTATCGCCGGGCCAAAGGTGCTGGGCGAGGCTATTGATAACCTTTGCCGAGAATACATTTATTCAACGGCGTTGCCGCTGTCGACAGTTAACTTGGTGATGCACAACCTTAAAAAGGTGCAAACCCAGGCTTGGCGGCGGGAAAAATTGGCAGTGCTGATTGGCTTTTTTCAAGCGCAGTGCCAGCAGCGTGGTATTGCTGTGCTCCCCTCAAACACCGCCATCCAACCGGTACTTTGCCCAAGTAGCCAAGCCGCGGTTAGCCTTTCACAAACCTTATTGGAAAAAGGCTATTTTTGTCCGGCTATCCGGCCACCAACGGTGCCACAAGCAAGGCTGCGTATTACCCTTAACGCCGGGCTTGAATGTAGCCAGTTAAGCGGCCTATTAGACTGCTTGGAGGCGCATCATGGCCTTGGCTAATGTTGCCCGCGCTTTTGGTAGCGCGGCCCAGCACTATGATAGCCGCGCCGCATTGCAGCAGCAGGTTGGCGATTGGCTGTTAGCTGCGCTCCCGGTTGCGGCAACGCAGGTCTTGGATATCGGTTGCGGTACCGGGCATTGCCTAGCAAGGGTGAACGCCGAGCGGCGCTGGGGCCTGGATTTAAGCGCCGCGATGCTGGCACAAACCGCCGGTAAAGTGCCTGATGCCATGTTGATACAAGCCGATGCCGAGCAGTTGCCCTTTGCCGAAGGGAGCCTCGATTTAGTGGTGTCTAACTTGGCAATGCAGTGGTGCCCAAACCTTCAAAAAGCGCTCAATGAAGTGGCACGGGTGCTCTCGCTAGGCGGCCAGGCGACAATAACGCTGCCTCTTGCCGGCAGCCTTCAGGAGCTTGCCAACGCTTGGGGGCAGGGCCAGGGCCACCTGTTAACCATGCCGGATGAAGCCGCTGTTAAGTTGGCGATGCCCCTTGGCGCCCGTTTGGACGTGAAAGAATTTGTAGTGCACTTTGCTGACTTAAAAGCCCTTCGCCAAAGTCTAAAAGGGGTAGGGGCGCACCATGTGCCAGAGCGGGCGAAGGGGCTGACGGGCAAAACCCAATATCATAATTTTGTAGCGGCCATGGAAGCGCAGCGCGTCGCCCTTGGCCTGCCGCTGACTTACCGAGTGGGACTGATTTCATGGCAAAACGCCTTTTTGTAACCGGCACCGATACGGATGCCGGCAAAACCCATATTAGCTGTGCCATCTTGGCGCATCTTGCCCGCCAAGGCGCTGTGGTTGCCGGCTTAAAGCCGATTGCCTCTGGTGGCCGGGATGATGCCCAAAGGCTTTGGCAGCATTCGAATCTGCAGCTAGCGCTGGATACTCACAACCCTTTTTACTTCGCGCCGCCTGTGGCGCCGCATTTAGCCGCTGCTGAGGCTGGGCTGAGTTTGAGTGTAGAAGGGGTGCTGGCCGCTATGGCGCCTTGGCAACAACAGAGTGCCGATTGGCTGTTAATGGAAGGGGCCGGTGGTTGGCGGGTACCGCTGAACAACCAACAGCGGTTTTCTGACCTTGCCCGGCAGTGGGGCGGCGGCGTTATTTTGGTGGTGGGGATGAAGCTTGGCTGCGTAAACCATGCCTTGCTGACAGCCGAAGCCATTCGCGCCGATGGCCTTGAGCTTGTTGGCTGGGTGGCCAATTGTGGGTTAGGTGAAATGGCCCGCTTAAGAGAGAACCTTGATTACCTTGAAGCGCATCTCGGCGCGCCGCTGTTGGCCACCGCCGGCCACAGCCCAAACCCTGGCGATATCGAAGTTCACTGGCATCCGTGATAGGCTGCCAGCCCGCTTTTAGGTCACCATGGAGATGTTATGCAGTATCAATGGGTGCTTTTCGATGCCGACGAAACCCTGTTTTACTTTGATTCCAAAGGTGGCTTAGGTAGCTTGCTGGCTCGCTATAACCACACCATGACTGAGCAGTGCTACAGCAATTTTCAAACCAAAAACCAAGCGCTATGGGACCAATACCATTTGGGCCAAATTGATATGCTCACCTTGCAACAAAGCCGGTTTGCGCATTTTGGTGAACGTTTTGGTGTTGCCCCTACGGTGCTTAATAGCCAGTTCCAGGAAGCAATGGTCGATAACTGCCCGCCGATGGCAGGGGCTGATGCGTTACTTAAGAGCCTCAAAGGCCGTGCGAAACTGGGCATTATCAGCAATGGCTTTAAAGCCATGCAGCCCGGGCGGTTAGCCAAAGCTGGCTGGCATGACATCTTTGATGTGGTGATCACCTCAGAAGAAGCCGGTATCGCCAAACCGCACCCCGATATTTTTCATTTCACCTTTGAGCAAATGGGCGGAAAGCCGCAAAAAGCACTGATGGTAGGGGATAACCCCCATGCCGATGTCGCCGGTGGCGCTGGTGTGGGCCTTGATACCTGCTGGTTTAATCGCCACGGCAAGGCTCGCCCGGACGGCATCACCCCGACTTTTGAAGTGAGCGCCCTTAGCGATCTGCAGGCGCTGCTGGCCTAACGGCTGCGAAGGGCCCCCGGCGTCTGGCCGGTGGCCTTTTTAAAGGCGCGAGAAAAAGCGCTACTCGAGCCGTACCCCAACCGATACACCACTTCCGATAACGCCATCTTGTCCTGCTCCAGCCACTGGCGAGCCAGCTGCATGCGAAGTTCACTCAAGTAAGTAAGAGGCGTCAGGCCCGTCATGACTTTAAAGCGCTCGGCAAATACCGAGCGGGACATGCCGATATGGCTGGCCATGGAGGCTACGGTCCAGCCTTGGCCAGGGGCTTGATGCAGAGCGCTTAGCAAGGTACCCATACGTGGATCTTTGATGGCTTGTATCCAGCCTGTACTGTTATCACACTGGCATTCTACCCAGCCACGAATGAGGGTGGCGGCCAACACTTCGGCCAGACGCGACAAGATCCCCGCTGCACCGGCCCGCATCAAAGACGACTCACGGCGCATGGCATCGAGGATGGCACCAAGCTCGGGGTAGCGGCCCAGCAGGGTGCCAACGTGGATCACCTCCGGCATTTGCGCCACCAGCGGCTGCATCGGTCCCAGATCCATGGCCATACAAGCACTGAAAAAGCGGTGGCTGCTGTCCGGGTTGGCCCCCAGGCACCCGAAATGATCGCACACCGGTTCGGCGTCCAAAGAGAGAATATCGGCGCAAGGTAGTTCCCGTTCGCTTAGCAGCGCGTGTTCCTGGCTGCGCGGCAGCAGCAAAGCATCCCCGGGCAGCAAACGCTGGTAACCACTGGCGGTGCGCAGCTCCAACTCGCCCTCAATCACCATATGCAGCTGGCTGCGGCCGGGCTGATGACTGTAGCTCAGGCCAAAGGGCGCTTCGGCCTGCACATGGCGATAACAAACGCCAAAAAGGCGCATACCCATCAGCAGTTGGCTGAGCCGGTCCTGGTTGGACTGCGGATTTTCAGACAATATATCAATCATTGCGGACTTGGTGTGATAGTTCGTCCGAAAAGCTTACCGTATTCTTAGCCTCGATTTTGAATAATTTCAGAGGTAAGCATGTCCAACTCTTCCAATCCTGCCGCGGCCAAGGCCTCCAGTACCGGCTGGGCTGCGGTCTGGTCCATTGCCATGGGGGTATTCGCTCTGGTTACGGCCGAATTCTTGCCGGCCAGCCTGCTCACCCCCATGGGCAACGAGCTTGGGGTCAGTGCCGGTCAAATGGGCCAGGCGGTAACAGTGACGGCAGTGATGGCACTGTTGGGGGGGCTTGCCGTTGTGCCTTTTACCGCCAATATCGACCGGCGCCGGGTGATGGTGAGCCTGAGCGGCCTGATGTTGCTGTCCAACCTGATGGTGGCCACCGCGCCAAACCTGTGGGTGCTGCTGGCTGCGCGTATCGGCCTAGGCTTGGCGTTGGGCGGCTTTTGGGCCATAGCCGCAGCCACCACCATTCGCTTGGTCAGCGAAGAGCAGGCGCCGAGGGCTCTATCCCTTATCTTCAGTGGTGTGCCGCTGGCTACGATCACCGCAGCGGGTCTTGGCAGTTATCTTGGCGGGCTGTTGGGCTGGCGTGAGGTGTTTATGATGGCATCAGTACTCAGTGCCCTTACCATGGTGGGCCAATGGCTGTTGTTGCCGCCGCTGAGCCCGCAAGCCGGCGGCAGCGTGTCGGGACTGTGGGCGGTACTGAAAAGGCCGGGTATTGGCCTGGGTATAGGAATGGTGGTGCTGATCTTTACCGCCCACTTTGCCGCTTTTACCTACCTTCGCGATTATCTTGAGAGCCAGCAGCTCGGGCTGCAAACCATCGCGTTGGTACTGCTGGGCTTCGGGCTTGCCAATTTCTTCGGCACCTTGCTGGCCGGGCGTTTGATTGGCCAGCACCTGGCCAAGGTTTTGTTGCTCACTGCGCTGGTGATGATGGCGGCTTTGCTGGCCTTGTGGGCGATGGGTAGTGCGGGGCTATTGTGCCTGCCGGCCATCGTGCTGTGGGGGCTTGCCTTTGGCGGCACGCCGGTCAGCTGGTCAACCTGGATCACCAAGGTGGTGCCGGACCAAACCGAGAGCGGCGGCGCGTTGATTGTTTCTGCTATTCAATTAGCCATTGCTCTGGGGGCGGCCCTTGGCGGCGTGATTGTCGACAGTAGCGACGCCCTGGGCGTGATGCTGGCGAGCGGCATATTGATGCTGGTCGCCGCGGCCATTACCTACCGCTCGCTGTGTAAGCTACGTTGAAAAGGCCGCCCAAGAGGCGGCTTTTTTACTGGAGTATTCGCCGCGCCGTCCAATAATGGGCCTGCCAGTACGGGTCTTTTATCGATGAGACCGTAACGCCAAGGCTGGTTGATGCATGCAGGAAAAAGCCACCGCCCTGATAAATGCCAACATGCCGGTAACCGCGGATCTTGAAAAACACCAGATCGCCCGGTTTGAGTTTTGCTTGCGAAACCCAATGGCCCTGGTGCACTTGCTCTGAAGTGGTGCGTTTAAGGGGGGTGGCAAATTGCTGCATGAAAGTGATTTGGGTAAAGGCAGAACAATCGACGCCGCTTTTACTGGTTCCCCCCAAGCGGTATTTCACGCCGCGCCAATGCCGGTATTGCTGATGCAGCTTTTCAACAACAGTGTTAGCAGCCTGGGGATTAGCAGCGGGTGCCGGTGGTGGTGCCTTGCTGGCACAGGCTGATAACCCTAAACACAAAAACAGCAACAGCGCCTTTTTCATTCACTCTCCACAATCATTTTTGGAGGACACTAGCACTGTGGTATCGCCTTGCCCAGGGAACAGGGCTCAATGTTAAGGTTATTTAAGCGCTAACACTTTCGTTAGCCACTGGCCGATATCTTTAACTTGCTCAAAGCATAGGCAATGCTCCATCGGATAAGTGCGATAGTGGGGGGCAAGGCCTTTTTGCTGCAGCGCAGCCTTTGCTTGCTGGCCAAGAAGCTCTGGCACTACCGGGTCTTGTGTGCCGTGGTAAATTGCCACTGGCAGTGATTGGTTGGCAGCACTGACGTTGACGCTTTGGCGGGTGGCAAAATAGGTGGAAAGTGCAAGCAAACCGGCCAAGGGTTTGCCAAAACTTAATGCCGCTTCATAGGCTACGGCGCCACCTTGGGAAAAGCCGGCAACAACAATGTGTTCGCTGCTGATACCGCGTGCGATTTCCCGTTCAATCAGCGCCTGAATAGCATGGCTTGACGCCTGAAGCTGGCTTTGGTTCAGCTTTCGCTCGATATCTAAACTCAGAATGTCATACCAGGCGGGCATCACATAACCGCCGTTTACTGTCACCGGTATGGCTGGCGCATTAGGGAAAATAAAACGCACGCCAGCACCTGCCGGTAAACCCAGTTCTGGCACCATGGGCACGAAGTCGTCGCCGCTGGCACCAAGCCCATGCAGCCATATAACTGATGCGGTGATATTGGCCCCAGTCTCGACGATTTGGTGAGGTAAATAGTCCATAGGATTTCCATGAAAAAAGGCAGCCTAAGCTGCCTTTTTGCTGTTACTCGATGTCGAGAAGTTCGACTTCAAATACTAAGGTGGCGAAAGGCGGAATAGCACCACCCGCGCCTTGCTCGCCGTAGGCCAAGTCGTGAGGAATGGCCAAACGCCATTTGGAACCGACAGGCATCAGTTGCAGGGCTTCAACCCAGCCTTTAATCACACCGGTAACCGGGAAGCTGATAGGCTCGCCGCGAGAAACAGAGCTGTCGAAAACAGTACCGTCAGGCAGAGTGCCGTGATAATGCACTTTTACTTTGTCAGCGGCAGTCGGCACGGCGCCATTGCCTTCGGTCAGCACTTCATACTGCAAGCCAGAATCGGTAACGGTTACACCGTCTTTTTTGGCATTGTCGGCCAAGAAGGCTTCGTTGGCGGCAATAAAAGCGGCATGACGGGCTTTGTCTTCTGCTTCTAAGCGAGTACGAATAACGTCAAAAGCGGCGTTGATTTCGTCGGGAGCAATGGCGAACTCTTCGCCGCGCAGAGCATCGGCCAGACCTTGCTGAACGGCAGGAATGTCGAGGCCGTCAAAGGCTTGTTGGGCTAACTGGTCGCCCATCTGGCGGCCTACACCGTAGCTGGCTTTCTGTTCTGTGGTTTGATAATCAGCCATGTCTGACTCGTTTTCCTTTTTGAATAAGAAGGGCGATCTTAACAGAGCGCTACGGGCGCAGCCAATGTGTGATGTCGGTTGCAGGCTCAGCGGTTTGCGTATCGTTAAATGCCATTAAATACGCTTCTTTATTACCTAAAAGTGTCATTTGCTTGCCATCAAGTGCCAGGGCCGTCCCTTCGGGTAGGCAAGCCACTTTTTCTTCTGGGCAGAGGGTGAGAAATTCGTTGAGTCTGTCGGTACGTGTTTCGCCGTTATGGCCTGGCTGTATGTAGTTACTGAAATGGGGATTAATTTGCAGCGGTAATAGGCCGAGGGCATCGAAGCTTGGCGGGTAAACAATGGGCATATCATTGGTGGTGCGAATGCTTTTACCTGCCACATTTGAACCGGCACTCCAACCAATATAGGGCAGCGAACCGCCTTTAACGCGTTCAGCGATAGCGCCCAGCAGTTGGCGCTGATAAAGCTCGGTCAAAAGCCTGAAGGTATTACCGCCACCAATGGCAATGGCCTTGGCTTTGGCAATGGCCGCAAGGGGATCGTCAACAGTATGAATGCCGGTTACGGTAATTCTCAGTGGCGCTAATGCTTGGGCGACTTTAGCGCTGTATTGGTCCCAATCCAGTGTCACCCCGGCGAAGGGTACAAAGAGCAATTCACGTTCATCTTCTGCAAGCAGTTTATCAATCAGCGGTAAAGCATGAGCCAAGAACGGGGTGTCACCTTCACGGGAGGCGGATAACAACAGAGCACGCACAAATAAAATCCCTTCAACGGATACAAACGTATTAATGATAACGAAATTTTCTTAATGCGGGGGCTTGAAAAGCCAAAAGCTGGACATATTATGTCAGTCAGACCAACGCGTCTTTGACCAAAGGAGTCTTATTGTGAAACGCGTCCTTTTATTCCTGGCAACCAACCTGGCAGTGATCCTGGTATTGTCGGTGGTCCTCAATCTGGTGATGGCCGCTTTGGGGGTGCAGTATTACTCCATCGGCGGTTATCTGGTTATTGCTGTTGTTTTCGGTTTTGGTGGCAGCTTTATTTCACTGTTTATGTCGAAATGGATCGCCAAGCGTTCCGTTGGCGCCTATGTGATTGAGCAGCCCCGAGACCAAATGGAGCAGTGGCTGGTTAATACCGTTGCCCGTCAAGCGCAGGCGGCAGGTGTAAAAATGCCAGAAGTGGCGATTTACGACTCACCTGATATGAACGCTTTTGCCACTGGCCCCAGCAAAAACAACTCGCTTATCGCCGTATCAACCGGTCTTTTATACAAAATGGACCGCGATGAGGTTGAGGCGGTGCTGGGCCATGAGATGTCCCACGTGGCTAACGGTGACATGGTCACCATGACCTTGATCCAGGGTGTGCTCAATACCTTTGTTATCTTCTTGGCAAGGGTCATCGCCGGGGTTATCTCCAATGCCATGCGTGGTAACGACCAGCAGGGCCAAGGCCTGGGCGGTTTGGCGTATTTTGCGGTAGTGATGGTACTGGAACTGGTGTTTGGTATTGTCGCCTCGGTTATTGTTGCCTGGTTCTCTCGCCAGCGGGAATATCGCGCTGATGCCGGTGGTGCACAATTGGCCGGCCGCCAGAAGATGATCAGTGCTCTCGAGCGCTTAGGGCGGGCCCATGAAGAGCCGCATTTGGAAGGGCAACTGGCCGCTTTTGGTATTCAAGGGGGCAAACGCACCCTGGGTGAATTGCTGATGAGTCACCCACCCATCGAGAAACGTATCGCTGCCCTTCGCGGTATGTAGTAACGACGTTGTCTGCTCTAATTGGCCGCTTTTGCGGCCTTTTTTCTGCCTCACTCACAACGCGGCTGCGCTAGGCTGATAGAAGTCGTCACACTGCGTGGAGTCTTCAAATGGATATGTTGTGGAAAGGTCCCTGGCAAAGCTTAGAGCACTTGAGTTTTAATCATCACGATCTGGACGGCACCGTACTTGGCCTCTACGAAGGCGACCCTTTTGCTATTGATTACGAGATCCGCTGTTTTTCCAGCTGGCGCACCCGGCAAGCAACCGTTATTCCTAAAGGCGGCATGCCGGTGCAAATTATGGGAGACGGGGAGGGCTGCTGGACGATGGATGGTGCCCCGCAGCCGCAGTGGCAAGGTTGTTTGGATGTTGACCTTGGCTTCACCCTTGCCACCAACATGCTGCCTATTCGGCGCTTAGACTTAACGGTTGGCGACGATAAAACCATTAAGGTTATTTGGTACCGCTTTCCCCAGGGCCGCTTTGAAGTCATAGAGCAAAACTACGCACATTTAGCACCGCGGCTTTACCGCTACACCAACCTTTCTACCGGCTTTACAGCCGAACTTAGCATCGACGATAACGGCATGGTTAAAGACTATGGCGAATTGTGGTGCCAGCTACGTTGATGCCCGGGTATCACAATGACATTTTTTTAATGCTAACTTCCTGTTTTTACTGCCATAACAATGTGAGGTTCAGAAGGCGAGCTTTACATTCTAACTTACCAAAATTAATCTTTTAAAATTTTATATATTCATTGACTGTCTTATTTTTATCCGTAAAAATGTGTGTAATGTAAATATTACAGTTTTACGTAAAGGTGCTTTATGCAACGTAACCCCTTGGGCCAGCAACTTCGGGCAAATCGAGACAACGTATGGAAAGCCGCTCAGACCTTGGTTGACCAGGGGGCGCAGCCTTCAGTGAATAATGTACGCCAGTGGTTAGGGGGCGGCTCCAATAGTTCTATTAGCCGTTATCTGCAGGAATGGCATGCCTCTTCCCAAGAGGAAAGAAGTGTAAGGCTTGCTACACCTTTACACTTGCAGCAGTCGCTGGATTCGCTTTTTCAGCAAATGGAACAAGAGAAAGCGGCGGCAATTAATGCGGCAGAAAAGGCCTTGGTAGACCGGCTAGCCAAGCTTGAACACGACAAGGCTGAAGCAAACAGTGAGCTTGCAAAAACGCAGCAGCAATTAGCTGAAACAGCCGCAGCACTGGCAAAGAAAGAACAGCAGCTAGGTGATGTGCAAACCGAGTTGGCGCAGCAACAGAAGCTGCTGTCAGAAAGTCAGCGGCAGTTGGCCTTGGTTCGCCAACAAGCGAGCCAATGGCAACGGGAAGCCGAAGATAACAGGGCGCAAGTTAATCATCTTTTTCACCAGCAGCAACATTTTCAAGAACGTTGGCAAGCAGAAGCCGCTAAGCGCCAGGAAGCAACTGAAGAAGCACGTTGGCAATGGCAAAATGAAAAACAACAGCTCAATGTTGCTGTCGAAGAAGCGCGGGAGGAAATTCGTAACCTCAATGGCATCTTGGTGGAGTATCAACGCAAGGCCAGTGCTGTTGATGACATTCAGCGTGTTGCCGACCAACACCAACAGGCCTATCAGCAGGCAGCACAAGAAATTAAGCAGCTTCAGCTAAGGCTTGCTGATGTATTGCCGCAGCGCGACTTCGCTGAACAAATGCGCCAGCAGCAACAGCTACTGGCTCAGCTTTTTGACGATGTTAGCTTTCTCACCGAACAAGTGAAGAAACGCCAGCAACTAAAAAGTGAGTTAGAAGCCCTTAAATCCTCGTTAGGTGGCGCGTGAAGCTACCGGCATTGCCTGACAACTGGCTGCAAGCGGCGACGGCAGCCAGTACTCGTCACCAATACAGTGCGGGCTTAAAGCAGTTTATTATCGCCGGTTTCACCTTGCCGGCGACCCCTAGCCAGTTAACACGCTATTTAGGTTTAAAAGGGGCACAGTTATCGGTAAGCACGCTTCGAAGCCACATCAGTGCGGTTAAAGCCTGGCATCGCCAACAGGGGTTTAGCGATCCGGTAAATGAAGATGTGCGCTTGGCTTTTAAGGCCCTAAGCCGCCTTAAAAAGGGCAGTGACAAGAAAAAAGCCGCAAGCCTTACGCGGCAGCAAATTAATGCCTTGCTGGGCGACTGCTTGGCGGATGCATTATTCGGTGCCAGAGACGGTTTGATGATAAGCCTTGGCCTGGCAGGAGCGCTTCGCCGGTCTGAGCTGGCCGCCTTACGATTTGAGGACGTTGAAACAACTGATGCCGGGTTAAGGCTGCACATCCGTTTTTCAAAAACGGATCAAACCGGCCAAGGTAAATATCTTACGCTGCCAGCACTACCAAAGCCTCTAGATCCGGTAGCTTGGTTACAGTGCTGGCAGCAACAAAGTGGCCTGACATCTGGGCCATTGCTGCGCCGTATTAATCGGCATCAACAGGTTCAAGAAGGCAGCATGACCACTCACGGCTTAAACCATGCGCTGCAGAAAAGGGCACAACGGCTGGGGCTAAAAGGCGTGAGCTGTCATAGTCTTCGCCGCAGTTTTGCCACCCTAGCAGTACGTAATGGCGTGAGTTTAGTGGATGTTGCCGCTGTTGGCCGCTGGCAAAGCCTGGACAGTTTAAAAGAATATGTCGATAGCGCCCCGAAAGAAGCCATTGCTAAGGCATTTTCATGAAATTACGGCCCTATCAGCAACAAGCCGTGCAAGCTACCGTCAATTACTTCAAAAAAAACCGCGAACCGGCGCTGATTGTTTTACCTACCGGTGCCGGTAAAAGTTTGGTAATAGCTGAGTTGGCGAGGCTGGCCAAAGGGCGAGTATTAATGCTGACCCATGTGGCTGAGTTGGTTGCTCAAAATGCCGCGAAATACGCCCAGGTGAGAACCGACGGCAGTATTTATGCCGCAGGCCTGAAGGCGAGAGATGCCGAGGGCAAGGTGGTTTTTGCCTCTATTCAATCGGTGGCGCCTAACCTCAGGCAATTTGATAGCGACTTTTCGTTGGTGATTATTGATGAGTGCCACCGCATAAGCGCTGATGAGCAAAGCCAATATCTTAAGGTGCTAAAGCATTTCCAAAGCAGCTTTGTACTAGGACTGACCGCTACGCCTTATCGTCTTGATGGTGGCTGGCTTTATCAGTTTCATGTGGCAGGACAGGTGCGAAGTACCGCTAGCAAGCTTTTTAAATACTGCGTGTATGAACTGCCACTGCGTACCCTTATCAAAGACGGTTTTTTAACGCCGGTACAGATGGTGCCAGCCCCTGCTATTCGTTATCAGTTTGCAGAGCAAATTAGTCACTGGACTCAAGCTGAATTAGATAAAGCATTGGCAGGGCAGGGGAAATTAACCCCCGCTATTGTGAAGCACTTGCTTGAACTCAGCCGGCAACGCCGCGGGGTGATGATTTTTGCCGCTACCCGCAAGCATGCGCGAGAGATCATTGCCGAACTGCCTGAGAAGCAGGCGGCGCTGATATTAGGCGATACGCCAGTGGCTGAACGCCAAGGGCTGATCGCGGCCTTTAAAGCCCAACAGCTGAAATATCTGGTCAACGTGTCGGTGTTAACCACTGGCTTTGACGCTCCGCATGTGGACGTTATAGCGTTGATGCGACCAACTGAGTCGGTGTCACTGTTCCAGCAAATGGTGGGCCGGGGGCTGCGTTTATACGACGGCAAAGAAGATTGCCTAGTACTTGACTATGCCGGTTCTGGCTTTGATTTATTCAGCCCTGAAATTGGCGAGCCACGCCCCCCGGGCACCGTGCCGGTTACTGTGCCTTGCCCTGTCTGTGATTTTCAAAATACCTTCTGGGGGAAGGTGGATGACGATGGCGACATCATTGAACACTTCGGGCGCCGCTGCCAGGGCATGACGGGCCCCGATAAGCAATGTGACTTTCGCTTTCGTTCGCGCCTTTGTCCTCATTGTGGTGGCGAGGCCGATATTGCGGCACGGCATTGCCCACACTGCCAGCAGGCGCTGGTGGATGTGGACAAGCAGTTAAGAGAGGCGATGAAAAATCGCCAGCAGCATCTATTTCGTGTGGCTGATTGGCAATTAACCTTAAATGGCGAGCTGTTAGAGGTTTGCTATCGCGATATTGAGGGGCAACCGTTTAAAGAGTCTCTCAAACTTAAAAGCAAAGGGCTGCGGCGTTTCCTTGTGGAAGCAAACCGCGCGCCCGGTGTGCACTTTATTCCTGATGATGCTCGTTTGGTTGGGCATTTAGCTGCGCTGCGCCCACCCAAGTTTTTGCTGTTAAAACAGCAAAAAGGCTGGCGCCTTGAAAGCCGGCTTTTTGACTACCAAGGCCGGATAGCCGATCACCAGTCTTAAACGGCCATGGTTAGTTCATGCACCAAGCGGGTGAAATCACTGACCCCTTTTTCAACCTCTTCCATCCCCTGATTAATCGCCGAAATCATATGCTGGCCTTGGCCAGCTTCAGCGGTAATGCCGTCCATTTGTTTAACGATGGTATTAATAAGCTCGCTGTTGGCTAATACCACCTTTGAAATTTCTTCTGTGGCTTCGCCTGTTCGGGTGGCGAGTTTTCTTACCTCGTCAGCCACCACCGCAAAGCCACGGCCTTGTTCTCCGGCGCGGGCCGCTTCGATAGCGGCATTCAGCGCCAATAAATTGGTTTGCTCAGCAATTGCCCTGATGGTGGAAACAATCTCGGTGATAGCAGAGGAATGTGATTGCATGGTGGTACTGGTTTTTCGAGCGGCTTTTACTTGCTCTGAAATATGTTCAGACGCCGTTACCGCGTCAACCAAAGCGTTCTTGGCATTGGTTGTTATTTGCGAGGTTTCTTCTGAGGTGGTAGCGGCTACTTCAGCCGCTTGCTGCAGTTGGTAAACACGGTTAGTAATATCGCTGGCAAATTTAATGATTTTATAGACCTTGCCGGCTTCATTAAAAATGGGGTTATAGGTAGCCTCTAGCCAAACAGCATTGCCATTGGCTTTAACGCGCTCGAATTTCCCAACAAAATGCTGGCCTGATTGTAATCGCTTCCAAAACTGGGGGTTTTTCTCATAAAAAGCCGGTTTGCAAAACATTTTATGGTGTTTTCCCTGCACCTGGTGCAGTTCATATCCGAAGCAATGCAGAAAGTTGCTGTTTGCATTAAGCACGTAGCCGTCTGGGGTGAACTCAATAATGGCCTGAGAAAGGTCAACAGCCTTCGATATCGCATTTTTTTCTTGCAGGGCAAGGTAATTTTCGGTGATGTCCGACGCTATTTTTATCACTTTACTGACACTGCCAGTGTCATCGATAACAGGAAAATAAGTGGCCTCTAACCAAATAACGGCTTTGTCTTTTCGCACGCGGTTAAATTGACCTTTTTGCGGAATACCCGCTGCCAGGTCTTGCCAGAATTTTCGATATTCATTGGATGACCGGTATTTTTCATCGCAAAGCATGCCATGGTGATGGCCAACCAATTCACTTTGGGAATAGCCAGTGACCTGGCAAAACATGTCGTTAACTTCCTCAATGGTGCCATCAGACGCGAAGCTAATAAAACCGATGTTGTTCTTGATTGCAGCCAGTTCATGCCGGTAGGTGGCGGCCGCTTGTTGTAGAGCGTCTACCTGCTCAAGCCATCGCTTTTTTTCTTGAAACATGTTGTCCCTCTATTGTTCAACGCCTTTGGCTAGTTAATCTTTGCACAAGGAAACCCACATAACGTCGTGCTATAAAATAGTGAGATATTTACTGCAATTAGTATGCCCAAGCGGCGACATACCAATAAATTGTAGCTAATTGGCAAGTGCGCATCTGTCTATTTTCCGGGGTGTTTTTTTTATTTGTATCTGTATCTTAGACGCTAGAGGTACTAGCGGCCTTCATGGAAGACGCCGATATGCAGTCAGATGGATAAATGTGATGAATATAAAAAAAGTTAAAATCCTCTTTGTGTGCATGGGGAATATTTGCCGGTCACCCACAGCGGCAGCGGTGGCGTTAAAGCGCATTAAAAACGCTGGGCTGGAGGTTGATATTGACTCTGCAGGCACCATTGCCTATCACGCAGGGGAAGGGCCGGACTTGCGAGCAAAGGAAGCGGGGCAGCGCCGAGGCTATGATTTTTCGCAGATGATTGCGCGCCAGGTGATCAGTGAAGATTTTGTACGCTTTGATTTGCTGCTGGCGATGGATAAGCGCAACTATGGCGACTTAATGAGTCGCTGCCCAGAAAGGCACAAGCATAAAGTAAAATTATTGATGGATTATGCGCAGCAGACGCAGCTGAGTGAAGTGCCCGACCCTTATTATGGGGGCGAACAAGGTTTTGAAGACGTTCTAGACTTGGTTGAAGCCGCTGTTGATGGCTTGATTGCGGCGCTAAAAACAAAAAGCGTGTAAATAAAAGGCCTTGGTCAGCGTGATAATTGGATAATAAAAAGGCACCCGAAGGTGCCTTTTTTACTTTATAGCTTAGCCATCGGGCTGGAAGCTCTGGAACTCGGGTTGTTGAGTCCGCCTGCCTTACCACTGTGTGATACCGCTTCCCTAGCGAATGGTTGCGGGTTGCGTTCCACTTTTGGCAGTGCCACTTCAGCCGGTTTAGTGGTCGGCGCTTGGGCGCGACCTTCTGGCTTAGCAGCTTTTACCGGTGCAGCTTTCGGTGTTTGCTCTATTTCCACCGGTGCCGCTTCAGGCGTTTCTACTTGCGAAGGCGCAGCTGTTGGCTCGACGCTAGGTTGTGCGACTGGCTCAACGACTTTCACTTCCGGCTCAACCATTTTTGCAGCGGCTTTATCAACGGCCTCAGGCGGGGTTGATTCAACAGCTTTTGCCTCATTTATTACAGCTGGTGTTACCGGTGCTTCGGCTTCAACTTTTGCCACCTCAACGGGCGCTTCCTGAGTTTGCTCCGCTGTCCCAAGATCCAACTCTTGTTGGCGCTCTGGACGCTGACGGCGATGCCCACGCAGGTGACGCGGACCTCGGCGACGCTGACGGCCATCATCGTCTGTTACTTGTGTTTGAGGGGCGTCCGCTTGGCTAACCGGTTGCGAAGCGGTGGCGGCTTGCGTCTCCACTTTAGCAACAGGGGCTTCGTTGACGGCTGCTTTCTCAGGCTCAGCAACAACGTCCTTAACGGCGTGAGTTTCACCTTCGGTGGCACGTACAGACTCGGTCAGTTGGCGGCGTTCACGGCGCGGCTGAACCGGCTTTTCTTTACGCTCAACTTTTTTCTCGGCCTGCTGCGCTTCAACCGCTGGCTGCTCGTCTTGAGCTTTTTGTTGCTGACGCTTGTCTTTAACGTCTTCCTGACGCTGACGGCGTTTGTTATTGCGGTCATCCTGGCGACCGTTATCACGGGTCTCCTGGGACTTATCGCTGCGATTATCCGCCTTGTTGTTATTGCTGCGGCGGTCGCGGCGTTCATTGCCGGCATCAGCTTTCTGGCGATTATCGTCATTGTTGCGGCCATTGCGTCCTTTTTGCTGACGGCGCGCATCCACACCCTTGCGGTTGTGCTGCTGACGATTGCTATTTTCTTTAACCTGAGGTTTGGCCTCGGTTTTTTCAGGCGCACCAAACAATGCTTTGATGATGCGGCTTAATAAACCCGGTTGTGGGGCAGAAGCTGCTTTCACCTCTTTATTGGGTTTGGCCTTGGCCGAAGGCGCAGGCGCCGCCGGTGCTTGCAAACCTTTAAGGACAGGCTCTTCTTTCTTATGTTTAGAAGCTACCGGCGGTACGTAAACCGCTTTGTCTTGCTCGGGCGTTTTCGCCAAGTCGTAAGAGGGGTCTTCAATTTCGTCATCTTCACGGTGACGAATAACCTCGTAATGCGGGGTTTCCAGATGCGGGTTAGGCACGATGAAAACGCGAACATCATGGCGCTGCTCAATAAAGCGGATAGCGCCCCGTTTTTCGTTCAACAGGTAAGCGGCAACGCTGACCGGCACCTGGGCTTCTACCTGGGCGGTGTTGTCTTTTAATGACTCTTCTTCAATTAAGCGAAGAATTGACAGCGCTAGCGACTCGGTAGAGCGGATAAAACCGGTGCCTACGCAGCGTGGGCAAACGTGGTTTGATGCATCACCTAGCGAAGGGCGAAGGCGCTGACGCGACATCTCCATCAAACCAAAACGGCTGATCCGGCCCAGTTGCACGCGGGCCCGATCAGCACGTACGGCTTCGCTTAAACGGTTTTCCACTTCCCGTTGATGGCGGGCCGGGGTCATATCAATAAAGTCGATAACCACCAAACCGCCTAAATCGCGCAGGCGCAGTTGGCGCGCAATTTCGTCGGCTGCTTCAAGGTTGGTATTAAGCGCGGTTTCTTCAATATCGCCGCCCTTGGTAGCGCGGGAAGAGTTGATATCAATTGCGGTTAGGGCTTCAGTGGTGTCGATAACAATAGAACCACCAGAAGGCAAACGCACTTCGCGCTCAAAAGCAGACTCAATTTGCGATTCAATTTGGTAGTAATTGAACAGCGGAATTTCGCCTTTGTATTGTTTCACCCGGTTCAAAAAGTCCGGACGCATGGTTTGAATGTGGTTTTTAACCTGCTCAAAAACCCGGGTGTGGTCGATAACGATCTCACCCACGTCACGGCGCAGGTAATCACGAATAGCCCGCACAATAACGTTAGATTCTTGGTGAATAAGAAAAGGGGCAGGGCGGCTAGCAGCTGCTTCTTGAACGGCTTGCCAGTGGTGCAGCAGTACATCCAAATCCCATTTCAGCTCTTCTGCTGATTTACCCACGCCGGCGGTGCGTACAATCAGGCCCATTCCGTCTGGAAGCTGCAGGCTGGAAAGCGCTTCTTTTAGCTGGGTACGCTCGTCGCCCTCGATACGGCGGGAAATGCCACCGGCACGAGGGTTATTAGGCATCAACACCAAATAAGAGCCAGCAAGGCTTAAAAAGGTAGTGAGGGCCGCGCCCTTGTTACCCCTTTCTTCCTTATCGATTTGAACAATCACCTCTTGGCCTTCTTTCACCACATCTTTGATGTTGGGACGGCCAGAGATTTTTGCGCCATCGATAAAGTAGTCGCGGGCAATTTCTTTTAACGGAAGGAAACCATGACGTTCGGCGCCGTAATCGACAAAAGCCGCTTCTAGGCTGGGTTCAACGCGAGTGATTTTACCTTTATAAATGTTGGCTTTTTTTTGTTCGTGACCAGGGTGTTCGATATCCAGATCATAAAGTTTCTGGCCGTCCACCAAAGCCACCCGCAACTCTTCAGCTTGAGTTGCGTTGATTAGCATTCTTTTCATAAGTGACTCATTACCTTGTAATGGCCACAGCACTCACAGTGACTGAGTGCGCATCCTCTGGGCCTGGCCCCGTGCAGGTCTATCGTACAGCCTCACGGCTGGGTAAAGGTTGGGGCGCGCTCGGCGTTTCCACTTGTTATTCGTTTGAACGATGTCTGGTGAATGGACAATCTGTTGTCCGAGGAATAGTTCACCAAAAAGGCATCCAGTCGTTTTGCAAGTCCAGTGACGCGCACTTAATCGGCGCGAAGCTGTGCCTTTTTCAATATCAAAGCTCGGTAATTGACCAAACTCTGTAAATTCATATGGCCTGATACATCATAGTCGATGCAGGCTTGCGTATTATCTCATTGAATCAAGAATTTCAGCAAGCTTACTGCGGCCATTTTCGCTGTGGTAGAATGCGCGCCCTATGAGCACAGCCAATAACACCGCCACAGTGCAGTATGTGGCCGTTGATCCGGATCTTGCCGGCCAACGCATTGATAACTTCTTAAGGACCTTCCTCAAGGGAGTGCCTAAGAGCCTCATTTACCGTGTTTTACGCAAGGGCGAGGTGCGGGTCAACAAAAAGCGCGTAAAACCGGACTATAAACTGGCTGCCGGTGACGAAGTGCGCATTCCGCCGTTGAGAGTGGCAGAAGAAAAAGCGCTGCCCAATGCCAATCTAAGCCAGGTTTCCCGGCTTAATGATTGCGTGCTTTACGAAGACGACTATTTGATGGTGGTTAATAAGCCAACGGGGCTGGCTGTGCATGGTGGCTCGGGTTTGTCGTTTGGGCTGATTGAAGGCTTAAGAGCGCTTCGCCCTGACGCGCGCTTTTTAGAGCTGGTACATCGGTTGGACCGCGATACATCAGGCTGCATCCTAATTGCCAAAAAGCGCTCGGCCCTGCGCGGCTTGCATCAGGCCCTTCGCGAGAAAACCATGCAAAAAGATTATCTATGTTTGGTGCGAGGTGATTGGCCGGGTAATAAAAAGGTCATTCGCGCGCCGCTGTTAAAAAACACCTTGCAGTCGGGCGAGCGAGTGGTGCGGGTAGACACCGAGGGGAAACCCTGTGAAACCCGTTTTAAAGTAGAGCGCCGTTTTGCGGGTATGGCGACCTTAGTGAATGCTTTTCCGGTAACGGGTCGTACTCACCAAATTAGGGTGCATACCTTGCACGCCGGTCACCCCATTGCCGGTGATGACAAATATGGCGACAAAGATTTTGACGCACGTTTAAAGGCCCAAGGTCTCGACCGTTTAATGCTCCATGCTTGGCATCTTTCTTTTGATCACCCCAATAAAGAAGGTGAAAGGATTTCGGTCACTGCGAAACCCGATGGTAGCTTTGCCGCCTTAGTGCAGACCTTGGAGAAAAACTGTTGAGTGATATCGAATTAGTGGTTTTTGATTGGGACGGCACCCTGATGAATTCGGTTGGCCGAATTGTATCAAGCATGCAAGAAACGGCCAGAGCACTGCAGCTACAAGAGCCCACTGAAGAAGCTGTGCGCAATATTATCGGGCTCAGTTTGGGGCCTGCATTTGACCAGCTTTTCCCCGGGCTTAATCAAAAAGGCCGGGATGAACTGTTGGCCGTTTACCGCGACCAGTACGTTGAACTCAACCCAACGCCAACGCCGCTTTTTCCTGGTGTTAATGACATGCTGGTTGAGCTGAAAAACACCGGTAAAACCTTGGCCGTTGCCACCGGTAAAGCCCGGGCCGGGCTCGACCGCGTTTTTGGTGCTACCGGGCTGGCGCCGCTTTTTACCACTACTCGTACTGCCGACGATGCGAAATCAAAACCGCACCCCGATATGCTCGAACAAATCCTTGCTGAAACCGGCATCGATGCAGACAAGGCGCTGATGATTGGTGATTCGGTGCTGGATATTGGCATGGCAAAAGCGGCAGGAATGCGCGCCATGGGAGTAACCTTTGGTGTCCATGGCGGCGAAAAGCTAAAAGCGGCCGGTGCTGATGCCCTGATCGATGACTGGCGCTGCTGGGCTCTTGCCTAATCTAAAGGGCCTGCACCTTCGGCTTCGAGCATGGCGGTAAGGGCAATTAGTGGTAAACCAATCAGGGCATTAGGGTCACGGCCAGTTAAGCGTTCAAAAAGCGCAATACCTAACCCTTCACATTTAAAGGCACCGGCACACCAGAAGGGTTGCTCTTTATCAACATAGTGCTCGATTTGTCGCTGAGTCAGCGTTCTAAACACCACTTCAAAAGGCTCAACGGTGGATTGGCAATGGCCGGTTTGGCTGTTGAAAAGGGCAAGGCCGGTGTAAAAAGTTACGGTTTTACCCGCCGCTGCCTGTAACTGCGCCACCGCATTTTCTCGGTTGAGCGGTTTTCCACATATTTGCCCTTCGACTACGCACAACTGATCGGAGCCGATAACAAGGGCAGGGCGGGCAGCTATTTTTGCAGCCGCTTGGGCTTTTTCAATGGCGAGACGCTCTACTAGCGCGGTAATTGACTCACCGGGCTTTGGGGTTTCGTCTATATTTGGGCTGATAACGTCGAAGCCGGTTGTGAGTTTTTTAAGCAACTGCTGCCGAAATTCTGAGCTGGACCCTAAAATTACGTCCATGACATACCTATTTATCTTCACTTGTACTGCTATTTTCACGTAAAATGACTCGACAAAACAGGCCGTGTAACGGCTTTGTTTGATCATGGGCCCGTCAGGGCCTGTTGGCTTTTTTTGACAGGGACTTAGGTCCCGAGTAAGATGCGCGCCTTATGCGAAAAGTTAAGCTGCCCTTAACTCTCGATCCGGTTAAAGCTGCACAGCGTCGTGATGATTACGACGGTGTGGTGCCGGTGACCGAATTGACGCGTTTGATGGAATTGTCACTGACCCGGCAGGGTGAAGTGGACGTACAGTTACATTGTGGTGTTGACCCCCAGGGGTTGGTCTTTACCGAAGGTAAAGCCGCCGTGGAGCTTGAGCTGGAGTGCCAGCGCTGCAATAAGCCGATGTCCTTCCTCGCAGAGGTAAACTTCGCCTATACGCCAGTTTTTGCCAAAACCGTAATAGAAGAGCTCCCGGAAGCTTATGAGCCTGTCGATTTCGATGAAAACGGTGAGATCGACCTGCGAAAGCTGATTGAAGATGAATTGATCCTGGCACTGCCCTTGGTCGCAATGCATGCTGAAGACCAGTGTGCAGTGTCGTCGTCTGAAATGAGTTTTGGCAAGATCGCACCTGCTGATGAGCGTCCGAATCCCTTTGCTGTTCTTGAACAGTTAAAGAAGAAGTGATCACGATTTAAGGAGACTAGTCAATGGCCGTTCAACAGAACCGTAAAACCCGGTCCAAGCGTGGTATGCGTCGCTCTCACGATGCGCTTACCTCTGCTAGCCTGTCTGTGGATAAGACTTCCGGTGAAACTCACCGTCGTCACCACGTGACTGCCGACGGTTTTTACCGTGGCAAGAAGGTCATCGGTTAAGCACCGGTTACTGACTTGCAAGCGTTTACCATAGCGGTAGATGCCATGGGCGGGGACCTAGGCCCCGCCGTAACAGTGCCCGCCATAGCGCGGGCACTGCTGCTTTACCCCTCTCTGTCTATCCGCTTATTTGTCTGCGGCGATATCAGCAGTGATATTCGCGCCGCCGGACTTGAAAATCATCCACGGTTATTACTCGTTTCGGCCGCCTGTACTGTGGGTATGGACGAGCGTCCATCCAGCGCCTTGCGTAGCAAACGGGACTCCAGTATGGGAGAAGCCGTTAAAGATGTTGCTGACGGTCAATCTCAGGCCTGTGTCAGTGCGGGTAATACCGGTGCCTTGATGGCATTGTCCCGTCACTTTTTGAAAACCTTACCGGGTATTGACCGGCCCGCCATTGTGTCAGCCATGCCGGCGGTGAATGGTAAACGGGTGTACATGCTGGATTTAGGGGCCAACGTTGCCTGTGATTCGGAAACCCTTTATCAATTCGCCGTGATGGGGGCTGCCATGGCCCGCACCGTTGAGCAGATCTCATCACCCAAGGTGGCGTTACTGAATATCGGCGAAGAAGAAGTGAAAGGGAACGATCAGGTGCGTCACGCTGCTAACTTGCTGCAAGATGCTGCCAGCATTAATTACATTGGCTATTTGGAAGGCCACGACATCTTCTCTGGTAAGGCAGACGTCATTGTCTGTGACGGTTTCGTTGGCAATGTGACGCTCAAAACCTGCGAAGGTATCGCGCAATTCTTTTTGAACCAGCTCAGAGAGAGCTTCGGGCAAAGTCTCTGGGGACGAGTATTAGGTTGGATGATCCGGCCTTTTATTAGAAAGGTTTACGCTCGAGTGAACCCCGACCAGTACAACGGGGCCAGTCTGGTAGGATTGCGCGGTATTGTCGTGAAAAGCCACGGGAATGCCGGCATTGATGCTTTCTTTAATGCGATAGAGCAGGCTGTGCACAGCGCAGAGCGACATTTGCCTGATGGCATTGAAAGCAGCATCGGCACCGTTTTATTGGACAAGCACTGAGCCTTACATGCATTCAAAAATTCTGGGTACAGGTAGTTATTTGCCTGGTAAGGTGCGCACCAACGCCGATTTAGAAGCGATGGTGGAAACCAGCGACCAGTGGATCGTTGAGCGCACCGGGATCAGCGAGCGTCGTATCGCCGCTGAAGATGAAACTGTCATTACTCTCGCCGTTCCTGCCGCAAAGGCCGCTATTGAAGCTGCTGGCATTGATGCGAGCGATATCGACCTTATCGTTTTTGCTACCACCTCGGCTCCCCATGCATTTCCCTCTGCAGCCTGCTGGCTGCAAGCCGAGCTTGGCCTGACCGGTATCGGTGCCTTTGATGTGGGCGCTGCTTGCTCTGGCTTTACCTACGGCCTGACCATTGCTGACCAATTTATTCGCGCCGGCAGTGCCAAAAAGGTACTGGTAGTCGGGGCTGATGTCCTTTCCAAGCTCTGTAACCCTGAAGACCGCTCTACCATTATTTTATTTGGCGATGGTGCCGGTGCTGTTGTTTTAGGCGCTAGCGAAGAGCCGGGTATTTTGGGCAGCTGTATTCATGCCGATGGCCATTATGGCGATCTGTTATGTGCGCCGCATGCCAGCCGGGTCAAGCAAGAAGCGGATGCCTGGTTGCAAATGAAAGGCAACGAAGTATTCAAAGTGGCGGTCACTAAGCTTGCACATGTGGTTACCGAGATCCTCGAAGACAATCAACTTGAAAAACAAGACATTGATTGGCTGGTGCCTCATCAGGCTAACCTTAGGATCATCAATGCCACCGCTAAAAAATTAAGCATGGGTATGGACCGGGTCGTGGTGAACCTCGACAAATACGGTAATACCTCTGCGGCGTCGGTTCCTGTTGCCTTGGACGAGGCAGTCAGGGACGGACGTATTCAACGCGGGCAACTCCTGCTGCTGGAAGCCTTTGGCGCTGGCTTTGCATGGGGCGCAGCCCTGGTTCGTTACTAATAAGGCGCAATAAAAGATGCAACAAACTGCCTTTATTTTCCCGGGACAGGGATCGCAAAGCGTCGGTATGCTGGCGCAGTTGGCCGAGGCACATCCGGTGGTACTGGATACCTTTAAAGAAGCTTCCGATGTACTCGGCTATGACCTTTGGGCACTGGTTCAAAACGGCCCTGAAGCCGATCTGAACGCGACAGAGCGCACGCAGCCAGCACTGCTGGCCGCCTCAGTTGCCACGTATCGCGTTTATTTAGAACTTGGCGGCAAAGCACCAGCCGTGATGGCGGGGCATAGCCTTGGTGAATACTCGGCGCTGGTTTGTGCCGGTAGCCTCGATTTTAAAGACGCGATTGCCTTAGTTGAGGCCCGTGGCCAATTTATGCAAAGCGCGGTACCGGTGGGAACCGGCGCCATGGCGGCCATCATCGGTTTGGATGACGCCGCTGTGGTGGAAGGCTGCAAAGAAGCAGCACAAGGTGATGTACTTGAAGCGGTGAATTTTAATAGCCCAGGTCAGGTGGTTATTGCCGGTTCTAAAGCCGCTATTGACCGCGGTTGCGAGCTTTTAAAAGCCAAAGGTGCGAAGCGAGCCTTGCCACTGAGTGTGTCTGTGCCTAGCCACTGCGCACTGATGAAGCCAGCTGCTGAGAAGTTGTCTGCGCGTTTAAATGCATTAGAAGTTAAGGCGCCCGCCATTGTGGTCGTCAATAACGTGGATGTAGCCAAAGAAAATAGTCCGGCTGCCATTAAAGAGGCATTGGTTCGTCAGCTCTACAGCCCAGTGCGCTGGACCGAAACCGTGCAAGCCATGGCGAAAGACGGTATTACCGAATTGTATGAATGCGGCCCAGGTAAAGTCCTTAGTGGCCTTGCCAAACGGATTGATAAAGGCTTGACCGCCAGTGCCCTGCACTCGAGCGAAGAGCTACAAGCTGCAATTAAGTGAGGAAATAATGTCTGACTTTATGTCATTGGCCGGCAAAGTGGCGCTGGTAACCGGTGCCAGTCGTGGTATTGGCCGGGCCATTGCCGAGCGTCTGACTGCCCAAGGCGCCACCGTATTCGGCACCGCCACCTCTGAAAAAGGGGCGCAGGCCATCAGTGATTATTTGGGTGAAGGCCGTGGTCTTAACCTCAATGTCACCGATAACGACAGCATTGAAGCAACCTTGTCTACCATCAAAGAACGGGCAGGGGATGTTGATATTCTGGTAAACAATGCCGGTATCACCCGCGACAACCTGTTAATGCGGATGAAGGACGAAGAATGGGATTCGGTGATCGACACCAACCTTAAATCCCTTTATCGTCTGTCCAAGGCAGTGTTGCGCCCAATGATGAAAAAACGGGTCGGCCGGATCATCTCGGTCGGTTCTGTGGTTGGCACCATGGGCAACCAGGGACAGGTTAACTACGCAGCCGCCAAGGCGGGTTTGCTGGGCTTTACCAAGTCTCTGGCTCGCGAGCTGGCATCGCGCAATATCACCGTTAATGCGGTAGCTCCGGGTTTTATCGATACCGATATGACACGCGAGTTGACTGAAGAGCAAAAAGCCGGGATCTTCGGGCAAGTACCCCTTGCACGTTTGGGCGATCCTAAAGAAATTGCCAGTGCTGTTGCCTTTTTGGCCTCTCAAGAGGCGGGCTATATCACTGGTGAAACCCTGCACGTCAATGGCGGCATGGTGATGGCGTAAGTGGTGGGAAATTGCGCTAAGTGCGTCTAATTTCGGCATTAAGTCGTGGTTTGACCAGCAACTTCGCGGAATTCCTTTCCCTTGCAAAGATTTGGGGATCGAATACACTACCCCCCATTCGCTATTCACAGCGTACTGCTAAGGAAATAACAAGCTATGAGCACTATCGAAGAACGCGTTAAGAAAATCATCGTCGAGCAACTGGGCGTTAAAGAAGAAGAAGTGAAAAACGAAGCTTCTTTCGTAGACGATCTCGGCGCTGACTCTCTGGACACCGTTGAGCTGGTGATGGCGCTGGAAGAAGAGTTTGACACTGAGATCCCGGACGAAGAAGCCGAGAAGATCACTACCGTGCAAGCGGCTATCGATTACGTTACCGCTCACCAAGGCTAATCTTCCAAACAGGCGGCCCTTTGTGGCCGCCTGTTTCCTATCTATACCCTCTATTAAATCCTTTCGGAGGCAAACGCCGTGACCAAGCGTCGTGTCGTTGTAACCGGTATGGGCATGCTATCGCCGGTGGGGAATAGCGTGAGTGCATCTTGGCAGGCTCTGTTGGCAGGCCAAAGCGGCATTGATAAGGTTAACTGTTTTGATACCAGTGCCTTTTCTACTCATATCGCTGGTAACGTCAAAAATTTTGATGTCAATGAATATCTGTCCACCAAAGACGCCAAGAAAATGGATGTTTTCATCCAATATGGCGTGGCCGCTGGTATCCAAGCGGTTAAAGACAGTGGCATTGATTTAGAAAAAACCGACCTGACCCGTTGTGGTGTCGCCGTTGGCTCCGGTATCGGTGGTCTCGGCCTTATCGAAAAAAACCATGAAGCGTTGCTCGCCAATGGTCCTCGTAAGATGTCGCCCTTTTTCGTGCCCAGCACCATTATCAACATGGTTGCCGGTCACCTTTCAATGTTGCATGGCCTGCGTGGCCCCAACATTGCCATTACCACGGCTTGCACCACCGGCGTTCATAACATCGGCCATGCGGCGCGGATGATTGCTTACGGTGATGCCGATGTCATGGTGGCCGGTGGCGCTGAAATGGCCTGCACACCGCTGGGCTTAGGTGGCTTTGGTGCCGCCAGAGCGCTGTCGACGCGTAATGACGACCCTAAAGCGGCGAGCCGCCCCTGGGATCGCGACCGTGATGGCTTTGTGCTGGGTGACGGCGCCGGCATTATGGTGCTGGAAGAATACGAACACGCGAAAGCGCGCGGTGCACGTATTTATGCCGAATTTACCGGTTTTGGTATGAGTGGTGATGCTTACCACATGACATCACCACCGGACAACGGTGCCGGTGCCGCCTTGGCCATGACCAACGCCATTAAAGATGCCAAGCTGACACCAGCGCAAATTGGTTACATCAATGCCCATGGTACATCCACCATGGCCGGCGATTTAGCGGAAAGCAATGCGGTGAAATCCGTCTTTGGCGCTGACGCCGGTAAGGTTATGGTGAGCTCTACCAAATCGATGACCGGTCACTTGTTAGGTGCCGCCGGTGCAATCGAAGCTATCATTTCGGTGATGGCACTGTATGACAATGCCATTCCGCCGACCATTAACCTCGACAATCCGTCTGAAGGTTGCGATCTGGACTACGTTCCCCATGAAGCGCGTCAAGCCAAGGTTGAACACACCTTGTGCAATTCCTTTGGCTTTGGTGGCACTAACGGTTCTTTGCTGTTCAGTCGCATCTAAAAAGGTGTAACTCGATAAAAACGCCTGATAACCTAACGGCTTATCAGGCGTTTTTTATGGTTTTATGCTGAGCCAGACACCTTACCCAAGCCGGCTTCAGTACGGTGATGGGCATTTTACTACCGTTAAAGTGACTCAGGGCGCTGCTGTTAACTGGGCTGCCCATAAAGCGCGGCTCGATGAAGCCTGTGCGCGTTTAGCCATGGCACCGATAGACTGGCAGACGTTAGCGCCTGCGGTCTTTGCCAAAGCGAAAGCCTTAGGGGAAGGGGGCTTAAAAATACTGGTAGCCCGCGCCGCCGGTGGCCGCGGCTATAAGCCCGCAGCAGGGGCTAACGCCGTTTGGCTGAGCGACTTCCAAGAACCCGCCCATTATCCGCTTTGGCGAGAGCAAGGCATTGCGCTTAGCTTACTGCCTGTCACATTGGGCTCAAGCCCATTATTAGCCGGGCTCAAACATTGTAATCGTTTAGAGCAAGTGTTAGCGGCGCAAAGCCTTGAGGCGTTATCAGCTGATGAAGGCGTCTTGCTTGACGAGCAGGGGCAACTGGTGAGCGCTGTGTCAGCCAATATTTTCTGGTTTGAAGGCGATAAGCTTTTCACCCCTCGTCTTGAGCGCTGCGGTGTGGCTGGAACGCTGCGCGCCTTGGTTATCGACAAGGCAGAAGTCAATAAGGTCACCGCCGATTTTTCGCGACTATTGGCCGCCGATGAGATTTTTATCACCAACGCCCTGATGGGCATTGTGCCGGTTCGACAGCTCGAAGCGCGCACCTTTTCCGCTTTTCCCCGGACCCGCTTAACGATCGGTAACTTGCACTTATGAGAACACTGCTTTGGATCCTGGCGGCATTGATGGCTGCGCTGGTTGCGGGTATTGCCTTTGTAACATGGCAATACCGCCAAACCCTTGAGACACCCCTGCCATTAAGTAAAGCGCAGACCATTCATATCAAAGCCGGTACCAGTGCTTATCGGCTGGTACGCGAACTCCAAGAGAAGGGCTGGGTTAAAAGCCGTTGGCCTTACAAAGTCTTTGTAAAGCTGCACCCGGAGCTTGCCGACATCCGTGCCGGTTGCTACGCCGTTGAACCTGGTATGCGCCCTCAGCAGTTGCTGGCCAATGCTGCTGCCGGTAAAGAACAGACATTTTTGGCAACCTTGGTCGACGGCGAGAAATTCAGCCAGTGGCTGAGCTACCTGCAATCATTACCAGAGCTGCGTGCCGATAAACTGAGTAAACAGCAGCTTGCCGCCAAGCTCGGGGTCGATAACCCCGAAGGTTGGTTGATGCCAGATACCTACCAGTACCGCTGCGGCGATGATGCCTTGTCAATTCTTACCCAGGCCCATGACGCCATGACCGCCTATTTGGCCACCGTCTGGCCCAAGCGGGAAGATGGCTTGCCGTTTGAGGACAGCTATCAGGCGCTGATCATGGCCTCAATTGTGGAAAAGGAAACCGCTGCGCCCAAAGAACGGCCGCTTATCGCTTCGGTCTTCATTAATCGTTTGCAAAAGGGCATGCGGCTACAAACCGACCCAACGGTGATTTATGGCCTGGGAGACAAGTACGACGGCAACATTACCCGCGCTGACTTAAAGACGCCAACCCCGTACAATACCTATGTCATTAAAGGGTTGCCGCCAACACCCATTGCGATGCCGTCACGGGCTTCTATCGATGCGGTTTTGCACCCCGATAGCGCAGATTATTTGTATTTTGTCGCTAAGGGCGACGGTACCCACGTATTTTCCAAAACGCTTCGCGAGCATATTAACGCCGTGAACCGTTATCAAAGAGGCCATAAATGACCCTTAAAGCTCCTGGATTTGTGGTGATAGAAGGCCTGGAAGGGGCAGGGAAATCGACAGCGGTTGCCCGGGTAAGGGCCTTTATTGAAAGCCGGGGCGGCCAGGTGGTGCAAACTCGCGAGCCCGGCGGCACGCCGCTCGCCGAGAAAATGCGGGACCTGGTTAAAAATATTCATGACGAGCCTTTAACACCGCAAGCAGAATTGTTGTTGATGTATGCGGCTCGGGTGCAACTGGTTGAAAATGTAATAAAACCCGCCCTTAAAAGCGGTGCTTGGGTTGTTGGTGACCGCCATGACCTGTCCAGCAGGGCTTACCAAGGTGGTGGCCGCCAGATTGACAGCGCCTTGATAGACAATATTCGCCACGCGGTGTTGGGCGACTTTGCACCGATGCTAACGCTTTATCTGGATATTGACCCAAAGCTTGGTTTGGAGCGCGCCCGTGCGCGCGGCGAGCTGGACCGTATTGAGCTTGAGCAACTGAGCTTTTTTGAACGCACTCGCGACTGCTACTTGGCCATTGCCAAGACCGACAGCCGCATTGTTATCATCGATGCCAGCCAGTCTCTTGCCCAGGTTCACGCCGATATTGATGCCGCCTTAGTGCAGCATTTGGAGTGCCATTGATGCTGCCTTGGCTAACCCCGTATTTGGACCGCTTTGCAAAATGGCAAGCCCATGGACGACTGGCGCATGCGTATTTGCTCACCGGACCTAACGGCGTTGGTAAAGGACAGTTGGCTGATGTATTGGCGCAACATTTGTTGTGTAAGAACGGTGTGGCCTGTGGCCAGTGTCACAGCTGCCAGTTGTTTGCCGCTGGCACCCATCCTGATTTTCATCGCGTTGTCCCGGAAAAAGGCGCCATTCGCGTGGATGCTATTCGGGCCCTGATTGGCCCTGTGTATGGCGCTGCATTAATGGGCGGCGCCAAAGTGGTGGTAATGAATGAGGCCGATGCCCTAAACATTAACGCCGCTAACGCCTTGCTGAAATCTCTAGAAGAGCCGCCCGATAACACCTTTTGGCTGCTAACCAGCAGCCAGCCAGGGCAGCTATTGCCGACGATTCTATCGCGTTGTCAAAAACTGCATATTGCCGCGCCAGAGCAGTCTTTAGCACTGGCATGGCTTGAAGGGCAGGATATTAAAGCCTCGGTTGCGCTGCTTAATCGTTTTCATGGTGCGCCGTTAGCCGTTAGCCAAGCATTAGCCGCAGGTTATCTTGAGAAAGTGGGCAAACTGCAAACTGACCTGGTGGCATTGGAAACACGCCGCTTGTACCCGGAAACCTTTGCTGACCGCTGGCACAAAGAGGCTTTGTTTTGTTTGGATGAGCTGGCGCACCGGTTGTTGGATCAGGCGCGTTTGGCCAATGGCCTTGCGCCTCTGTATCATGAGCGGCTTGATCGCCAGGAGCGACTCAGTGGTTCGGCCCTAACGCGGCTCTGGCAAGCGGTGTTGGGGCAGCGAAAGTTGTTGTCTGAGCAGCCCGCCCTTAATGGCAAATGGTTGCTGATGGACATTGCCTGGCAGTTGTTAGACGGAAGGAGTGAAAACCTTGTTGGTTGATTCCCATTGCCACCTCGAACGCCTGAAATTAGAGGGCGATGACACCTTAGCCGCCGCCCTTGAGCGTGCTAAAGCGCGCGGTGTTGAGCAGTTTTTATGTGTCTGCGTTACCTTGGAAAACTTTCCAAAGATGATGGCGGCCATTAACGATTTTGATTTTGTTGCCGCCAGTTGCGGTGTGCATCCTTTGGACCAAAAGGAAGCGCAAGACTTAAACGACCTCTATGCGTTGTCTGGGGATCCCAAAGTCGTTGCCATTGGTGAAACCGGTTTGGACTATCACTACGCGCCGGAAACGGCAGAGGTGCAAAAGTCGTCGTTTCGCCATCATATTCAGGTGGCTCGTCAGCGCCAATTACCGCTCATTATTCACACCCGCGCCGCCAAGGAAGACACCTTAGCCATTTTGCGAGAAGAACAAGCGCAAGAAGTGGCGGGGGTATTGCACTGCTTTACCGAAGATTTAGATATGGCCGAGCAGGCCATTGAGCTGGGCTTTTATATTTCGATTTCCGGTATCGTGACCTTCCGTAATGCCGAAGCGCTGCGCGAAACGGTAAAAGCGCTGCCCTTGGAGAGATTACTGGTGGAAACCGACAGCCCTTACTTGGCGCCGGTACCCCATCGCGGTAAATCCAACGAGCCGCAATATGTGCGAGAGGTGGCAGAGTTTGTGGCAGAGCTAAAAGGCATCAGTGTTGAAGAGCTCGCGGCAATCACCACGGCTAATTTTTATCGCTGTTTCCCCAAAGCTGCGGCACTCTTTCAATAAAATAAAAAAGGCGCCAATGGCGCCTTTTTTATCAAGCAAATTTGGCCGTGATGTCGGCAACCCGTTTGCCGTATTGGCTTGCGGTTTTAATGTCGCCACTGGGAATAACCTCGGCGCCGGCATCTGCCGGGGATTGCACCAACACCCCTACAGAGCCACCTAAATTGTTGATGTCTTCGCGCGTAGAGGCTTGGGTATTGGCGGGTAAAAGGCCAAGACTCACCCAGATACCGCCATGTTGACTGGCCAGCACCTGTAAATAATTGAGCGTCGACTGCTTATCGCCGTTGAGGCTGGCACTGTTGGTAAAGCCGCCAAAGATTTTGTCTTTCCAGCTTTGTTTCATCCAGGCCTTGGATGTGGCATCGGCAAATTTTTTAAATTGCCAGCTAGGACCGCCCATGTAGGTTGGGGTACCGAAAATAATAGCGTCGGAGTCATCAAGGGTTTGCCAGTCGCTATCGCTTAACTCACCCTCAGCACTGATGGCAATCAGCTTGGCACCAGCCCCTTCGGCAACGGCTTCGGCAACCCGCTGCGTGTGACCATAACCAGAATGATAAACCACTGTTACTTGAGCCATATTTCAATCCTTTTGCTCGATGGAGAGCTTACATCCTAAGAAATTACTCAGGCTTTGCTAAAGGCTTTTTGCTGTTCAGTAAGGGACAGTTAAAAGAAGCCCGAAACGAGATCCTTGTTTCGGGCTTAGGGGAATGGCTCTCGGTGAGAGCCGTGCGCTAATTAACAACGGGAACGGTGTGCATAAAGTGTGCAAAACCTGTGTTTTAGGTTAGAACAGGTCGTTGTATTTTGCCTAATCTTCCCCTGGTTTATTCAGCTTGCTTTTGGGGTTCTATTTCAAAACCACTTGATCTTTAACCAATTCCCTCGGTAAACGATTCTTCAGTTTTTGCTTTACCACCTTCACGCTACCCAGTGGATAACCGTCAAGGGCCACCAACTGTTCGCCTGTAGCCGAGGTATCAAAAGACAGATCCCGGCCTTTTAGGTATTCGGTTGCTTGTTCTAAAGATAACGCCAGTGGCTGACAGTGCCTGCCAAAGGCCTGAATAAAGTCTTGATGCAGTTTCCATTCCTTACCGGCTGGCTCGGCAATGCGAATACCGATGCGGTCCATCCGAAAACGGCCAATGAGATCTTCGCCTGCAACGGGGAAGTGCCAGAAGCCGCCGTCACGCATCCAAAGATTAAGTGGCTCATCAAAGCCAAACTGCCTTTTTAGGTAGTTACACAAATCGGCTGCTTGGCGCTTACTGGCTTTCTGGTAGGGAAATTGGCCGAGCTTAAAGGTAGGGCTTGGCGCCGAAACCGCTTGGGTTTTGCGAATTGCAGCGACAAAAAAACCTTCGGAGTCAAAGATCTGTGGCCAAATATGTAGATAACCCTGCTCGGTAAGGGCTCTATCGGCACCATCAAAAAGACCGCTGAGGGAGATTGTTTCAACCGCATCGGGGTAGCGTGATAGCAAGCTGGTCAGCACGTCTTGGTTTTCTTGCTGATTCAGCGTGCAGGTGGAATACACCAAGACCCCACCGACTTTCAGTGCTTGAAAGGCCGACACCAGCATTTCTTGCTGCAAGGCACTGACTTCATCAATGTGCTGCCAAGACCAGTTCTTTAACGCATCAGGGTCTTTGCGGATAGTGCCTTCGCCGCCACAGGGCGCGTCCAACAAAATGGCATCAAAGGTGTCGGTAAGCGCCGCCCCAAACACCCGGCCATCAAAATGGCTAAGGGCAACATTGGCAACCCCCAGGCGTTGTAAGTTAGCGGCCATCGATTTTAGCCTTGAAGAAGACAACTCATTGGCCACCAGTACGCCATGGTTTGCCATGAGCGCCGAAAGCTGTGTGGTTTTGGAGCCGGGTGCGGCGGCCATATCTAAAACCGTGGTTGGCATGTCTGTCATCAGGTGCCAGAGCGCCTGTGGCGGTAGCATCGATGACGCCTCTTGCACGTAGAAAAGCCCCAGCAAATGCTCGGTTTCATTGCCAAGCATCACGCTTTCGTCTTCCCGCTCTATCCAAAATCCGGCGCTGCACCACGGAATGGCTTGAAGGTGCCAGCCTTTGGCTGTCATGCGCTCAACAAAGTCTGTAACGCTGATTTTTAGGGTATTGACGCGAATAGCCTTGCGCAGTGGTGTTTGGCATGCGGCTTTGAAATCGTCGCGTGACAAAGACGCCGGCATAATTGCGTCCATGGCGGCAAGGAATGCGTCGGGGAGGTAAGCCTTGTTGTGCACGTTATTTCTCGGGCCAAATTCAGGCCCGAGAGTTTAACAAAGCCTCAGCCCGCAGGCACAGCACTTGGTGCCCAATGCTGCCAATCTTTGGGCGCCACGTCGGACAAGGGTAGGGGGCCGGTTACGGTTTTTCCTGCGCCTTTGGTGGCAAATTGCACGCCGCCTTGGGCAATGCTTTGCAAGGTATCAGATTTCAGCTTTAAACCGTCGAAAAGGCCAAAACTGGCGTTAAATCCGGCTTTTACCCAAAACTGACTGCTACTGGATACCCAATGTGCAGCTTCGTTGTTGATAGCCACTTTGACATATACCCCTTTACCTGACGGCATCAAGCTAAGGCTAAGAATTTCACCTACCGGCAAATCGCGATACCAAACCGGCGCACCAACACTGAGGCCATAGCCTCTTGAGGCGGCCAGGGTGAATTCTTGGTGGGGATAAAGTGTTGGCGACAGGCTGAAATGGTCTTGTAGCGGCGAGGCTTTATCGCCAGGTACTGCGGCAATGTAGGGCGCGATCACCGCATCAAGGTGTTTGATGCCAGCGATAGAGATCTCTGGGGTAACTAAGCTAAAGGCGCTGCCCTGGCGGGCAAAGCGTTGGCCCAGTTCGCCGTCAAAACGCAGTGTTAGCAAGCGATACTGGCCGCTGTCTTTAAGCGACACCACCTTGCCAATGGGATTGCCAAAATATTTAACCATTATGCCTGGCTGTACATCGCTATCGAGCGGCACCTTTAAGGTTACCTCTGGGCCAACCGCCAAAGCGCTTTGGCGGTTACTAAAAAGCAGGCGGCTGCTTTTAGCGTCGGCGGTGTTTGCTTGCACCATTTCGATACTACCGGCCACGGCTGAGGCCAAATCGGCCACTTTCATGTGTATGCCGCGAAGATCTGCTTTTAAATCCAGTGGCGGCTTCCAATAAAAACGGCTAAGTGGCGATACCGCTAAATCTTTGCGTATCTCAACGGTGATAACGGCCTTTTGCCCGCCTTTGGCCAAGGTGCTGCTAACCACTTTGCCAACCGTAAAACCATGCTGATGAATTGGCGTATCCGCGGGCAGAGAGCGGGGCGGCGACGCGCTGAGCGTAACGGTTTGCATTAACGCTTGTTGCTGCGGGTCCAGCTGAAATTGGCTGTTATAAGGGGCAGCAGCGCCGGTGCCCGGCGTTAAGGCAATAGCGCCTTGCCACCATGTTTCAAGGGGCGCGGTTTTAAGCTGCAGGTGCTGAAAACTGGCATCAACCTGTAACGGTTCAGTCGAGTGAAATTGGCTATTTTTATGAATAAAATGGCGGTAATCCCCTTCAATACTGACTTCGGCGATAGCTTGCTCACCTTGCAGCGTAGAATAAATCACTTCGCCTACTGTAAAGCCTTTGTACTGAATCGGGGTGCCGTCAGCGAGCTTTTTAGCGCTGACTAACCGTAATAAAAGCTCGCTGTCATGGGGGCCCGGCAGTGGCGGCTGCTCATGCAATTGATGGCGGCCATCAACGCCCTGCAGCAAACGAATATAACGTGGGTGCAGTAGGGTGGTGGCATCAAGATTTTTTAGTGACCGCTGGGCAATCCAGGCATAAAAAGGGTTAATCGGCTCTTCATTAAAACCAAGCAAAACGCCGGAGTCATTACTGTCAACGACTTCGCCAATCACATGCTGGCGGGCAATGATCGGAGTGCCTTTGGGTAAAAAAGTGGGGGTTGCTAAGGTCAGGTGAACTTGATGTGAGAAGCGCCGCTCTTTATCCAGCACATAACGTTGCCCGTATTTGGCCGGCGGCGAGTCATCCGGTGAGTCCATTTGCAAACCGCCGGTGAGCATGGAAACAAGACCGCCAGCATCAAGCTTAATACCGGAAAGGTCGGCTTTAACCTTAATGCCCGAGACATCTTTAAAGTGGCTGTCTCGCTTGACCAAGTCGGCGTAGTTTTTATCAAAGGTGAGTTGCAATATGACCGCATCGCCGCCTTTGTCCAGCCGGTAACTGTGCACTTGGCCAATGGGCACCTTGCGGTAATAAATGGGAGAACCTTCGGTTAAGGTGCCAAGGTTGTGCAGCGCCAGCTCAACCATAAACATGCCTTCTGGCACCGGCTCCGGTGGTGGCGTGCGCCGCGCCACAAAATCGCGCTTTGGCTTACCCGTGCCGGGCAACATGGCGATGTAATTACCTGACAGCAACGTATCTAAACCGGAAACACCCAACAAACTGGCGGTGGGTTTAACCAGCCAAAATTGAGTGTGGTCTTTAAGCAGCGGTTCTAAATCGCGCATGGCGCTGATGTGGGCAGTAAATTCGCCCGATTTAGCGTTAAAGCTCAGGTGGCTGACCACCCCGACTTTAAAGCCCTGGTAGCGCAGTTCCGTTTTACCTGGCACCAAGCCTTTCGCTTCAGGAAATGTCAGAGTTAACAGTAACCCCCTTTCAACAAACTGCTGGTAAATCAAATAGCTGGCTAGAGCAATGGCCAAGAAGGGCACCACCCACACCAACGAAAGCCGTCTTACCCTGCGGATCTCAGGCTGGTCCATCACTTTGACGACGGTTTTTTTCATCTTGTATCCATAACCAACGAGTATCAAAGCGCATGGTCACCAACATGGTTAACACCACGACCAGCGCAAAGGGGGTGGCCGCAGGGCCAACTTGAAAACGCGACAGCACACCTTGGTCAACAAGGGTAACCATAATGGCGATCACAAAGATATCCAGCATCGACCAACGGCCAATGAAATGCACTAGCTTAAACAGCTTTTGTGCTCTTTTCGGCGACAATTGCGAACCTTTTGACCAAAAGAGAATAGTGCCCATCAGCAAAATTTTACCGACCGGCACCACAATCGACGCCACAAAAACCACCAGTGCAATACCGGCATTACCTGAATTGCTTAACGCCAGTACCCCGGAAAAAATGGTATCGGCTTCGGTAGAGCCAAAAGAGGTGGTGTAACTGATGGGCAGTAAGTTTGCTGGCAGCAACAACACAGCCGAAGCTATCAGCAAGGTCCAACAAAAACGCCGCCCTTGTATTGGCCGGCTTTCCAGTTGCCGATGACAGCGCCAGCAATGCTGGGCTGAAGGCACGTTCATGGCATAGCAATGCACACAGCAGCGCAACCCCTTGGCGTTATGGCTTACCGGTTGCTCTGCAATGCGTTGCCAAAGCAGCACCGGGCGAATGCCTTGCAGCAATGCCGCCATCGCCAATTGCCCCAATACCAAACACCACATGCCCGCTTTGAGTTGTAAATCGCCAAAATCTCCCAGCTTGACCATCGACACGCAAAGCCCCACCAATAAGATGTCGAGCATGCACCACTCTTTGAAATACCTCAGCGCCACAAGGCTTTGGCGGCACATGTAGCTATCAGGGGCAAAAAGCACGAACAGCAACAAAAACGACATCAGTAGTGGTATCGCCAGGGCCGTTAAAAACACCAAGATGGATGGCAACCACTGGCCTTGTTGGGCGAGGGCAACTATGCCTTTAAGCAAGGTGGCATCACTGCGAATACCAAACACGCTAAAACTCAGCAAAGGGAGGAACAATACCCCCAAGGTGCCGGTTGCCAACGCCATGGCCAAACCAACCATGGAACGGGTTTTAAAGTGGCGCCCCTCGGCTATCACGCCGCCGCAGCGCGGGCACCAGGCGTTGTGGGTGGTATCAACCACACAGCCTGTCATATGCAGCTGGCAGAAAGGGCAAATCAGTTGCGGTTCGCTCATGGGCCCGGCCTGGAAAGAAACCATTCTATGCTATCTGCCGGTACCGGTGGCGGCAAGGTTCGGGATCCCGCTTTAGCAAATGGATTTTATGTTGACGTTAACGTAAAGGTGGATTTAGTCTAAAAACACTCATTCCCAAACGAGGTTTGTTATGTCTCAGGGACGCCAATTTCGTGACTTGGTTGCCAGCGCGCAACCGCTGCAAATTGCCGGCACCATTAACGCCTATATGGCGCTTATGGCTAAGGCCGCTGGCTTTAAAGCCCTTTATCTTTCTGGTGGCGGTGTGGCTAACGCCAGTTTTGGCCTGCCCGATTTAGCCATTACCACCATGAATGATGTGGCTGCCGATGCCGAGCGCATCACTGGCGCTGTCGATCTGCCGTTGTTGGTTGACATCGATGTGGGCTGGGGCGGCGCTTTTAATATTGCCCGCACCATTAAAGCCATGGAACAAGCCGGCGTTGCGGCAGTACACATGGAAGACCAAGTGGCGCAAAAGCGCTGCGGCCATCGGCCCAATAAAGAAATTGTATCTATCCAGGAAATGCAAGACCGCATTAAAGCGGCGGTAGATGCCAGACGAGACAGCGGCTTTGTGGTGATGGCCCGTACCGACGCCTTGGCTGTTGAAGGGCTAGAAGGTGCCATTGAAAGAGCTGCAGCTTATGCCGAGGCAGGCGCCGACATGATTTTTGCCGAAGCTATGACCGATTTAAGCCACTATGACCGCATTAAAGCCGCTTGCGGTGTGCCGGTGCTGGCTAATATGACCGAGTTTGGTCAAACCGAGCTTTACCACAAGCAGCAGCTGGCCGAGCACGGTGTGGATATGGTCCTCTACCCGCTGTCCGCTTTTCGCGCCGCCAACGCTGCGGCCATGAAAGTCTTTGAAGCCATTTTGCGAGATGGCCACCAAAACGCGGTGCTCGACAGCATGCAAACCCGCAACGAACTCTACGACTTCCTTAACTATCACCAATACGAGCAAAAGCTCGACGCCCTTTTCGCCAAAGACAAATAAGGACGCCATCATGGTTGAAAAAACACTGACTGGCGCTGGCCTTCGTGGCCAGGTTGCCGGGCAAACCAGTATCTGCACCGTTGGCAGCCAAGGCAATGGCCTACATTACCGTGGCTATGACATCGAGGAGCTGGCCGATAAAGCCAGTTTTGAAGAGGTTGCATTCTTGCTGCTACGCGGCGAATTGCCTAACGAGGCTGAGCTTAGCCAATACCGGCAAAAGCTAAGAGAGCGTCGCAAACTCCCTGATGATTTGTGTGCGGTATTGGAAAAGTTGCCTGCCAACAGCCACCCCATGGACGTGTTGCGCAGTGGCTGCTCGGTGCTAGGTAATCTGGAACAAGAAACCGACTTTGCCAAGCAAATGGATGTGGCTGACCGGCTGTTGGCGGCTTTCCCTGGCATCATTTGCTACTGGTACCAGTTTGCTCACAACGGCCGGCGCATTGATACCGAATCCAATAGTGACTCCATTGGTGGCCACTTTTTACATCTTTTGCATGGCAAAGCGCCCAGTAAACTGTTTGAAAAAGTGATGAACGTGTCGCTTATTTTGTATGCAGAACACGAGTTTAACGCCTCTACCTTTACCGCCAGAGTCTGCGCGTCCACCTTGTCTGACATGCATTCGTGTGTCACTGCCGCTATTGGCTCGCTGCGTGGTCCCTTACATGGCGGCGCCAACGAGGCGGCGATGGCGATGATTGAAAACTGGCGTAGTGAAGAAGAAGCCCTAACCAAGCTTAAAGCCAAGCTCGATGCCAAAGAAAAGGTCATGGGCTTTGGCCACGCCATTTATCGCACCCGGGATCCGCGCAATGCGGTTATTAAGTATTGGTCAAAAGAATTGGCGAAGGCTTATGGTGATGACTGCCTCTACCGGGTATCCGAAGCGGTAGAAAGCTTTATGTGGGAGCAGAAAAAACTGTTCCCAAACGCTGACTTTTTCCATGCTAGTGCTTACCACTTTATGGGCATTCCCACCGCGCTTTTTACACCCATCTTTGTGTGCTCAAGGGTGTCGGGCTGGGCCGCCCATGTGATGGAGCAGCGGGCCAATAACCGCATTATTCGCCCCTCGGCCGACTACACAGGTCCTGCCGCCAGAGCCTTTATTCCCTTGGTCGAACGGCCCTGAACAAGTGGCCCTTCGGGGCCATTTTGCCATTCAACAATGAACATGAGTTCTCGCTATGAACAGTCAATATCGCACGCGCTTGCCCGGTAGCCAGCTTGATTATTTTGATGCCCGCGCGGCCGTTGAAGCCATTGCCCCTGGCCGGTTTGAAACCTTGCCTTATACGGCCAGAGTGCTTGTTGAAAACGTTGTGCGCCGGGCCAATCCAGAGCAGCGCGATGACTATCTTCGCCAGTTTGTTGAGCAAAAAAACGACCTCGACTTTCCCTGGTTTCCGGCGCGGGTGGTTTGCCACGATATTTTGGGTCAAACCGCATTGGTTGATTTAGCCGGGCTGCGTGAAGCCATTGCCAAACAAGGTGGCGATCCTGCCAAGGTTAACCCGGTGGTACCCACCCAACTGATAGTTGACCACTCCTTGGCCGTTGAGCACGGCGGTTTTGAAAAGGACGCTTTTGAAAAAAATCGCGCCATTGAAGACAGACGCAACGAAGACCGTTTCCACTTTATTAACTGGACCCGCCAGGCCTTTGAAAACGTCGAGGTAATTCCGCCGGGTAACGGCATCATGCACCAGATCAATCTCGAAAAAATGTCGCCGGTGGTGCAGGTAAAAGATGGCGTGGCCTTTGCTGATACCTTGGTTGGCACCGACAGCCACACCCCTCATGTTGATGCCCTCGGGGTTTTGGCGGTTGGAGTAGGGGGTTTGGAAGCAGAAAGTGTCATGCTGGGCCGAGCATCCTGGATGCGCTTGCCTGACATGGTGGGGGTGGAGCTTACCGGCAAACCTGCACCGGGCATTAGCGCCACCGATATCGTGCTGGCCATTACCGAGTTTTTACGGGCCGAAAAGGTGGTCGGTGCCTATTTGGAGTTCTTCGGTGCCGGCGCCGAGCAGCTTACGGTGGGTGATAGAGCCACTATTTCTAATATGACGCCTGAATACGGTGCCACGGCAGCGCTGTTTTATATCGACCAGCAAACCCTTGATTACCTGCGCCTCACCGGCCGGGAAGAACAGCAAGTGGCCTTAGTTGAGTGTTACGCCAAAGCCAGTGGCCTTTGGGCGAGCGACCTTAAAAAGGCGCAGTACCCTCGTACCTTGCGGTTTGATTTAGCCGCGGTGACACGCAATATCGCAGGCCCCTCTAATCCGCATAAAAGGGTAGCGGTGGCTGACCTGGCGGCAAGCGGCATTGCCGGCCCTTGGCAACAACGGCCTGGCAAAATGCCAGATGGCGCTGTCATCATTGCCGCCATTACCAGCTGCACTAATACCTCAAACCCGCGCAATGTGATTGCTGCCGGGCTCTTGGCAAGAAACGCCGTAAAGGCAGGGTTGGCGCGCCAGCCCTGGGTTAAAACGTCGCTGGCCCCCGGCTCTAAAACGGTCGAGCTCTACTTAAAAGAAGCCGGTTTACTCACTTACTTGCAGCAGCTGGGTTTTGGCGTGGTTGGCTTTGCCTGTACCACCTGCAATGGCATGAGTGGCGCCTTAGATCCGGCTATTGAAAAAGAACTGCTTGAGCGCGATTTATATGCCACGGCAGTGTTGTCGGGTAACCGCAACTTTGATGGCCGTATTCACCCCTACGCCAAGCAAGCCTTTTTAGCGTCGCCACCTTTGGTTGTGGCTTATGCCATCGCCGGTACCATTCGCTTTGATATCGAAAAAGATGTGCTTGGCACCACCGTAGATGGCAAGGCGATACGGCTTAGCGACCTTTGGCCTGATGACGCAGAAATCGACGCCATCATCAAAGCCAGTGTAAAGCCAGAACACTATCAAGCTGTTTACCAGCCGATGTTTGACGTGAAAGTCGATTACGCAAAAACAGTAACGCCACTGTACCCTTGGCGGCCACAAAGTACCTACATTCGCTGCCCACCCTATTGGCAAGGCGCATTGGCCAGCCCCCGTACCCTAACCGGCATGCGGCCCTTAGCAGTGCTTGGCGACAATATCACCACCGATCACCTGTCGCCGTCCAATGCCATCATGGCCAGCAGCGCTGCCGGCCAGTACCTGGCGAAAATGGGGTTGCAAGAAGCCGATTTTAACTCTTACGCCACACACCGGGGCGACCACCTCACCGCCCAACGCGCCACTTTTGCCAACCCCAAACTCATCAATGAAATGGCCATCGTCGATGGTAAGGTGCAACAAGGCTCGCTGACCCGCCTAGAGCCGGAAGGCAAAGTCATGCGGATGTGGGAAGCCATTGAATGTTATATGGCGAGGCGGCAGCCGCTGTGCATTATCGCCGGTGCTGACTATGGCCAGGGCTCAAGCCGGGACTGGGCGGCCAAAGGTGTTCGCCTGGCCGGGGTTGAGGTTATTGTTGCTGAGGGTTTTGAACGTATCCATCGCACTAACCTGATTGGTATGGGGGTGTTGCCGCTGGAGTTTATGCCCGGTACCACCAGGCTCACCTTACAGCTTGATGGCAGTGAAACCTATGATGTCGATGGTGAGCCAATCCCTGGTGCAGTACTGCAATTAAATGTTCACCGCCAACAGGGCGAAACCCTGGCAGTGCCGGTGCGTTGCCGCCTTGACACCCGTGAGGAGCTGTCTATTTACGAGGCGGGCGGTGTGTTGCAACGTTTTGCCCAAGACTTTTTAAGTGCCGCTAATGGTTAATCCTCACTTGGCAAAGCGGCATTATGGAGTGAAGTGATGTTCAAGCCACAGCTTAAGATCCCGGCTACTTATATGCGCGGCGGCACCTCTAAAGGGGTATTTTTTCGGTTGGAAGATTTACCCCTGGCCGCCCAAAAACCGGGGCCAGCACGCGATGCGCTGCTACTAAGAGTGCTAGGCAGCCCCGACCCTTACGGTAAGCAAATTGATGGTATGGGGAATGCCAGTTCCAGCACGTCAAAGGCGGTTATTGTCAGTAAAAGCCACCGCCCAGGCCACCAGTTAGATTACCTTTTTGGCCAAGTCAGCATTGATAAGCCCTTTGTTGATTGGAGCGGTAACTGCGGTAATTTATCGGCAGCGGTGGGCGCTTTTGGCATTCATGCCGGGCTTATCGCCCCCCAACTATTGCCGCAAAATGGCCACGTCGATATTCATATCTGGCAGCAAAACATTGAAAAAACACTGATAAACCGCGTTGCCATTAGCCAGGGCGCGGTGCAGGAAACCGGCGACTTTGAACTTGACGGTGTGACCTTTGCCGCCGCAGAAGTGCCGGTAACCTTTGTTGAACCGGCGGCAGATGGCGACTTGTTTCCTACCGGCAATGTCATTGACCGGCTTGAGGTGCCCGGTGAAGGGCACTTTGCTGCCACCTTAATTAACGCCGGCATTCCCACCGTTTTTCTGCGTGCGGGCGACCTTGGCTACCAGGGAACCGAGCTGCAAGAGGCGATTAACGGCGATGAACAGGCGCTGGCGCGTTTCGAGCGTATTCGCGCTTATGCGGCGCTGAAAATGGGCCTTATTGATAGCCTTGACCAAGCCGCGTTACGCCAGCACACCCCTAAAATTGCCTATGTGGCGCCGCCGCAAGACTACCGGTCGGCCGCTGGAAAAACCATTTTGGCGGCCGACACCGATCTGCTGGTGCGAGCCCTTTCCATGGGGAAATTGCACCACGCCATGATGGGCACCGCCGCTGTTGCTATTGCTACGGCGGCGGCCATTCCTGGCACTTTGGTCAGCGAAGCGGCTGGCAAGGCCACACCGTTGGTACGTTTTGGTCACCCCTCAGGCACCTTGCAAGTCGGTGCAACGGCGCAGCAAGGCCCAGACGGGCAATGGCAAGTGATGGCTGTTCGTATGAGCCGTAGCGCCCGCATTTTAATGGAAGGCTGGGTGCGGGTGCCGGAAGATTGTTTCTAGGCCCCCTTTAGTCACAGAACATTCAGAAAGCTCTGTAATACTGACTTTTCCATCTCCTTGACGTGATGACGTCAGCCTTCTTATGCGCTACTGTATGCGCGTACAGTAAAATCAGGAGTCGCTAAATGGCTGTCGTTATTCAATACGTTGTTGTCCGCAAGGGGATAGAGAAAATGACCTTCACCAGTAAGCAGGAAGCCGATGCCTACGACAAATTGCTCGATAGCGCCGACTTGCTTGCCGATTTACTGGAACAAGGGCCTGTTACGCTTAACGAGGAAGACCGGGAACAACTGGGTTTGTACCTGGCGACCCACAAAGACGACGTGCTGGCAGCCATGAAAGGGAAAACGATGGCTGCCAAGAAAAAATAGGAGCAGCGATGAAAAAGGCAACGTTGATGGCGCTGGGTGCCATGTTACTGGCAAGCCCTGCAGTCTTTGCCGCCGAACGGTATATCGCCGTTAATGGGCAGGCCTCAGCGGCAGTGACACCGGATGAAGTGGTGTTAACGGTGGCTTTTAGTGATAACGGCCAAGAGGCCGACCAGCTGCTGGCCAATATTCGCCAGCAGGCACTGCCTTTTCTCGATGCCATCCAAAAACTGGGTATAGCCAAAGCCGATATCCAAGGTAGCCGCTTTGAGGTTTATCCCCGCTATGAAGACAGCAAGAACGTTGGCCTGACGGCGAAGCAGAGTTACCGCATAACGATGCATGAGTTTGCCCTTTACCCGAAAGTGTTAACTGCCGCCGTTACGGCCAAAGCCGACAACATTGGCCAGGCGCAATTGGCATACTCAAAACAACCGGAACTTTATAAAAAGCTGCTGGCCAAAGCGGTGAAGGATGCCAAAGAAAAGGCCACCATTTTGGCGCACGCTGGCGGTAGCCAACTTGGAAAAGTGATTAATATTGAAGAGCAGGGCAGCAACCGGTCGCCTGTTATTGCCATGAAGGTCATGGCTGCCAGAGCGCCAATACAAACACCGGGGCAAATAGAAGTGGATGCAGCGGTACAGGCCCGTTTTTCCATCAAGGATTAGCGCTTTGTGCCGCAAAATGCAGCTTTAAGCCTTTTACAGCGTAACGAAGCTGGACAGGGCACTGCCGACTACGTTATACCGACAGTTTAAATTCAAGGCCTTTGGGCGAAATCTGAAATTTATGAGTGACAAAGCCGCCTTTTATACCGATTTGACCCAGATGGCTATGGGGCTTATCGACGGCGAACCCGACCTAATTGCCAACCTGGCCAATATCAGTGCCGTATTAAACGACAATCTTGCTGATCTTAACTGGGTTGGTTTCTATCTTCTCCAAGGTGACACATTGGTGCTGGGGCCCTTTCAGGGCAAAGCGGCCTGTGTGCGCATCGAAGTAGGCAAGGGCGTTTGTGGCACCGCGGTTGCAGAAAAAGCCACCCAACGTGTTGCAGACGTACATGCTTTCCCTGGTCATATCGCCTGTGACGGCGCCTCCAATTCTGAGATAGTGGTGCCGTTAGTTGTTAATGGCAGCATTATTGGGGTGTTGGACGTCGATTCTCCTTCATTAAATCGTTTTGATGCCGAAGACGAGGCGGGCTTGAACGCGTTTGTTGACGCTTTAGGCAATGCCCTTGGCAAGACTGGTAAATAAGTCGTCGGTAAATTTAGAATAAGCCGCTACGCCAGTGACAAGGCTGGCGTATCAGGCAAAGGAATATTCATGGAACAAACTGAAAGCTCACCGAAACTCCCCGATACCAAGGCTGTGATCGCCTTTTTAGTCGAGAGTTTCCCTAATTGCTTTTCCATAAAAGGCGAAGCCAAACCGCTGAAAATTGGTGTTTTTCAGGACTTGGCTGAGCGTCTCGAAGGCGATGAGCGTGTATCAAAAACGCAATTGCGTGTGGCGCTTCGCCATTACACCAATGCTTGGCGCTACCTGCGTGGCGTTAAAGCGGGTGTGGCTCGTGTTGACTTGGACGGTAATGCCACAGATGCGGTTACCGACAGTGAAGCCGAGCACGCATTAACCAACCTGCATGAGTCCATGCGCAAGGCAGGTGTCGATCCGGATAAAAAGCCGCAACGTAAACCGGCTGAGTCCAAAGGACCGCGCGCCAACCCGAAAGCGAGCAAGCCCAAGCCGAAAGGTAAGGCGCCGCGCCTGGATATCAACAAACTCAGCATCGGCGACGAAGTCCGCGTGGTGGGTGGCCAGCGGCCACTGCCGGGTACCGTTGTTGCCGTCGACAAAGATTCAGTGCAGGTACAATTGGTGACCGGCATGGTCATGCATGTCAAAGGCGAGCATCTGATCGCCGCGAAGGGAGAGTAAGGATGGTAAAGGTGATTCGACTGGCCGCTCTGGCTGCGGCCATGGTTTCGACGTTCAGTTACGCGGTGCAACCGACGATAGCTGAATCGGCGTTACCCAAACTGGCACCTGAAGCTCAGCATACGACCGAGACCAAGCGGATCACCACCATGCTGCGCCGCTCCCACTACAAGCATTTCAACCTCGACAATAAATTGTCGGGCGAAATTCTTGACCGTTACCTTAAAAACCTCGATTACAACCGCAGCATCTTCCTGCAAAGCGACATCGATAGCTTTAACAAAGCCTACCGCGACCAGGTTGATGACGATTTAATTGAAGGTAACAACCAATGGGCTTATGCCATTTACGATTTGGCCATGAAGCGCCGCTACGAGCGTTTAGCTTATGCCTTGTCGCTGCTGGACAAGCCCATGGATTTCACCAAGCCAGACAAATATGCCTACGACCGCACCAAGGCGCCATGGGCGAAAAACGAAGCTGAGCTGAATGAAATTTGGCGGGAGCGGGTTAAATACGACGCCCTGAACTTAGACATGACGGGCAAAAAATGGCCCGATATCAAGAAAACCCTGACCAAGCGTTATAACAACGCCATCAAGCGGTTAACCCAGTCGCAAAGCGAAGATGTCTACGAGCTGGCAATGAACGCGTTCTGTGGTCAGCTCGACCCGCATACTAGCTATATGTCTCCCCGCAGTGCCGAGCGTTTCGATGTTGAAATGAATCTGCAACTGGAAGGCATTGGCGCGGTACTACAGTCGATTGACGACTACACCGTTATTGCCTCTTTGGTGAAAGGCGGCCCGGCCGACAAGTCTGGCGAGCTCAAGCCAGAAGATAAAATCATCGGCGTTGCCCAAGGTAAAAAGGGCGAGTTTGTTGACGTTGTTGGCATGCGCCTAGACGACGTTGTGGAACTGATTAAAGGTAAAAAAGGCACCGAAGTACGGCTGCAAATTCTGCCGGGCGGTTCGGTGTCGGCTAAGCCGAAAGTCATTACCTTGACCCGTGCCAAGGTGCGCTTGGAGGACCGCGCCGCCAAGGGCGAGGTCTACACCATTCCTTATGGCGAGTACAAAGGGCAGAAAGTAGGCGTGATTAACGTGCCTAGCTTCTACGTTGGCTTGTCTAAAGACGTGAAAAAAGAGCTGAAAAAGCTTGAGAAAGAGAAGGTCACATCGGTTGTTATGGATCTGCGCGGCAACGGTGGCGGCGCCTTAACCGAAGCCTCTGAGCTGACCGGTCTCTTTATTGACCAAGGCCCGGTAGTACAAGTACGCACCGGCGACGGCCGCGTTGATGTGGAAGGCGATAGCGACGGTGAAGTTACCTACAGCGGCCCGCTGACAGTATTGATTGACCGTTACAGTGCCTCGGCGTCCGAGATCTTCTCCGCTGCCCTGCAAGACTATGGCCGGGCGCTCATAATCGGTCAAAACTCTTACGGCAAAGGCACTGTGCAGCAGCACCGTGGCGTCGGTCGTTTGTACGATATGTTCGACCACAAAATGGGCTTTGTGCAGTTCACCATTGCCAAGTTCTACCGCATCAATGGCGGCAGCACGCAGCATAAAGGGGTGAAACCAGATGTCACCTTGCCGCCGGAAATCGACCCTGAAAAAGTCGGTGAAAGCACCAACGACAACGCGCTGCCGTGGGACCAAATTCCACCGGCCCAGTACCAGCCCTACAATATGGTTAGCCATGTTGCTGAGCTGCAAAAGCTGGACGATGCCCGTTTGGCCAAGGACCCTCGTTATGCTTACGTACTGGCTGAAATCAAAAAGTACAACGAGCATAAAGACGACAAAACCGTGTCCTTGAACAAGGCGGACCGCGAGAAAGAGCGCAAAGAGGATGAGGCGACACGTCTTAAGCGCATTAACACCTGGGCCGAGTATGAAGGCAAGAAACCCTTCAAGACCCTGGATGATGTGCCAAAAGACTTCAAACTCCCCGATGTGGAGCTGGCGGAAGCCGCCCGTATCACCATCGATTATGAAAAAATCGACCACTTGAATAAAAAATGAGATAAGGCCCCGATTTCGGGGCCTTTTTTCATTTGGCCCCCTCTGCTAGGGTTTTAACACCTCATAACAAGAAGGAAGGGTCATGCAGCAGGGTAGTGCTTCAAAAGACTCAACACGTTGGTCAAGTCGTTTTGCCTACATTCTTGCCGCCACTGGTGCCGCGGTGGGCCTTGGCAATATCTGGAAATTTCCTTACATCACTGGTGAAAACGGCGGCGGTGCTTTCGTACTGGTGTATCTGGTCTGTATCCTCTTTATTGGCATTCCGGTGATGATGGCCGAAGTCTCTATCGGTAAGTTTGGGCGCCATACGCCGGGAAAATCCACAGTCGAGGTCGCCAAAGCTTCCGGTAAACCGGCCTTTTGGGGCTTTATTGGCTGGATGGGCGTGCTGTCTGGCTACCTTATTTTGTCGTTTTATGTGGTGATCACCGGCTGGGGGCTTGCTTATATCTTTAAAGCCGCTGACGGGGCCTTCGGTAATGGTACACCGGCGCACATCCAAACCCTTTTCGCCGATTTAACCGCTAATGGTTGGGCCCTGGTGGGCTGGACCAGCCTGGTGGTGCTGGGCACGGTGCTGGTGGTAGGGAAGGGCGTTAAAGCCGGGCTTGAGCGGGCCGTTTCTGCCTTGATGCCGATTTTATTTTTACTGCTCATTATCCTGGCGGTCTATGCAGCCATTGAAGGGGATTTTTGGGCAGCGCTGCACTTTATGTTTGACCCGGACTTTTCCAAGCTCACCATCAACGGAGTGGTGGTGGCTCTTGGCCATTCGTTTTTCACCCTGAGCTTGGCGTCGGGGATCATGATCATGTACGGCGCTTACCTGCCGGAAGGCGTTTCCATTGCCAAAAGCTCGTTATGGATAGCCTTCTTTGACACCCTGGTGGCACTGATTGCCGGTATGGCTATCTATCCGATAGTTTTTGAACACCACTTGGCACCGGGCTCAGGCCCGGGGCTCATTTTCCAAACCCTGCCGATTGCCTTTGGGCAAATGCCGGGTGGTCAATTGGTAGGCACCTTGTTTTTCATCATGCTGGTGTTCGCCGCCTTTACCTCGGCGCTGGCGCTGATTGAATCTTCGGTGGCCTGGCTGGTGGAAAAGCGCGGTTTTAGTCGCTGGGCGGCCGCTTTTACCGCCGGTTTTGGCATTTGGCTGCTGTCCCTTGGTACCATTGCTGCCACCTGTGGGCTACCGATCGCCATCTTCAACACCCCCTGGGGCCAAACCAACTTTTTTGACGCCCTTGATTATCTAACCGCCAATATTCTGCTGCCCATCGGCGGATTATTGCTGGCCGTCTTTACTGGCTGGATCGCTAACAAAAAATTGATTGCCGATATGATAGATTCGCCAGCGGTATTTCGGTTATGGCAACCGATCATCAAATTTTTGGCACCTATCGCCATTTTGCTTGTCTTCTTGCAGTTGGTGGGCATTATTCACCTTTAAAACAACAGAAGGGCACTGACAGGCCCCATAAGAGAACCAGATGAAAGAACAGACCAAAGCCCCATCCTTTTGGGATGCATTGATACCTGTGGTTGTTTTGATCGCCTTATTAGCCGCCTCGGTGGCGCTATTTCATGACGATTCATCCTACGGGCCAAACCAAATAGCCCTGCTGCTGGCGACCATGGTGGCCACCATCATTGCCATGAAAAATGGCCATAAATGGCTGGAAATTGAAAAGGGCATTATTAAAGGCATCAGTATTTCCCTTGGGGCAGTACTGATTTTGCTGGCTGTGGGCGCCTTAATTGGTACCTGGCTGCTGGCTGGCACCGTGCCCAGCCTGATTTACTTCGGCCTGAAGTTGCTCAGCCCCAGTATTTTCTTTGCTGCCTCCTGCGTGATTTGCGCGGTGGTGTCATTGTCGATTGGCTCTAGCTGGACCACCGCTGCCACCATCGGTGTGGCGTTGATGGGTGTTGCCAGTGGTTTGGGCTTGTCACAAGTTATCACCGCTGGTGCTGTGGTCTCTGGCGCTTATTTTGGCGATAAACTATCGCCACTGTCTGACACTACCAACCTGGCGCCAGCCGTTGCCGGCTCTGATTTGTTCTCGCATATTCGCCATATGATGTGGACCACAGTGCCGTCGTTTGTACTGGCTCTTATCATTTTCTTGGCGCTGGGCTTTGGTGCCAGTGGCCACGCGTCCTCAGCACGGATTGACAGTATCTTAAGCGGGCTGGAAGGCACCTTTAGTATCTCTATTTGGCACTTGGTGCCGTTAGTGGTGCTGCTAGTATTGGCAGTGCGTAAAATGCCGGCATTTCCTGCCGTTTTTATTGGCGCTTTGCTGGGGGCGGTGTGGGCGTTGTTGTTTCAGCATCCGTTGGTGGAAAAGCTGGCCGGTCATACCGATTTGGTGAGTTCGTTAAAGCTGGTTTGGTCAACGCTTTTTAACGGCGTTACCATCGAAACCGGTAACAGTACCTTGGATAAACTGCTCTCTGGTGGCGGCATGAGTTCGATGCTAAACACCGTATGGCTCATTATGTGCGCCATGGCCTTTGGCGCGGTAATGGAACGCACCGGGCTGCTGCGCCGCTTGATCCAAGGGTTGCTGGGGGCTGCTAAAAGCACCGGCAGCTTGGTGGCTGCCACAATAGGCACCTGTATCAGCACCAATATTCTGACCGCTGATCAGTACATGTCTATCGTGATCCCGGGGCGAATGTACAAGGAAGAATTTGAACGTCGCGGCTTGGCACCTGTCAATTTGTCGCGTTCCTTGGAAGATGGCGGTACCATTACCTCCGCTTTGGTGCCGTGGAACACCTGTGGTGCGTACATGCATTCGGTGCTGCATGTTTCCCCGGCCGACTATATTTTTTATGCTTTCTTTAATCTCATAAACCCAGTGCTGGCGATTATCTACGCTTATCTGGGAATTAAGATCCTCAAGCTGCAGCCGCCTCATGTGCATTCATCAACGGCGCAGCAGTAAAATTTGATTAAAAAGCCCGGCGTTGCCGGGCTTTGACCATCAAGGAGATGACATGGCCAACAAGGCTGTAAAACGTTTGGCAGACTATCAGTCTCCCGCCTTCCTTATCACGCATCTGGATCTGACTTTTGAACTGGATGACACCCAAACCCGTGTCACCGCCGTCAGCAAATTGAAGAAGAACGGTACCGACAGTGCCTTACGCCTCGATGGCGAGCACCTAGAACTGGTATCGGTTGAATTAGACGGTAAAACCGTTGAGCCCCGCTTTGAAAACGAGCAACTGGTGATTGATGTTGCCGGTGACAGTGGCGAGCTGAAAATTGTTACCCTGACCAATCCTTCCACCAATACCGCCCTTGAAGGCCTTTACAAGTCCGGTGGCGCGTTTTGCACCCAGTGCGAAGCCGAAGGCTTTCGCCGTATCACCTATTTTATGGACCGCCCCGATGTGCTGGCCATTTACAGCAGCAAGGTGATTGCCGATAAAGAAAAATACCCACAGCTGTTGTCCAACGGTAACTTGGTGGAATGCGGCGACCTCGACGGTGGCCGTCACTTTGCAACCTGGCAAGACCCATTCCCTAAACCCTGTTACCTCTTCGCTTTGGTGGCGGGCGACTTTGATATTCTTGAAGACAGCTTCACCACCATGAGCGGCCGCGATGTGTTGCTGCAAATCTATGTGGATAAAGGCCGCCGCGCCCAAGCCACCCATGCCATGACCGCCCTTAAAGCATCCATGAAGTGGGACGAAGACACCTACGGCCTGGAGTACGATCTCGACCGCTTCATGATTGTGGCGGTGGATTTCTTCAACATGGGCGCCATGGAAAACAAAGGCCTTAACGTCTTTAACGCCAAATTCGTGCTGGCCGATGACAACACCGCTACTGATGCAGACTACGACCGCATTGCCGGCATTATCGCCCACGAGTATTTCCACAACTGGACCGGTAACCGCGTTACCTGCCGTGACTGGTTCCAGCTGAGCCTCAAAGAAGGCTTGACCGTCTTTCGCGACCAGTCCTTTAGCGCCGATTGGGCGGGCTCGTCTGCCACCCGTATTCACGAAGCGCAATTGATGCGTACCGCCCAGTTTGCCGAAGATGCGGGCCCCATGAGCCATCCCATCCGGCCGCAAGAAGTGGTGGAAATGAATAACTTCTACACCGTTACCGTCTATGACAAAGGTGCAGAAGTAATTCGTATGTTGCATGGTCTGTTGGGTAAGGCCGGTTTTCGCGCCGGTATGGACTTGTACTTCAAGCGCCACGACGGCAAGGCCGTTACCTGTGACGATTTCGTTGACGCCATGGCCGATGCCAACGACGTTGACTTAACCGCCTTTAAAGGTTGGTACAGTCAGTCAGGCACGCCCATTGTGACCGTCACCGAGCTTTGGGAGAACGGCCAATACGGCCTCAAACTCAGCCAAGTTACACCGCCCACCGCTGACCAAAAAGAAAAAGGGCCTTTGCCGCTGCCGTTTGCCATCGAGCTGTTAGGCCACAGCAAACAAGTGCTGCAACTGCAAGGCGCCGAGCAAACTTTTGCCCTGGGTCACTTTGACGAAAAGCCGGTGCTGGCACCGCTTTGTGGCTTCTCAGCACCGGTTAAATTGGTGTTTGAGCAATCTGACGACGAGTTGGCAGCCTTGATGGAAAAAGCCGAAGACGGCTTTGTGCGCGTCGATGCGGCTGAACGCTTACTGCAGCGCCTGGTTGCCGCCTGGCTTGAAGGCCAAGAGCACCCAGCCCTTGAGCTGTGGCTTAACGCGTTGCACGGCATTGCCAGCCGTCCGTTGACCGATGCCTTCTTGGACGCCGAACTCTTTAAAGTGCCGTCGGTTAACGCCATGCTCGGCTGGTTTGAAAACATCGACCTCGATGGTCTGGTGGCAGCTCGTACCCGTCTTCGCAGCCAAGTGCGTGAACGCCTGTTTGCGGTGCTGCATGACCGTTATCAGATGGTCAAAGACGTTAAAGAGAAGGGCGCCCGTGCCCTGACCAATAGCCTTTTAGTGCTGCTGGCCGAGTCGTTGGAAAATGCCATCGAAGAACGTTACTTCCAAGCCCGTAACATGACCGAGCGTCAAGGCGCTTTGGCCGCGGCGGTGGCCGGTAACCTTGCCATCAGCGACAAACTGCTTAGCGACTTTGACGACAAGTTTGGTGACAACCTGCAAGTAATGGACAAGTGGTTAATGCTGCAAGGCCAGCGCAGCGGTGCGCTTAAGCGTATGCCCAAGCTCACCGAGCACAGCGCCTTTAGCTGGAATAACCCTAACCGCACCCGTTCCTTGATTGGTGTCTTTATCGCCCATAACCCAGAAGCCCATTCCGATGCCGGTTACCAGTGGTTAAGTGAAGTGTTGCCGAAGCTTGATAGCATCAACCCGCAAGCAACAGCGCGTATGGTTGGGCCCTTGCTGCAATGGCGCCGCTTTGATGCCAAACGCCGCCAAAGCTTGGAAGCGCTGCTAACAGGCCTGCAAACGCCTACCACCTCGGCCGACCTTGGTGAACTGCTGGGCAAGGCCCTGGCGAAAAAGGACTGACCATGCGTCAGTTTGCTCTGACCATTGACTTTGACTATGGACAGCTTCAGGCCGCTTACGAGCGGCCTGATACCCGCCTTTTGCTTCGTGCCGAAGGCGGGCAGCTACTTTCCATTCCCTTTCGTCATCTGCGCCCTTACGTCAGTAATATGGGCATTCACGGCCGCTTTGCGGTTGAACTGGATGAGCGTAATCACATTCTGCGTTTTTATGCGCTGCCTTAACCTTGACCCACCCATTTGCCATTACCAAAATTAATGCCGCTTTGACGTTAACGTAAACTCAAGCTGGTGTTTTTTAATATTTCTGCTAATACAGTAGGTTAGCGTAAAAGTGTGATCTGAATCGTTATCTGTAATTTTGCTTGTTGACTCTCGCAACTGCTACCGGAAAGGCATAGAATTGTCGGTGTTTTCAAGTGCCGCTGAAACTGTGACGCTTGTTAGACATCAACAGGTTTTAAACCTGCACATGCATTTGGTTTCACTCATTATTTTAGGCCTGCGGTAAATCCGCTTCGCGGGTTCCTAAGGGAAGAGAGTCTCATGGCACTGATAGACGGTCATTCGTCCGTACTGCTAGACAACGTTTGCAAGCTTATTAACACCAAAGTTCCTTCTGATCGCGCCCCGCTCATCACCGATTTTGTGCAAAAAATCTATGCCACCATGTCTGTCGACGACTTTGCCGGTCGTAACGACGCTGACCTATATGGCGCGGCGCTGAGCCTCTGGAATGCTCTTAATAAAAAGAAGGGCGGCGATAGCTACATTCGCGTATTTAATCCTGAAGTCAGCCGTGACGGCTGGCAGTCAAGCCACACCATTATCGAGATCGTGCACGACGATATGCCGTTTTTGGTGGACTCCATTCGTATGGCGCTTAGTCGTCATGCCATCACGTCGCATTTGATGCTGCATATTCCCATGGCCTTTGCCCGGGATAAGCAAGGCCAGGTCACGGCGCTTCGCCGCTTGAGCGAAAAGCGCAAGGCCGACCGCGCCGAAACCGTGTTTTTGATTGAAGTTGACCGGCAAACCGAGCAGCAGGTTATTGACGACCTTACCGACGAATTACATGCCGTGCTGGCCGATGTCACCCTGGCCGTGACCGACTGGCAACCCATGCAAGAGCGCATGGACGACGTCATTTCCCGTATTGAAAAGGCTGAACTGCCGGTAGAAAAAGAAGAACGCATCGAGGTTGATGCCTTTTTACGTTGGGTTAATGACCATAACTTCACCCTGATGGGCTATCGCTATTACGCCATCGAGCCGGTAAAAGGCGATTATGAGCTGCGCCCACAACTGGACAGCAGCTTAGGGCTGATGCGCACCGCCAAAGAGGCCCATAAGCGCAGCCTGTCGGCCCTGGGCGATAGCGCCTGGGAAGAAGCCCTAAGCCCGCATCTGTTGGTGCTGACCAAAACCAATTCCAAATCGCGAGTACATCGCCCGGCTTATATCGACTACATCGGTATCAAGCGCTTTGACGAGCAAGGCCAGGTGGTGGGTGAAGACCGCTTTATCGGCCTTTATGCCTCCAGCGTTTACAACAACTCGGCGATGCAAATTCCAATGATCCGCAAAAAATTGCAGCGGGTAATGGAAAACTCCGGTTTTGCCAAAGGCAGCCACGCTTACAAAGCGCTGATGAACATCCTGGAAACCTATCCGCGGGATGAACTGATCCAGGCCAAAGAAGACGAGCTAATGCAGGTTGGCCTTGGCGTGCTGCAAATGCAAGAGCGTGACCGTACTCGCTTGTTTGTGCGCAAAGACGTTTTTGGCCGTTATTACTCTTGCATGGTCTACGTCACCAAAGAGCGCTACAACACCCAGCTGCGCATCACCACCCAGCGCATTTTGGCGCAAGCATTAGGCTCTACCGAGGAAGTGGAATTTACCACTTATTTTTCTGAATCTGCCCTGTGCCGCACCCATTACCTGGTGCGGGTCAAGGACGCTGACAAAGATATCAACGTGAAAGAAATCGAAGCGAACCTCATTGAAGCGGCCCGGAGCTGGGAAGACAAACTAGAAGCGGCGCTACTGTCGATTCACGGTGAAGCCAACGGTAAAAAGCTGGCGCGTAAATACGTGCAGGCATTCCCGCGCTCATACAAAGAAGAAGTGCTGCCGTCTACCGCTGCCGTCGATATTGCCCAGCTTGAATCGTTAAATGACGACCACCAGCTCAGCATGCTGTTTTACCGGCCGCAAGAGTTTCGTAACCCGCGGTTAGTGAAGCTAAAACTGTTCCATAAAGATCAGCCTATTTATCTGTCTGATGTGATGCCGATGCTTGAAAACATGGGCCTTCGCATTATCGGTGAGCGGCCATGCGAAGTGCGCACCACCGACGGCAACCCCTACTGGGTGCTGGATTTCTACATGGAGCTGACCGGCGCTAACGAAATAAGCCTCGAAGAAAGCCAGCACCGCTTCCAAGACGCCTTTGCCAAGGTCTGGAGCGGCGATTTTGAAGACGACGGCTTTAACAAGCTGGTATTGGGCGCCGGGCTTTATGGCCGCGAAGTGGTTATTTTGCGTGCCTTTGCCAAGTACATGCGCCAAATCGGCTCGTCTTTCAGCCAGTCTTATATCGAAGAAACCCTGGTGCGTTACCCGCATTTGGCACAAATGCTGGTGCAGCTCTTTACCAAGCGCTTTGACCCGAAAAAACCGGCGGCTGAAAAAACCCTGGAAAAACTGGTCAGCCAGATCAATGACGAGCTGGAACAAGTATCCAACCTCGATGACGACCGCATTATCCGCTCTTATGTGGAATTGATTTGCGCCACTTTGCGCACCAACTTCTTCCAAAAAGACGGCAGCGGCAACGAGAAGCCGTATATTTCGTTCAAGATGAAGCCGGACATGATCTCCGATATGCCATTACCACTGCCGGCATTCGAGATTTTTGTTTACAGCCCGCGGGTTGAAGGTGTGCACCTTCGTGGTGGCAAAGTTGCCCGTGGCGGCCTGCGTTGGTCTGACCGCCGTGAAGATTTCCGCACTGAAGTGCTGGGTCTGGTAAAAGCCCAGCAGGTTAAAAATACCGTGATTGTACCGGTAGGCGCCAAGGGCGGCTTTGTCTGTAAAAAGCTGCCAACCAGTGGTGGCCGTGACGCCTTCTTAGCCGAAGGCAAGGCCTGCTACCGCACCTTTATTCGCGCGCTGCTGGATATCACCGATAACATCAAAGGCGGTGAAGTCATACCGCCGGTTGATGTGGTACGTCACGACGAAGACGACCCTTACTTAGTGGTTGCTGCCGACAAGGGGACCGCCACTTTCTCGGATATTGCCAACGGCATTGCCGAAGAATATGGCCACTGGCTGGGCGATGCCTTCGCGTCAGGTGGCTCTGTGGGTTATGACCACAAGAAAATGGGCATTACCGCCCGGGGCGCTTGGGAGTCGGTGAAACGCCACTTCCGGGAAATGGCGATTGATTGCCAAACCACCGACTTTACCGCCGTAGGTATTGGCGACATGGCGGGGGATGTGTTCGGTAACGGTATGCTGCTTTCCAAGCACACCCGTTTGCTGGCTGCCTTTAACCATATGCACATCTTCATCGATCCGGAGCCGGATACCGAAAAAAGCTTTGCTGAGCGCCAGCGACTGTTTGATTTGCCCACCAGCACCTGGGAAGACTACGACAAGTCGCTTATCTCCGAAGGTGGCGGTATTTTCAGCCGTAGCCAAAAAGCCATTAAGCTCAGCACACAAATGAAACGGATGCTGGACACCAAAAAAGCCAGCATGACGCCAAACGAGCTGATGAAAGCTATTTTGCAGATGGATGTGGATCTGCTGTGGAACGGCGGCATCGGCACCTATGTTAAAGCCAGCCTTGAAAGCCATGCCGAAGTGGGCGACCGTGCCAACGATGCCTTGCGCATTAGCGGTAATGAGCTGCGTGCCAAAGTGGTAGGCGAGGGCGGTAACCTGGGCCTAACCCAGCGTGGCCGTATTGAATATGCCCTGAAAGGTGGCCGTATCAATACCGATTTTGTGGATAACGTTGGCGGCGTGGATTGCTCCGATAACGAAGTCAATATCAAAATCTTGCTTAACACCTTGGTGCACGATGGCGATATGACCCGCAAACAGCGGGACAAGCTGCTTTACGAAATGACCGACGAAGTCGCGCGCATCGTTTTGGAAGACTGCTACGAGCAAACCCACTCTATTTCCATTACTGAACTTCGTGGTGGCGGTGCCCTTAAAGAGCAAAGCCGCTTTATTCAGGAACTGGAAAAAGCCGGTAAGTTAGACCGAGCACTCGAGTTTTTACCCAGTGAAGACGAGCTCACCGAGCGGGCAGCGCAAGGCAAAGGCTTAACTCGCCCAGAACTGTCAGTACTGCTCGCTTACGGCAAAATGGTACTTAAAGAGCAATTTAACGTACCCGAAATCACTGAAGATGCTTACCACTCGCTGCTGCTCAAGGCGAACTTCCCACAGGTATTGCAAGACAAATTTAGCGGCGCCATGGCGAACCACCCGCTAAAAGGCGAAATTATTGCCACCCAACTGGCCAACCGTATCACCAACGATATGGGCCTTAACTTTGTGCATCGAATGATGGACGAAACCGGCGGCACAGTGGTGGATATCGCCCATAGCTACGCTATGGCAGCAGCCATTTTTGACTTGCGCCGACTGTGGGACCAAGTGACCAGCCTAGATAACCAGGTCACCACCGACGTGCAGTCAGAGCTGCTGTTTGAACTGCGCCGCACTGTGCGCCGGGCAACCCGCTGGTTCCTGCGCCATCGCAATAAAGCGATGAGCATCGAAGAAGGCGTCGCCTTCTACAAGGGCGCTGTAGAGCAGGTGAAAGGCCAGTTGCTGGACTTTATGGTGCCAGAGGAAGCCGATGGTATTCGCGCCGAAGCCGAGCGTTTAGTCGAAGCCGGGGTGCCTAAATCGTTGGCGTATGAAATTGAACAGCTCTCTAGCCTGTTCTGCGTTATGGATATTGCCGAAGTGGCGCAACAACACCAGCAACCGGAAATTTTGGTGGCCGCCAGCTACTTTAAGCTGGGCGCCGAACTGGGCTTGCATTGGTTCTTGGAACAAATCATTGGCCAACCGGTTAATAACCATTGGCAGGCACTGGCTCGCGCTTCCTATCGTGAAGAGCTTGATTGGCATCAACGGCAACTAACCGCAGCGGTGTTGCAAAGCGGTGATAAAGGCGCTGATGTTGATAGCTGGATTGAAAGCCACGAAGCGATATTGCAGCGCTGGAACCAAATGTTGTCTGAGTTCAGAACCAGCCAAACCAATGAGTTTGCTAAATACTCAGTGGCGCTGCGCGAGCTGGGCATTTTGATTCATCACTGCCAACAACCCACTAACGCCTGAGTTTGTGGGTATAATGCGAAACCTCGGCCTTGTGCCGAGGTTTTTTTTGGGAGGTGACATGTATTCCTTGCTTAAGCCGTTGTTGTTTCGCATGGATCCAGAGCGGGTTCACGACTTAACTATCAATAATCTGTCCTGGTTGGGAAAAAGCCCATTAAGAGGCTTAATTTCACAATCTGTGGCTGACAAACCGGTCGAATTGATGGGGCTAACTTTTAAAAACCCAGTTGGTCTTGCCGCCGGGTTAGATAAAAATGGCGCCTGTATTGATGCCTTTGCTGCCATGGGCTTTGGCTTTGTGGAAGTTGGCACCGTTACGCCAAGGCCGCAGCCGGGCAACCCCAAGCCGCGTTTGTTCCGCTTGCCTGAGGCCAACGCCATTATCAACCGCATGGGGTTTAATAACCTTGGGGTTGATAACCTGGTCAACAATGTTAAGGCCTCGAACTACAACGGCATTCTTGGCATCAACATCGGCAAAAACAAAGATACGCCGGTGGAGAAGGGCACCGAGGATTACCTTATCTGCCTTGATAAGGTTTACCCCCATGCCTCTTATGTGACGGTCAATATCTCTTCGCCAAACACTCCCGGGCTTCGTAGCATGCAATACGGCGAAGCCTTTGACGAACTGTTGTCTGCGGTTAAGGCCCGCCAGCAGCAGCTGGCCGACCAACACGGCCGCTATGTGCCGGTGGTGGTGAAAATTGCCCCTGACATGAATGACGATGAGTTGCAGTCGGTGGCAGATTGCCTGCGTCGCCATCATATGGACGGGGTTATTGCCACTAACACCACCTTGGCTCGCACCGGGGTAGAGCACCTTGAGCATGGCAATGAAGCCGGCGGTTTGTCTGGGCAACCGGTTAAAGTGCTCAGTACCCAAACCGTAACCAAACTCAAGGATATGCTGGCTGGCGAGTTGCCCATTATTGGTGTTGGCGGTATAGATTCTGCGCAATCTGCTCAGGAAAAAGTCAATGCAGGGGCCGATCTTTTACAGATCTATACCGGTTTTATTTACCAAGGGCCCGCGCTAGTTAAGGCGATCGTTGACGCGATCAAATGATCGCTGAACGATCCTGAACATCTTGGAAAAAACCTTTAAATTTCAGGATCATGCTGTATAATTTTTGATACTTGCATCAGGGAGATATCGCATGATTCTGGAACCGGCCCACAATTGGGTCTGGCAATTTGACCAACAGCAAAATCAGCTCGCCATCGAGTTGGGTGGGCTGCTGTTCATGACGCCATATGGCTCCAAGTGGCTTATTCCTGATGCCCGCCTGGGTGGTGGCTTTGACGTTGATGACGCCCAATATTATGAAACGGTCATTGACGCCTTAGCGCCTTACGACAATTTGTCGGACCCGCAGCGGGTACAGGTAGCACTAAACGCCTGCGCCATTCGCCGTTTTGCCAAGCCGTCGATGCCAAAAAGCTGGTTTTTTGCCGAGAACCCGCAGCCGGTGGCCACCGCGCAAGGGCCAGCGTTGGTATCGCTGCAAACCGCCTTTGGCCGTGGTCAGTGCTTAGCCGTTGAGAGCTACGATTCAAACGCAACATTATGTATGTTGCTAGACGGGCCTCTTGGGCTATCAGATAGCCAAACCCTTGATAATTTTCAGGTGGTTAAGGTGATGAACAATCGCTTGTGGCCGTCAAAGTGGCAACGCCTGTCAGACCCATTAAAACGGGTTAGCTAAAAGCCGCCACTCTGGCGGCTTTTTTTGTATTTATCGAAGGCCGCGCTTTGAGCTTGCCCCCGCCAAAGCGCTATAATCGCGGACCAATTTGGTCAGGACCCTCTCATGTCGCAACTTTTTATTACCTGTGCACCCGCCATGGAAGCTTTATTGGTGGATGAACTGGCGTTGCTGGATATTCCAGCCAAACCCGGCCATGGCGGCGTTAAAGCCGATGCCACCTTAGAAAACGCCTATCGCATTTGCTTGTGGTCGCGTTTAGCAAGCCGGGTATTATGGCCATTGATTGAGGGGCCTGCCGAAACAGCAGATGACATTTATGCCTTGGCCTCACAGGTATTGTGGCCGTCACATTTCTCGGTAAATAAACGTTTTGCGGTAGATTTTACCGGTGCCAGTCGCGAGATACGCCACACCCAGTTTGGCGCCATGAAAATCAAAGACGCCATTGTTGATGTTTTTCGTGAAGAGCGGGGCCAGCGCCCGGAAGTCGACGTTAAAGAAGCCGATATTCGTGTTCATGCGCACTTGGGTAAAAGGGGCTTGGCTATTTACCTCGACTTGGTGGGTAAGCCACTGCACCAGCGCGGTTATCGCACCCAAGCTGGCGCTGCGCCACTGAAAGAGTCTTTGGCGGCGGCCATTTTATATAAACTTGGCTGGCACAAGGATAACGGCCTTGATTACTTGGTTGACCCCATGTGTGGCTCTGGCACCCTCGTGATTGAAGCGGCCCTTATTCGTGGTAAACGTGCCCCTGGCCTTAAACGCAGTTTTGCCTTTGAAAACTGGAGCCACCATGACAGCAGTATCTGGGCCCAGGAACTTACCGCCGCCATTGATGCTGCGGTGCCAATCGAAAGCCATTTCTTTGGTTTTGATAGTGACAAGCGGGTGATTGAAAAGGCCCGTAATAACGCCAAAGCCGCCGGGGTAGGGCGCGCGCTTACCTTTGAAACTCAGCCACTTAAAAACTTGGGCGAAAAGCCCGGTGAACGCGGCCTTATTCTTTGTAACCCGCCCTATGGTGAACGCTTAGGTGACATGGCAGAGGTACTGTACCTTTACAGAGAACTTGGCGTTAAAGCCCGCCAATTTATGGGGTGGCGGCTTGGGGTTTACACTGGCAGTCCAGAAAGTTTGCGCCAATTAAAGCTGTTAAAGTCCAACCAGTGGCAACTTAACAACGGCGCCCTTGAAGCAGTATTAGCCAGTTACGAGCTTGACGAGCGTCAAGGTGAGGCTCCTCGCGAGGCGCCCGCTGAAGTGGTGCAGTCGGCCCTTAGTGGCCCGGTTGAAGCCTATGCCAACCGCCTTAAAAAGAATATCAAGGCACTGGAAAAATGGGCCAAGCGCGAAGGCATTGAAGCTTACCGGCTTTATGATGCCGACCTGCCGGAATACAACGCTGCCGTTGACCGCTATGGTGATTGCATTGTCATTCAAGAATACGCCCCGCCGAAAACCATTGAGCCCGAAAAGGCGGCCCGGCGCCTGCAAGATTTGATTGTGGCCACCGTCGCTGTAACCGGTGTTAAAGCCGATAATATCGCCGTTAAAACCCGTGCCCGGCAAAGTGGCAGCAACCAGTATGAAAAGCTCGAGAGCCGCCATAAATACATGTGGGTAGAAGAATACGGCGTGCGCTGCCGGGTTAACCTTTTTGACTACTTGGATTCAGGCCTGTTTTTAGATCACCGCCTAACCCGCAAATGGGTGGGTGAACAAGCCAAAGGCAAGCGCTTTTTAAACCTCTTTTGCTACACCGGCACCGCAACCTTGCATGCCGCCAAAGGCGGTGCCCTCACCACCACTTCGGTGGACATGTCGCGCACCTACCTCGATTGGGCAGCGGAGAACCTGCGCGGTAACGGCTTTAAAGGGCGCGAGCATCAGTTGGCGCAAGCGAATGTGCTGGACTGGCTTAACCGTAGCCAGGAAAAGTTCGACCTGGTGTTTTTAGACCCACCGACCTTTTCCAACTCCAAACGTATGGAAGCCAGCTTTGATGTACAGCGCGACCATGTTGAGCTGCTGGATGCGGTAAGTTACGTGTTAAGCCCGGGGGCGGTGGTGATTTTCTCTAACAACAAGCGTCACTTTAAGTTAGACAACGCTGCGGTTGAGGAAATGGGCTTTCAAATTGAAGACGTGAGCCGCGCCACCTTACCGGAAGATTTCAAGCGCAATCCCCACATTCATGTGTGTTTTAAGCTGGTATTTGCCCCCAGAGACTGACACTCTTTGTAGCCAATAAATAAGGGCAGCCTGGCTGCCCTTTAACACGAATAGAGACTGACTTTTTCCTATGGCCGCTGTTCTTACGCTCAGTAATGCATTTTTGTCATTTTCCGATGCTCCGCTGCTGGATAACACCGGTTTTAGCCTGCAAGAAGGCGAGCGCCTTTGCCTTGTTGGCCGCAACGGCACCGGTAAATCGACCTTGATGAAAATCATTTCCGGGGACATGACCCTGGATGATGGCACCTTACAGTTCCATCACGATGGTGGTGTGGCGCGATTGTCACAAGATCCGCCGCCCCGTGAAGACATGACCAGTTACGCCTTTGTGGCACAAGGCTTGGCCGAAGTGGGTGAACTGGTGCTGGCTTACCATCAGCTTTCTGCATCCTTGGCGGAGCACAGCGACGAAAAGAGCCTTAACAAACTGGCATCGCTGCAAAGCCAGCTTGATGCCTGCGACGGTTGGCAATTAGAAACCCAAATTCAGCGCGCGCTACAATTGACCGGCCTTAGCGGTGAAGAAAGGCTCAATGCGCTATCCGGTGGCTGGCTGCGGCGGGTGGCCTTAGCCCAAGCACTGGCTGGCGACCCGAAAGTGCTGCTGTTGGACGAACCGACAAACCACCTGGACATCGATTCTATTCAGTGGCTTGAGCAGTTTTGTAAATCCTACAGTGGCGCCATTTTGTTTATTAGCCACGACCGGCAATTTATTCGCCAGGTGGCAACCGGCATTCTTGATTTAGACCGCGGCCAGTTAACCCGCTATGAAGTCGGCTATGACGCCTATTTGGATGCCAAAGCCGAGGATTTACGCGTTGAAGCCGAGCAAAATGCGCTGTTTGATAAAAAGTTGGCGCAGGAAGAAACCTGGATCCGCCAGGGCATTAAGGCGCGGCGCACCCGTAACGAAGGGCGGGTGAGGGCACTAAAATCGTTACGCGAAACCCATGCCGAGCGCCGCAATGTCATTGGTAAAGTGCGGGGCCAGGTAGAAGAAGCCGATCGCTCCGGTAAGCTGGTGTTTGATGTTGAAGACATGAGCTACAGCTACCAGGGCAAAGCCATTGTTAATCACCTGGATTTGGTGGTGCAACGTGGTGACCGCTTGGCACTGGTTGGCCCTAACGGTTGCGGTAAAACTACCCTTATCAAGCTGCTATTGGGGCAATTGCCGCCCGATAGCGGCAAGGTGCGTCAGGGCACCAATTTGGAAGTTGCCTATTTTGACCAGCACCGCGCGGTGCTGGACCCTGAGCTTTCGGCGGCTGAGCAGGTAGCTGAGGGTAAACAGGAAGTGGCGCTGGGCAGCAAAAGCCGCCATGTATTGGGATATTTACAGGACTTTTTGTTCACCCCAGCCAGAGCCCGGGTACCGGTTAAAGCGCTGTCAGGCGGTGAAAAAAACCGGCTGCTGCTGGCAAAACTGTTTGCTCGCCCCTCTAACCTGTTGATCCTTGACGAACCCACCAACGATCTGGATATTGAAACCCTCGAATTGCTCGAGGAAATGTTGGCTGATTATCAAGGTACCTTGTTACTGGTAAGCCATGACCGGGCCTTTATCGACCAAAGCGTGACCAGTGTGTTGTGGTTCGCCGGTAATGGCGATCTGGAAGTGCACGCCGGCGGTTATACCGATGCCGCGGTGGCAAGAGCGCGGGCACAAAATAGTAAAAATGAGACAAAAGCGATCAAGGCTGAAGAAAAACCTAAAAAAGACCACGAAAAGCCACGTAAAAATGGCAAAATGTCATACAAAGACAAGCGAGAATTAGAAACTCTGCCCAGTCTGATTGAACAACTCGAGACTCAGGTGGTCGAAGTGCAGAATCAGATTAACCAGGCGGACTTTTTTACACGCCCCGTCGGCGAAACCCAGCCCATTCTGGATAAGCTGGCCGAACTGGAGAAGGCTCTGGAAGAGGCCTTTGCCCGGTGGGAAGCATTGGACGCCCAACAATAAGCTGTGTGCAGGAATACCGAATTCATGAAAAAAAGAGCTTTAACCCTTTCTTTGGTAGCGTTAGCCACAACTCAGGCTTACGCCACCATCCCTAATAGCTATACGCTCTCAACCATTGAGTCATCACCGGTAGCACCGTACCACTTGACTGCGTTGGGTTTAACATCAGACGGCACCCTTACCGGTATCGTCTCTGGTGATGAGATCCACGACAATACTGTTGAAACGGCGCGTATCACCGAGTCAGATACCACCAACGATATCTATTCGGATTTGCTGGGCGTGTTTGACGACGATACCGTTACCGACCTCGTCGACGACGTCTATAACGACACCTCTGGGTATTACCGCAGCTTGTCTACAGCTAACGGCTTTATGGGCAACTCCAGTACCTCGATGACCTTGGTTCCGGGCCTTGCCAGTGATGATGACCTGCTCACCGTTACCAGCTATGTCTATGGTGGCGTTGACGGTTATTACTTTGGTTATAACTCGGGGCCGTTTACCGCAGACACCTTCACCAATGGTGACGGTGACGAAGTCACCGACTACGTGCGTGATTACAGTCACCGCGGTTTTATGACCGATAACAACGGCACCACCTATCCGTTGTATCCGGCTTATACCTATCCAGATGCCACCCGTAACGATACCCAGCTTATTAGCGCCGATGACAAGTTGGGCGGTTATTCCATCGCCATGGGCGGTAATAGCTCTTATATCGTCGGTTACAGCTCCTCAGAGTTGTCTTCTGGGTCCGAGACCACCTTGTCGAACTGTGAAGATTCGGACGTGAAACAGCCAATGTTGGCCTGTTTGCGTAACGTGACTTATCAGTACCGCGCTACCGTTTGGCCGCTGACCAACGGTGTGCCTGGCGATCCAGTCACTTTAGGCGTTCTGAACGAAAAAACTGGCGATGACTATAACCCGGCAAGCTATAACTCTTACGGTTATGCGATAAACAGCAGCGGTATTGTTGCTGGCCAGTCCATGCATAACAACGACGGTACCTGGCGTAACGTTGCAACCATTTTTGACGCCAGCACCGGTGAACCTATCGAAGCCATTGGTAAAACCGGTAGCGGTATTTCCAGCTCCGTTGCCTACGGTATTAACGACAACAACATTGTAGTGGGTGAAGTGGTTTATCCATCAAGCTACAGTAAGTATCGTTTCTTTGTGTTTGATAAAACATCTGGGGACATCACTTATCCATCTACTTTCTATTCCAGCGCTAACGCCGTTGCTTACGACATCAACAACGATGACTTAGTCGTGGGTGTGGCCGACTATGAAGAGTTGCCGCCGTCCAGCACCCGTCGTCAGCACGCCTTCGTATACGATTACGACAATGACGACTTCCAGGATCTGAACGATAAGCTGCAATTTAACAGCACCACCCTTGATGACGTTTATGGTGGTGACACCTGTACCGCTCGTGAAGACTGGGTGCTCGAATACGCGCGTCGTATCAACGATGACGGCCAAATTGCCGCTACGGCAGTGACCACGCTGCGTGACAGTGACGGCAATCAGGTATTGGATGATGACGGTGATGTGCAATACGTATTGCGCCCGGTGTTACTGACACCGTCGGACGATACTGCCACCACCTGTGAAGACGACGAAGATGATGACACCAGCTACAGCCGCAAGGGCGGTGGTAGCTTCGGTTTCCTTGCCTTAGGCGGCTTAGGGCTGGTTGGTTTACTGCGCCGACGTCAGTTTAAACGCTAATAACGATAAAAAAGCCGCTCAATGAGCGGCTTTTTTTGTAAAAGAAAATTCAAAAAGATCTCAAGTGCTTGGCGTCTGTCAAGTGCTAAACTCTTAGATCCTCATTTGATCATACTCCACATCTTTTCTAATTGGTTAAGGGTACGGCCCATGTTGGGCTGTGCGTTTCCCAACTTCGCCTTCAGCAGGAAGAGGATGTAGAGGATGAGAAGACAAAAACGTGACCGTCTAGAACGAGCCCACTCACGTGGTTATCAAGCCGGGATTGGTGGTAAACCACGAGAAGCGTGTCCTTACCAGAGCGTAGATGCTCGCAGTTATTGGCACTCAGGTTGGCGCTCTGCAGTCGAAGATAGGGTCATCAATGGCGTCGCCATGAAATAATCATCACGCAACCGTAACGAAAAAGCCCCGCTAAAGCGGGGCTTTTTCAATATGTAAGCTTAGAAGCTGGACGTGTCTTTAAACAGGCCCACTTTTAAGTCTTTGGCGGTGTAGATAACGCGGCCATCAACGGCGACTTCACCATCAGCAATACCCATCACCAAGGTGCGGTTAATGAGGCGCTTCATATGAATGTGGTAGGTGACTTTCTTGGCCGTTGGCAGAATTTGACCGGTGAATTTCACTTCACCCACACCTAAAGCCCGGCCTTTACCAGGGCCGCCTTGCCAGCCAAGGAAAAAGCCCACTAGCTGCCACATTGCATCCAGGCCAAGACAGCCAGGCATAACAGGGTCGCCGGGGAAATGGCACTGGAAGAACCACAGATCAGGGTTGATATCCAGCTCGGCAATGATTTCACCCTTACCATACTGACCGCCTTCCAGATGAATGTGCGCCACTCTATCCATCATCAACATGTTAGGGGCAGGCAGCTGGCTGTTACCTGGGCCAAAAAGCTCGCCACGCGAACAGGCTAAGAGGTCTTCACGACTGAAACTGTGTTTTTCTGTCAGCACAAACAATTCCTTCATTTCACGAACGGCGAAAGGTTAGCGTACAACTGTACGCCAAACAACGCAGACCAGCAAAACCTTTTAACTTCTCCCCAAGCCCAAACGGCGCATGATGCGGCGTCCCAAGGAGCTTACAGGCTCTTCCATCTCCAACAAGGCAAACTGGCGCGCTTGAATACGACCGTACACTGAAGCTTTAGGGTAATCCCCATTATCATCCAACTCACCGGCATCGGTTTCCATCATTAGTGCGATGGCATCATCCACATGCTCAACGCACCATAGATGAAAACAGCCTTGTGTTACCGCTTCAATTACATCGTCCGACAGATTCAGCTGCGATTGGTTCGACAGCGGCAAAATAACCCCTTGCGAGCCTGTCAAACCGCGACTTTTACAGACCTCAAAAAAACCTTCTATCTTGGCGTTCACGCCGCCAATGGCTTGTACATTACCGAATTGGTCAATGGCGCCGGTAATGGCAATGTCTTGGCGCACCGGAAGCATCGCCAACGCCGACAGCAAACAGATAAGTTCACCGGCAGAAGCCGAATCGCCATCCACCTCATGGTAAGACTGCTCAAATACCAAGGATGCAGACAAGTGCAGAGTATTTTCTTGGGCAAAGCGGCTGGCAAGAAAGGCGGTTAAAATCATTACGCCTTTGGCGTGAATGTTACCGGCAAGCTCGGCTTTACGTTCAATATCAATAATATCGCCATCACCATAATGGGCGGTGGCCGTTATTCGCGATGGTTCTCCAAATTCGGTATTGCCAAGGTCCAGCACCGTTAGGCCATTAACCTGGCCAGTGCGTTTGCCCTGGGTTTCAATCAGAATATGGCCCTTGGCCATGGCTTCGCGGCTCATGGCTTTAGCAAGCCCTTGGGCTCCGTCACGGGCGTTAATCGCCTTTTTAATATCAGCCTCGGTAATTTCATGGCTATTGGCGATGAAGTTAGCGCGGCTCAGTAATTCGCTGTAACGATGGTGGATTAACGCAATACGGTTTTGGTCTTCAAATACGCGGCTACCGTAACGAAGTAGTACCTTCAAGGCGTCAAGGGTAGGGGACTTAAAGCCTTTTTTAACGGCTTCAAAGCCAAGATGGGCGGCAAGCTCGCTACTGTGTTCTGCCGCAACAAAGGGCACCCATTCAACAAAATACGGGAAGAGTTGCGCTAACTCGCGGTCGATGTCCAGTAAATCCAAATGGTCACCCCGGTCACCAAACAGCACCACTTTTACATCCAGCGGCATCGCTTCTGGCATAAACAAGGGACTACCGGGCTGTTGGCTTCGGTATTGGGTCCAGTCAATACGCTGGCCAAAAAGCGCCTCTTTTAAGCGCGTCCACACTTGTGGTTGCTGGGCAAGTTCGGCTGCCGAAATCAGCAAATAACCGCCGTTAGCACGGTGTAAGTCGCCAGGGCGCAGCAAATGTTGGTTTACCAGCACCGTGCCTTGCTGGGTTTCAACGGTGATTTCGCCAAACAGGCCCAGCTCTGACAAATCACGGTTGTGGATGATGGGTACCTGCTCAGCGTTTTGACTGACTAACAGGTTAAGTAGCAACGGCTGGTTAGCACCCTGCTGCGCGGCATTGGCTGCCAGTAAGGTTTCAAAATACGCCTTTAATCGCGGCTCTTGCGGCTGCGCCGCAATAAGGGCAGTTAAGCGCTTTTCTAAATCAGCACCATTTACCGCAAACAATTCGCCAACAGCCTGGCAAAAGCTGTCACCACTGCCTGCTTTTAACTGGAAGCAATAGGGCCTTCTGGAGTCGTGGATATTTTCGGCATAGCACCAATCCCAAACCTTGTCTTTGCGAGTGGCCTTGGGCTGTTTGGCAATGGCCGCTTTAAAAATGGCCAGGCTATCAATATAGGAGGCACCGCAAAGGTAAATATGGCCAAGGGCACTGCTGTCCGCCGTCGCCTGGGCAAGCTCTGCTTCACCTGATTGCTGCCCAAGCAAGTAGTCTGCGCTAAAGGGCAAGGCGTGAAGATTAAAATGAGGCTGAAGCGACGTCGCTTCCAAAAGCAGGTTTTTCGTCATCAAGGACTTAGCAAAAAGGATCGTTACGTTATGATATCACGGCACTTGCCTGGCAACAGCGCCAGAAACGAAGTCTTGCCTAACTGGCCATCCCGCTCTAACGTAAGATAAGACTTTATACGGGTGGGGGTATCATGAAACGGATTTGTGTTATCGGCTCCGGTTTTGCCGCGCTAACTGCAATCAAAACATTGCGCAAACACTCAGCCGATGTAGAGATAACCTTGATTGCGCCAGCCCCAGAGTTTCATTATTACCCCAGTTTGATTTGGGTCCCGGCAGGGCTGCGCTCACGCTCCGATATTGTCTTTAATATTCAGCCGTTACTTACCAAGCTTAAGGTCAATTTTCAGCAAGCTCGGGTAACAGGTTTAAGCGAAGGTGGGCGCTGTGTACACACTGACCGTGGCGATGTATACAACGAAGGCTTACTGATTGCCAGCGGTAGCCGTTTTATTAAAAAGCTCCCCGGTATTGAACATGCGCTTACCCTTTGTGACGGTATCACAGCGGCCGAATCCATTACCGCCCGCATCAACCAGCTTACCCATGGCACTATTGCGGTTGGTTTTGGCGGTAATCCCAATGAACCTGCCGCCGTTCGCGGTGGCCCGATGTTCGAATTGCTGTTCGGGCTTGATACGTTGCTGCGCAGGCAAGGCAAACGCCAAGATATCGATTTAGTGTTTTTTAACCCGGCTACCAGGCCTGGCGGGCGTTTGGGCGAGCAAGCGGTAGAGCGCCTTCTTGCCAGGATGAAAAGCCGGAATATAAAAACCTACTTAGGTGCCAAACCGCTGCGGTTAGAAGCCACCAAGGTGGTAACCGAAGCCACCGAATTTCATGCCGATGTCATTTTATTTATGCCCGGAATGACAGGGCCGAGCTGGCTTGCTAACAGCGATTTGCCACAATCTCCAGGCGGGCTGATAAAGGCGGACGAAAATTGCCGTGTACCTGGTTTTGCAGCCACTTATGTGGTCGGTGACAGCGGCAGTTTTCCGGGCCCAGAGTGGGCGCCTAAACAGGCCCATATGGCTGATTTAATGGCCAGCGCCGCCAGCCATAACCTGTTGCAGGAACTGGCTGGCAATGCCAAGCCCCACATGCGCGGCTTTAAGTGGGAGCTTTTATGCATTATCGATATGCTCGATAGCGCTACCCTGGTCTATCGCAGTGAAAAACGCCAGTGGGTTTCACCCAATTGGCGGTTGTTGCATTGGGCAAAACGGTTTTTTGAATGGTGGTATCTGCGCGGCATAAAAAACTAAGCCCGGCAATTGCCGGGCTTTTTTTACACCATACCGCCGTTAACGCGAATGACCTGGCCATTCACCCAGGCGGCTCCTTCACTTAGCAGGTAGCCAATAACATCAGCTATATCCTGGGGTTTGCCTAAGCGCTTATATGGGTTCATAGCGGCAATTCTGGCAATCACTTCGTCTGACTTACCTTCCATAAATAGCTCAGTGGCGGTAGGGCCAGGCGCTACCACGTTGACTGAAATTTCGCAGTGTTCTAGTTCTTTACTCAGTACTTTCGACAGGGTTTCTACTGCCGCTTTACTGGCAGCGTAAGGCCCATAACCTGGGAAATTGGTGCCAACCACACTGGTTGAAAGGGTGACTATGCGGCCGCCTTTTCCCAAGCGCTGAGCTGCCAGTTGCAGGGTGTTAAAGACACCGTTAAGGTTGATGGCCATCAATGTGGAAAAGGCGTCCTGAGCGTATTTTTCAACCGGCGCCAGGGTCATAATGCCGGCGTTGCAGACCACCGCTGTCACTTTGCCCAGAGCTTGCTCTGCTTGGTCAAAAAGGCGCGTTACAGCGCCATGGTCAGCCACATCGGCTTGAATGGCAACCGCCTTACCGCCGGAGGCGGTAATACGCTGCACCACGTCTTGTGCTGCTGCAGGTGAAGAGCTGTAATTCACGGCTACCGCAAAACCGGCATTGGCCAAATGTTCGGCAATAGCGGCACCAATCCCCTTAGAGGCCCCGGTTACAATTGCGACGGGATGAGACATTGTTCATTGCTCCTTTGCTGTTGACCCTTGCATTATTTCAAACCCAAAAGCCCGCTTCATTGGCTATCAGTCCGTTTTTCTTATACGATCCTCCTAAGCAGTGGCATCAATAAGGGCCCCTAATGACAACCACGGCACAACTGGCTCGGCTGATTGACCGCCATTGCCAAGGTGAAGGTATTACCCAAACGGCGGTCAGCCGTTTAAAACTGATGCGCAGTTTCAGCCCAACAGAAGCGATTCCCTGGTCTTACAGCCCATCACTGTGCTTGGTAAGCCAAGGCGCAAAGGGCTGTGTTATTGGCAATCAACAGTGGATATATAACGCCGAGCGTTATCTGGTTGTGTCGGTCGACCTGCCCGTGATGAGCCAAATTATTAGCGCCAGTGAAAACGCGCCTTTTCTTAGCCTGCATCTGAGCTTTGACCCGGGCATGGTTGCGCGTTTTTTAGCCCTGCCAGCATCGTCTTCAGACCACGGGCCGTTACTTGCCACCAATGCCACCGACCAAGCCCTAGTTGATGCCTGCATTCGGCTGGTTTCATTACTGGATAACCCCGACGACATTGCCTATTTAGCCCCACTCATCGAACAGGAAATTATTTACAGACTGGTAAAAAATGGCGCGGCACCGGTACTGAGTCACATTGTAAAAGAGCAGGGCAGTGCTATTAGTAGGGCGGTTACCTGGATCAAAGCTAACTACCAGCAAGCCTTTTCCATTCAAACCCTTGCTCAGCAAGTTGGGCTAAGTAGCTCAGTGCTGCATGAACGTTTCAAACAGGCAACAGCACTCAGTCCAATGCAATACCGTACCCATATTCGTTTGCATGAAGCGCGGCGGATGATGGTTTTTGAAAACGTAGACGCCGCAGCCGCCGCCTATCGGGTGGGTTATGGCACGCCGGCGCAGTTTAGCCGCGAATACAGGCGTCTGTTTGGCTTGCCACCGGCATCGGATGCTGCCGCACTTCGCAGCAGCAACAGGCCAGGTATTGGCCCAGCAGTTGCCGGTGGTGTTAGGCTGGAAAATCTCGCTTAATAAGGAGGTCGTAATGGCAGTCGGTTGGGCTGGCGATGACGCCGTAACCAAACAAATTGATTCCACCATCGAAGATGCTGTGGCCAATGTGCGCAACAAACTGGGCAAAGGTCCTAGCCGTAAAACCTGCTTGGAGTGCGGCGCTGACATTCCCATTAAACGCCAACAAGCCTTACCAGGGGTTCAATATTGCGTGCATTGTCAGCAAGAAATGGACAAAGACGCGCAAAAAAACAGCCTTTATAACCGCCGTGGTAGTAAAGATAGCCAGCTGCGTTAAGGCGCCCGTCAATTTAACAAAATCTTAAGACTGGCTCATTAACGTCAATGCAAATGCAATTGCTATGAGCTTCGATGGCCAGGCCGCTACTTCAATCCAATATCTCGCATCCTTGTTACGTTATGGCAGTGACCAATGAATATTCTGCTTGTACAAGCGTGCGCTGACCTCGACTTTACAGGCAAGTGTCAACAAGCCGGCCTGTCTATCGCTGAAACGGTTAGTTTTCAGCACGCCCTTGACCGCATCTGGCAAGGCAGTTTTGAATTGGTGCTGGTTGATCTTGATAACGAGGCAGACCATGGCCTTGAGTTTATTGAGCAATTTCGCCAAGCACGGTTGGTTACTGCCTTGGTTGCTGTTGCCAGTAAAGCCGGTAGCAACCTGGCGGTAAACGCCTTGGATAACGGTGCCGATCTCTTCTTATATAAAGACACCTGTGGCCAGGAAGCACAGGCACAATTTAACGCACTGGTCAGGCGCTGCGGGCACTTATGGGCCAATAAAGGGCTGAGTAGCGGTGATTATGTACTGTCGTTAAGCTGCCAATCCTTGCGCTTTGAAGGCCATAGCGTGTATCTCACCCAGGTCGAGTTTTTGGTGTTAGAAATCATTTTTAAAGCCAAAGGGTTGGCTGTCGCCCCCGACACCATTATCAGTACCCTCACTGCTCAAGGGCACAGCATCAGCCAAAATGCCCTGCAAGTGCATCTCTCCTGTGTCAGAAAAAAAGTGCGGGAAAAAGGTGGGCTACTGCCGATAATAAACCGCCGGGGACTCGGTTACGCCACCGAAAGCTAACCGTGCCCAATGGCGATGTTTTCGGTAGGATGGCGCCATGAAAACCCCCGATCTCAACCTTGTTATTGCCCTAAATGTGCTGCTGCGCGAGCAAAATATTACTGCGGCGGCGCGCCAACTAGGGCTAAGCACTTCAGCCATGAGCCGCACCCTGACTCGGCTACGCGTCACAACGGGCGACCCGTTATTGGTCAGGGCAGGGCGCAAGATGGTACTAACGCCCCATGCCGAAGGCCTTCGACAGCGCGCCATGGTAGCTGCAGATGAAAGCCTGGCGGTATTAAGCCCCAAAGCGTCACATTTCGATGTTGCCAAGTTGGCCCGAACCTTTGTTATTCGTTGCAATGAAGGTTTTGTTGAAGCCCTGGGCGGCCACCTCATTAAAGCTGTTGCGGCGCAGGCGCCTAAGGTAAGGCTGCATTTTACCGCCAAAGCCCAGAAGCATGACGGGCCGCTGCGTGATGGCGAGGCCGATTTAGAGATTGGGGTATTAAAGGCCATGGGCCCGGAAATTCGCATTCAGCGGTTATTTGACGACCGTTTTGTGGCGCTGGTTCGCCATGGCCATCCGCTGGCAGCGAAACGCAGCATAACGGCGCATGATTATGTGCAATATGGCCACGTGGTGGCATCTCGTCATGGTAAACCCGAGGGCCCGGTGGATACCGCATTGGCAAACCTTGGCCTTAAACGAAATATTGCCGCAGTGGTGCCCAGTTTCCCGGCAGCATTAGCCGTAGCCCAAGCAAGTGACTTAGTCGCATTGGTACCGGCATCGTTTGCCGAGCATCATCCGCAGATGGCGTTATTGACCGTGCTGGCCATTCCGGTAGCAACACCGGTATTCACAGTATCGCAAATGTGGCACCCAAGGCTGGAAGCCGATTCTGCACATCGTTGGCTGCGCCAATGCGTTAAAGCATGCTGTGAGGAGATAAAAGGGCAGCCATCATAACGCTTGGCCAAGCTCGCTATAACTTAAAGTTGTGGGATACCCAATGACGAATAGAGACGGTGGCATGCCTATCTGGTAAAATAGGCAATTTAACATAATATACATTATGCGCAATCGGCATAGGATCAGCCTGGACGGGTTTCTGCGGCAAAAATGTCAGCATCATGGCCGCCACGCTAGCCGCTGCTCCGTGGCTTATCCGCTTTACCAAGGTGCTCCAAACTGACCGCTCCTTGTCTGTTTTTGCCCGTTCTTCGTGGTAGCTCACCACCGCTAGAGACGGCTCCACACCTGCGATTTCAGCCAGTTTGATGATCAGATGGTCTGCCGCTGGGGCTTTGCCTGTTTTGAGTTCGCTAAGGAACGCACTGGAGATCCCAAGCACATCTTTGGCTAATTCATTTTGACTACTGCAACCAGCAGCTTTTAAGGCCGTTTCGACCAGATTTTTGATGTACATGGTGTCCACTTACTTTTTCAGTCTAATAAATAGATTAGTTTTTTATTCTTTAATACTTTTAAGGTAATGATTCCGAATGGATCAGCACTTTTTTTACAGCTACTGCACACAAAGTTGGCTTGATAGCAAGACTGCCATTTATAAATATGGCCCTCTTGAATAACCATAATGAAGTATTGGCTCTTCATAATAGTCGCGGTATTAGGTGAAGTTGTTGCTACAACCACATTCAAAGCAACGGACGGGTTTACTAAGCCGCTGCAGTCTATCCTAGTCCTAATTGGCTATGGCATTTCGTTTTATTTCTTGTCCTTAGCTCTTAAAAGCATTCCAGTTGGTATCGTTTATGCCATATGGGCCGGTCTAGGGGTTGTCATCGTTACATTCTTGGCATGGCTCATTTATGGGCAGAAAATAGACAATTGGGGTTTCCTCGGAATGTGACTGATTATCATCGGCGTAGCTGTACTCAATCTATTGTCTAAAACTGGTTCGAATTAATAATTGGTTTTTAAGTTCAGGAATTTCCATTCAGGTTTTTTCTTTTCTTGCAAACTGACACTATTTCATATTTCACAAATCACTTTGTTTAATAATAATCACCTGACGTGATTAACCATTAAGTGTAATACCCTATCTCTCTTTGAAACCAATACGCACCTAAAAAACCTAATGCCGATAAATTGCGTTATCGGCATTAGGTTTTGTGTAGTTATTAAAAGAGTCTTAACGAACATTATGCTGCCCTGCTCTGCGGGTTTTGGCTGCGGTAGGCTGTAGCTGAGTTCTTTTGCAAAAGGAGTCGTTATGAGTAACTACTTTGGTGACACGCAGCAAGCCATGACCATTGCCGACGAGCTGGGTATAACCATTGAGCAGTGGCAAGCATTAAAAGTGAGTCTAGACCCGGTAACGGCCGCTGATGGCCAGCGGGTTGATAAATACGTGTTTACGGTGCCAACGCACACTCCTGCGGTGGTGCTTAACCAAACCGGCTGGCAGCCAGGCGATAAAGTCACGGTGTCTCATACCGCAGTAGACTCGCAAGTTATCTGATAAAAAAGGCCGGTGCTACCGGCCTTTTTTACGCCTTTGAACTTAAACCCCTACCACCGCTGGCGTGAGCGTTGGCACCGCTTTATTGGCATTCCAACTGGCAATGGCCTGGCATTCCATAACAAACAACTGATCTTGGGCGCCTAGGTATTTGCGCAGCTCATCAATGAGCGGTTCGGCCAAGTCGGGAAAGCCGGAATCGAGATACCAGCAATGCTTGCTCAGGCGTAGCGCATGCCAGCTATTTAGCAGGGCTTCTAAGTCTTCGGGAAAAACGTCGGTTTGGGGTTCAACCGTAATGATGTATTGCAGTGGCCTTATCATCATCGAACTGCCCTCCTGGCGATTTATTAACCACCTTGCATAGCCTTTGGGTAACAGGTATTGATCCAGATCAATAAATCACTGCCCTGCCCTTTGGCTTATTCCAGGTGGTTGAGTGGTTTATTTTCGGCGCTTTGGTGGCGCTCTTCTATGGCGGTATGCAAATAGAGGCTGGTGGTATGAATGCTGTCGTGGCCGGCGTCGGCTTGCACGTGGGCAAGTGGCCGTTGGTTGAGGTTAATATCGTGGCTAATACCGGTGTGGCGAATACTGTGGGCGCTCAGTTCGCGCATTTCTCGGGCGTCTTGGTCAAAGCCGTCGGCCATGGCGGCGATACTGGCTTCTGTTATGAGTTTGTCGATGTCATCTCTTAACTGGCGAATGCCGAGGTTGGCATTTAAAAGGCCTTGCTCGCGGCCGCGGCCCGCGGCTTTATGGCGCACAAAAAGTGGCGTGTTATCCCCCGGCGCAGGCAATGGTGCCAGGCCTAAAAATTGCCGGTAACGACCAAGGGCTGTTAACAGTGCTTTTGATAGCGCCACCCGTCGGCTTTTGCCGCCTTTACTTACCGGTACCCGAAAGCTCCAAACCCCGGTTTTACTGTCACGGCGAAATTGGCCCATCACCGGTGAAAAACCAGGCCTTGCGGCTACTTCGGAGATCCGCAAGTAACAGCTGTACAACAGGCTGACTAAAAATAAGGTGCGTTCATGGCGCTCCGGGGCCTGGTCCGCCCAGGCCTTGGCGGTTGCCATAACGTAAGACCACTGCAGTTCGCTAAAGGCTTTTAAGTCTTCCTCGCTGTCCCAGTTCAGGTTTGCAACCGCCCCTTGGCGCTGCTGAAAACGCAGCCATTGGCTGGCAGGGTTACGTTCTGTTACGTCTTCATCAATAAGGAAGGCATAAAAGGAAGACAACACCGCCACCTTGGTGGCAAGCGCTCGAGGGCTGAGCTGATAGGGGCGGTGTTTTTTCCCTAAAAAAGGCAACCACTGGGAGTTGGGTATTCGGCACTGCCAAGGCGCGTTGTATACAAACTGCGCCACATTGCGAAAGCCAATTAAAGGGGCCGGGGGGCATTGGCAATAAGCGACGTGCCTGGCAAAACCGCGCCGGTCAAGCTGCAAAGGGCTTTGTTTGGCGACATCGAAGCACCAGTGTAAAAACGGCGTTAGCTCGGAGCGGTAGGTTTTAAAGTTATTGTCATTACCGGCCACGTCGCTTAGCCATTGGCTAGCCAGCTGGTAGATAAGCCCGGCGTCTTCAATGGCAGTCAGGCTCAGGTTGGCAATGTGTTGATTTACAACAGCGTTCCCCTCATCCAGGCTGTGGCGGTCAAAAAGCGGCAGTACGGGCGGTAATTGCATGAAAGAGCCAAGAGCATATGACAGGGGGCCTAGTGTAACGGAATAGGCCTAAATACTGAATATATATACAGGTTAGTTTTGCCAGCAGATCGCCGCCTAGTAGAACAAAGACATTAAAGACTCTGGCTTTCTCCTGTACGGTGCCGTTATCCTATTGGCATATATCGACTATTCGGGGATTGAATAGTCCATAAAAAGTGGCTAACAGCCATGTTCGTTTTGGATAAGTCAGTTGAGAGGAATAACTGTATGCTTCGACAATCTGCCTGCTCCATTCATTGTCATGACTGTGCCATGAGTGAGCTATGTATCCCTTTTACTCTTACGAATAACGAACTGGATCAGCTAGATAGCATTATTGAGCGAAAGAAACCCGTTCATAAGGGTGATACATTGTTTGAAGCAGGCCAAGGGCTCGACTCCTTGTTTGCCATTCGCTCTGGCACTATCAAAAGTTACACCCTGACCCAGGAAGGCGAAGAACAAATTACCGGTTTTCACTTGCCCGGCGACATCATTGGTTTTGATGCCATAGGCCGCAACAGCCACGTTTCTTTTGCCCAAGCGCTGGAAACCGCCATGGTCTGTGAAATTCCTTTTGATACCCTCGACCGTTTGTCAGGCACCATGCCGCGGCTTCGCCAACAGATCATGCGTTTAATGTCGACCGAAATTAAGGGCGACCAAGACATGTTGTTGTTGCTATCAAAGAAAACCGCAGAGCAGCGCCTGGCATCGTTCTTAATGAACCTCTCTAACCGTTTTGGGGCCCGCGGCTTTTCGCCGAAAGAGTTCCGCCTGACCATGACCCGCGGCGACATTGGCAATTACCTTGGGCTGACCGTTGAAACCATTAGCCGCTTACTGGGCCGCTTTCAAAAATCTGGCTTCATCGAAGTGTCAGGTAAGTTTATTAATGTTACAGACCTTGATGGTTTGCGAAGTGTTGCTTCAGACCCGTTAGAGGTTTGATCTAAATCATTTCAAAGACTAAAGGCCCCATTGGGGCCTTTTTCTTTTGATCCAAAACAAGTTACCCCCTGCCCCACACGCCTAACCTTGCAGCCAGTTTAATAAGCCCTAAAGATTGGTAGGGAGTTACCATGCGCTATTCCGTTCTTGCCCTTGCGGCTGCTGCTTTGTTCTGTGGTTCTGCTGTTGCCGATACCGGCTGGCGTGTTACCGCAGGTGCTATCAACGTCAACCCCAACGACGATTCCAGCCACCTGACCAACGTTGAAGCCGCTGCTGGCTTGCCAAGCAACTCAACCAAAGTCAAAGTCGACGACGACACCCAACTGGGCCTGACCCTGAACTACGACTTTGCACCGAACTGGTCTGTTGAACTGCTGGCAGCTACTCCGTTCTCTCACGAGATAACCTTGAGTTCTCCGGGTACCGCCGTTGATGGCTTAAATGTGGGTAAAACCAAACAGTTGCCACCAACCGTTACCTTGCAGTACCGTTTCTTAGACGGTGAAAAAATTCGCCCCTACATTGGCGTAGGTGTGAACTACACCAAGTTCTTTGACTCTCATGTATCAGGCCAAATGTCCTCTACTCTGGATTCATTGGGCCTGACCGGTGACAAAGACATTACCCTGTCTGACAGCTTCGGCCTGGCTGGCGAAGTGGGTATGGACTGGAGCATTACCGACAAAGCCTTTGTACGTGCAGCGGTATGGTATGCTGATATCGACACCGACGCCCGTGTCAAAGTGAATGGACAAACCGTGCAAAAAGTGGATGTGCAAATTGACCCTGTTGTAGCGTACATCGCTTTTGGCTATCGTTTTTAAGCAGTAACGAATAAGGGCCCTGTAACCGGGGCCCAAAAACAGCAGAGGTGATACCATGGCAGAATTTAATAAAATACTGGTGGTCGCCGACCCCAATCAAACCGAACAACCTGCCCTTTCAAGAGCCGCTTTTCTCGCCAAAAAAACCGGCGCAAAAATTACGCTTTTCCTGACCATCTACGACTTCTCTTACGAAATGACCACCATGCTCTCTTCTTCTGAGCGTGAGGCCATGCGTAATGGCATTCTTGGCCAGCGTAAAGAATGGCTTAACGAACTGGCAAAACCTTTTATTGAAGACGGCGTCAACATTGAGCTGCAAACAGCGTGGCATAACCGCCCCTATGAGAGCATTCTCAAAGCCCTTACCGAGGGCAATTTCGACGTTCTCTTTAAATCCACCCACGAACATTCCACCCTCAAAGCCGTGATCTTTACCCCCACCGACTGGCATTTGCTACGCAAATCACCGGTACCGGTAATGTTGGTTAAAGACCACGAATGGCCGCAAGGTGGTGTGGTATTGGCAGCGGTAAACTGCGGCTCTGAAGACGAAGCTCATCAGCAGTTAGACGACGCTATTACCAGCGAGGGCTTGGCCCTGGCCAAAATGGTGGGTGCAGAGCTGCACTTGGTGACAGCCTACCCCGGCACACCGGTCAACATTGCGATTGAAATTCCGGAATTTGACCCTGAGTCTTATACCCAGGCCATGCGTGAACATCATGAAAAACAAGCCAAAGCACATGCCAGCGCTTTTGGCATTGATGATAGCCACATTCACGTAAAAGAGGGCCTGCCGGAAGATGTTATTCCGCACGTTGCCGAGCAGCTTGATGCCGAGCTCGTTATCATGGGCACCGTAGGCCGCAAAGGCTTAACTGCGGCGCTCATTGGTAACACCGCCGAGCAAGTGATTGACCGGTTAGGCAGCGACCTTTTGGCACTTAAGCCACAAGTGAAAGCCTGATCGCGCCCGCATGAAAAACGCCGCGCATAGCGCGGCGTTTTCTTTTGCGTATAATATGCGCCCCAAGCGATGCCGTACGAGAATCAAGATGTCCAGCCAGAAACAACAGTACAATTTCAACAAGCTGCAAAAGCGCTTGCGACGCCATGTCGGCCAGGCCATTAGCGACTTCAACATGATTGAAGATGGCGACCGCATCATGGTGTGCTTGTCAGGTGGTAAGGACTCTTACACCCTGCTGGATATTTTGATGAACCTCAAAGCCTCAGCACCGGTGAACTTTGAACTGGTGGCGGTAAACCTCGACCAAAAGCAGCCGGGCTTTCCCGAACATATTTTGCCTGGCTACTTAGACACCTTGGGGGTTGAGTACCAAATTGTTAATGAAGACACCTACTCTATCGTCAAAGAAAAGGTGCCTGAGGGCAAAACCACTTGCTCGCTGTGTTCACGGCTACGGCGCGGCATTTTGTATCGCACCGCCACCGAACTTAAGTGCAATAAAATTGCCCTTGGCCACCACCGCGACGACATCTTAGAAACGCTACTGCTGAACATGTTCTACGGCGGCAAATTAAAAGCGATGCCGCCAAAGTTGGTGTCGGATGACGGTAAACACATGGTTATCCGTCCCCTCGCCTACTGCCGGGAAAAAGACATCGTTAAATACAGCGAAGCCAAGGCATTCCCTATTATTCCCTGTAATCTCTGTGGCTCGCAGCCGAACTTGCAGCGCCAGGTGATAAAAGAAATGCTGCAAACCTGGGACCGCCAATACCCAGGCCGTATTGAAACCATGTTTAAGGCGCTGCAAAACGTGGTGCCTTCGCACTTGGCGGATACCGCATTGTTTGATTTTAAAGGGCTTAGCCGTGATAACGCCGAGGGCTTAGAAGGTGATATTGCTTTTGATAAAGAAAGCTTTGTGATGCCGGCGCTCGACGAAGACGATGACAACATGCCAGACCCGGCACTGACCCTGGCGGTTAAAACCCTATAAAAAAAGCGCCTTAAGGCGCTTTTTTTAATCGGTCATATAGCGGCGGTTGTGGCTAATCATGTCGGCCAGCTCCCGCACATAGGCGCCGCCACGCTGCGAATAATGCAGCAAGCCCCTGACCAGATTCTCTGCCCTTGGGTCGCGGCCCGCATCACGGGCCTTTTCACGAATTTTTCGCAGCCCATAGTAGGCGCCGTTGGTATTGATGTTATGGATGTAACTGCGCACCGACGCCTGCGGCGATTTAAATTTCGCCACTTCGTGGCTGGCCCCTTCAATGCGTTGCTGTGGGACCAGGCCGCAGCCTTCTACATAACACCATTGGCCAAAGAAGTTGTTGCCGTCGGTCGCGAAACGCGAGGTGCCCCAGGCTGACTCGTTCGCGGCTTGGGCCAACACCAGCGCCACCGGCAGTTTATCAACGCGGCGCAGCAAGGTGTCTTTGCCTTTGTCATCCAATGGCAGCGGTACATCGTAGCTGTCAGCTAAGTTATCCAGCCATTCTTGCTCTGCCGGGCTTAGGTATTGTTTCGTCAGCACCTTTTTCAAGCGTTTGCGGTTGGCCATGATCCGGGCATTTTCTGCCTCGACCATCGGCCGCAGATAGGCAAAAAAGGCCTTTTTCTTTTCCACTACATCCTGAAATTGATCAAAGTCAGGCATCGCAGATGCCGCGTTAACCGCGCCGCGGGCAGGCACATAGTCGCTCTGACGTAACCAAGCCAACAGCCCAAGCATCACCACCAACAGCAACAACGGTGCTCTTAAAATCGACAAAATCATGCGTTAAACATTGCCTGTGAATTACCGGTGGCCAGCTTCAAACGCACACCAAACAGTTCGCGATATAAAATCGCCTGAAAGCGCATCAGCAACGGTACCAGCCACAACGAGGCAATACCCAGCGTTACTGCCGATACCAACACCGCCAAAATCGATAATAGCTGACACAATAAAAAGCCAACAAAGTACCGAACGCACACCAATACCGAGATTTTAATGGCGGTAAAGGGAGACATGCCTTTATCGGCCACCAACATCAACACCGGTGTCAGGGCAATTTGCAAAAACAGCCCCGGCACAATAAACAGCATCATGCCGATATTGACAATGGCCAAGCTCATCAGTGCGGTCAGGCTTAACACCGGACCAACCCGATACCAGTGCCACAGCATCTGCATTGGCGGGCGCAGGCCCACCACTTGTTGTAAGGCTATCAGCTGTAGGCCCACTAAGGCCGGCGCCAGCATAACCGTTAAAATCAGCTGTAACAGGGTTTGGCCCTGTAAGTCATGCAAGGTCCACCCCAGGTGTTCCATCAGTTCCACCATGACAACACCCAGGATCATGGTAATACCAACCAGCATCAAAAAGGGCGCAATAAGGCCCCGGTCAAACCGGGCAGCACCCTGCCATGCCTCTTTGAGCATGGCACCTAAGTCGAGCTTGATTTGTTTTGCCATGGCTTGCTCAACTGAGCCGCCTACGTGAACAGTCTGGGGTTCGTTTTCAGTCATGTTGTTTTTCAGCCAGTGCCTGCTTGCGGGCCTCTTTCTCGGCCTTCAGCTTTGCTACGTCTGCAGCAATGTGGGTTTGGTTACGGTGCTTGGCCAGGGCAATTTGCTTTTGCCGTTCGGCAAAGCGGGCCTTTTGTTCTTCTGACATTTCGTCATAGCAGTGTGGGCAGGCCACACCCTGAATATATTGATCGGATGCTTTGTCTTCGTCGCTAATGGGGCGGCGGCAAGCAAAACATTGGTCGAAACTGCCTTGCAACAGGCCGTGTTTTACGGTGACTCGTTGGTCAAACACAAAACATTCGCCTTCCCAAAGGCTTTCTTTGGCCGGCACTTCTTCGAGGTATTTAAGGATGCCACCTTCCAGGTGGTAGACCTCGTCAAAGCCCTGTTCTTTTAAATAGGCCGTGGATTTTTCACAGCGAATACCGCCGGTGCAGAACATCGCCACCTTTTTATGCTTGGATGGGTCAAGGTGCTCCTGCACGTAGGCCGGAAAATCGCGAAACGCCTTGGTGTTTGGGTCAAGGGCGCCTTTAAATGTGCCGACAGCCACTTCGTAGTCGTTGCGCGTATCCACCAGCAGCACCTCTGGATCGCTTATCAGTGCATTCCAGTCAGCCGGCTTAACATAGGTGCCCACCACTTTGTTCGGGTCGATACCCTCTACGCCCATGGTGACGATTTCTTTTTTCAGCTTTACCTTGGTGCGATAAAAGGCCTGCTCGTCACTGAAGGATTCTTTGTAGCTCATGCCAGCAAACTGCGGCTGGCTATTGAGGTAGGTTTTGAGTTTGTCGATACCTTGGCGGGGGCCACAAACGGTGCCGTTAATGCCTTCGGCCGCTAACAGCAAGGTGCCTTTGACATCGTTTTCTGCCATCACATCTAGCAGCGGTTGTTGAAAAGCCTCGAAGTCAGGTAGACGGGTAAATTTGTAAAGGGCAGCAACCACAAAGTGGGACATCATCTTTTCCTCTTCAGCTAACCGGCCCGTAAAGCCGGCGCATACAACACTAAGGACGCCCAGAGGCGCCCTTTTCTTAAACTGGCGTTATTTTACCAGAAAAGTCCGTAAATGAGACGCCCGGCCAAAAGCACCAGGAAAACACCTAAAATGCGGTCGATCCAGTAGCCTTTTACCGCTAAAAAGCGGCCAAGTGGCCCCGCCGTCAATAGCCAACTTAGCAACACAAACCACAACGCCGTTGCCACCGCCAGGTAGCAAGACACCGCCACCATCTGCCAGCCATTGGGTGAAGCATTAAGTACCGAGCCAAACAGCGCCAAGAAAAACAGCGTTGCCTTTGGGTTTAGGGCGTTGGTTAAAAAGCCGCGGCGAAATGCTGTAGCCCAAGCCGGAGCATCCCCATTTTCTGCGGCGAGCTGTAAGCCGTGGTTAGCGCGCAGCGCGCCATAGGCCATGTAAAGAAGGTAGGCGGCGGCTATTACTGAAAACGCCACTTCCAAACTGTGGTGGGTTTTTAGCAGCAGTGCCACCCCAGCCCAGGTGTAGGTCATATGCACCAAAATACCGCAACCGACGCCCAGTGCTACCCCGCGCGCGGTGCCTCGACCAAAGGCAATGGCATGGCGGCTGACCACTGCAAAGTCAGGCCCCGGGCTAATAACGGCCAAAAGATGGGCAAAAGCCAGCAGCAGAAACTGTTCAAATGACATAAACACTCTTGATATCAAACGCAAGCGCGCTTTTTACCGCTATTACCCTTATCACTGCCAGTGCATTTCTTTAAAATGCCCCTTTTTATAGGCCAACGTTTAAAATTAACCATGCCTCAATCGCCAAACTCGTCACCCGTGGTGGTGCTCAAAAGTGTTGAAAAACGCTTTGACGGCAAAGCCGTGCTAGCCGGACTGGATTTGACCATTCAGGACGGGGAATTTTTTACCATTCTCGGCCCTTCTGGCTGTGGTAAAACCACCGCTCTTAGGCTTATTGCTGGCCTGGAAGACGCAGACGCAGGCAGTGTTTTTATTGCCGGCCAAGACAATACCCATATTCCTGCCGAAAAGCGCAACGTTAACACTGTGTTCCAAAGTTATGCGCTGTTTCCGCACATGACGGTATTCGATAACGTTGCCTTTGGCCTGAAAATGCAAAAAGTGCCGGCCAGTGAAACCCGCAGCCGGGTGGAAGAAGTGCTGCGCATGGTGCAACTGGACAGTTTTGCTGGCCGCAAACCTCACCAGCTCTCTGGCGGCCAACAGCAGCGGGTAGCCATTGCCCGGGCGGTGGTAAATAAGCCCAAGGTATTGCTGCTGGACGAGTCGCTCTCTGCCCTTGATTACAAACTGCGAAAGTCGATGCAGTGGGAGCTAAAACAGCTGCAACGCCGCCTGGGTATTACCTTTGTGTTTGTCACCCACGACCAGGAAGAAGCCTTGTCGATGTCAGACCGTATTTTGGTGATGAATAACGGCAAGGCCGAGCAGTTAGGCACCCCACGCGAGATTTACGAGACCCCTAAAAGCCTGTTTGTGGCCCGCTTTATTGGTGAAATTAATATTTTTGATGGCACCGTCACCGGCCAAAAAGATGGCCTGCTGAACGTCACTATTTTAGGTAAGCCCTTTGAGGTGAACGGGAAGGCACAATTTGCAGTAGGCCAACGCGTGAAGGTGATGCTGCGCCCGGAAGACTTGCGCCTTGATGCTGTAAGTAGCGATGTTGGCCTTGAAGGCCGGGTGATCGAGCGCACCTATAAGGGTGCCACCCTTGATTCTTTGGTTGAGCTCAGTGATGGCAACCGTATTCAGGTGTCGGAGTTTTTTGATGAGGACGACCCTGATTTTGACCACAGCCACAACGAGTCGGTGGTGGTGAGCTGGGTACCACAATGGGAGGTGGTACTGGCCGATGAGCAGACTTAAATCCTTTAAATTCTGGGCTATAGGGCTTGTCAGCGTTTGGCTGCTGGTGTTTGTGCTGCTGCCAAACCTGATGATTTTAGTCTCCAGTTTTTTATCAAAAGGCGACACCAACAGCTTGGTGCAACTGCCGTTAACGCTTAAAAGCTACAACCAGTTGCTAAACCCGCTGTACGCCGAAGTGTTATGGCTGTCGATAAAACTGTCGGCCATTGCCACCTTCTTTTGCCTAATCATTGGCTATCCCTTTGCCTATGCACTAGCCAAACTGCATGCCCGCTGGCGGCCATTTTTACTGTTTTTAGTGATAGTACCGTTCTGGACCAACAGCCTGATTCGCATCTACGCCATTAAAATTTTGCTGGGCCGCAAAGGCCTATTAAATGACCTGCTGATGGGGTTGGGTATTACCGACCATTACATCACCTGGCTTTACAGTAACTTCGCCGTGATCTTCGGCCTGGTCTACATTTTGCTGCCCTTTATGATACTGCCCCTTTACAGTGCCATTGAAAAACTCGATGGCCGTTACCTGGAAGCGGCAGCCGATTTAGGCGCCGGTAAGATTCGCACCTTTGTCCATGTGGTGCTGCCATTAACCATGCCGGGTGTGGTGGCCGGTGGCCTGCTGGTGTTTTTGCCGGCCATGGGCATGTTTTATGTATCTGACATGCTTGGCGGCGGCAAAGACATGCTGGTGGGGAATATCATCAAGCGGCAAATACTGCTGGTACAGGACTGGCCCTTTGGCTCGGCCGCCAGTGTGGTGATCACCGTCTTCATGGGTTTGTTGTTGTTCTTATACTGGCAGGCGGCCAAGCGCATTAACCGCCAGGAGGCGCTGGATGGCTAAATCGATTCGCGCCCTCGTGATTGGCTTGGTGCTGGTATACCTCTATGTTCCTATTGGTATTTTGCTGGTTAATGCCTTTAATAAATCGCGCTTTGGCCTGCGTTGGGACGGCTTTACCTTCAAATGGTTTGGCGAGCTTTGGGACAACCACGGCCTGATGGAAGCAGCCTGGCATTCGTTGGTGATTGCGCTACTGGCGGCCACTTTTGCCGCCTTAATTGGCACCTTGGCAGCAGTGGCATTATTTCGCTACCAGTTTAAAGGCAAAACCCTGCTATCTACCTTGCTGTTTGTGGTGATGATGTCACCCGACATCGTGATGGCGGTGTCGTTTCTGGCGCTGTTTGTGCTGCTGGGTTTGGGCCAGGGCTTTTGGCCATTGCTTTTTGCCCACACCACCTTTTGCCTGCCGTTTGTGGTGGTCACCGTTTATGCGCGCCTGAAGGGGTTTGATGTACGGATGGTGGAAGCGGCACGCGACTTGGGCGCCAGCGAATTTGTGGTATTTCGTAAAATACTGATGCCACTGGCCAAGCCCGCTATTGCCGGTGGCTGGTTGCTAAGCTTTACCCTGTCGCTGGATGACGTCATCATTTCCAGCTTTGTCACTGGCCCCAGCTTTGATGTGTTGCCGGTCAAAATATTTTCAATGGTGAAAGTGGGTGTGAAACCCGAGGTCAACGCCTTAGCTGCAATCTTGCTAGGGATCTCACTGGTTTTGGTACTGCTGTCGCAATGGCTTATGAGGGAGAAAAAATGAGGAAACAGCTAGGTCGCGCCCTGTTTGCAATGGCGCTTGGCTTAAGTGCTTTTGCCGCAAAAGCTGACGATAAACAACTGAACCTGTATGTGTGGTCTGAATACATCCCCCAGGATGTCATTGATAACTTCACCAAGGAAACAGGTATTGAAGTTAATGTGACAACCTATGAGTCCAACGAGGCAATGTTCGCCAAGTTGAAGCTCACCAAAGGCGCTGGCTACGACGTGGTAGTGCCATCCACTTACTATATCAGCATGATGAGCAAAGACGGCTTGCTTAAAAAGCTCGATAAAAGCCAGCTGCCGAACCTTAAAAACCTTGACCCAAACCTCCTTAACAAGGAATACGACCCGGGTAACCAGTACTCGGTGCCCTATTTCTGGGGTTCAACCGCCATTGGTGTTAATGCCGATGATATTGACCCGAAAACCATTCACAGTTGGAAAGACTTGTTCGACCCCAAATACAAGGGCCGGCTGCTGCTGACAGACGATGTACGGGAAGTGTTTCAAATTGGCCTGACCTTAAACGGTTATTCCGCCAATAGCACCGATCCGAAGCAGATTGAAAAAGCCTACGAAACCCTAAAGCCGCTGGTGGCAAATACCCAGGTATTTAACTCCGACGCGCCGCGCCTGCCGTATTTGTCGGGTGATGTCGATATCGGCATGATTTGGAACGGTGAAGTGTATATGGCCAATAAAGAAGGTGGCCACCTTGCCTATATCTACCCGAAAGAAGGCGCCATTTTCTGGGTGGATTCCTTTGCCATACCTTCCCACGCTGAGCACACCACCGCCGCTCTGAAGTTTATTAACTACATGATGCGCCCGGAAGTGGCCAAGGAATGCGTGGAATATGTGGGTTATGCCACCCCGAACCTGGCTGGCAAGGCGTTACTGCCCGACGCCCTTAAAAATTCCAAGGTAATTTTCCCCGATAAGGAAACCGTGGATAAGGGCCAGTTCCAAACCGACGTTGGCCCGGCCATCAGTATTTACGAAAAATACTGGACCAAGCTAAAAACCGGTCATTAAAAAAGGCTCCTTCGGGAGCCTTTTTGTTAGCAGTGCTTCCCGACTCACGCTAAATAACGCCAGCAGATTGTTGGCATTAATGGCCGCAAAGCTCCTTAACCAACTTAGGCACTTCTATTGACGCCGGCCCACGGCGATGTTCATCAAAACGGTCGCTGATGTGGGAGTTGTCAGCATTAATTTCGATACAATAGGCGCCTTGCGAGGCCGCTTCATCGACAAAGCCGGCGGCGGGGTAAACCTGCCCGGAGGTGCCGATGGCGATAAACAAATCGCACTGGGCCAAGGCGTGGAAAATTCTGTCTAGCCCCAATGGCATTTCACCGAACCAAACAATGTGCGGCCTGAGTAAATTGGCGGGTACGCAGCAGGTGCAAAGACTGTGTTCGCTAAGGGGCTCTTTCACCCGGAAAAGCTGCCCTGACTTTACGCAGCGGGCCTTGCTTAACTCGCCATGCATATGGATAAGGTGATGACTGCCCGCCCTTTCATGAAGATCATCAACATTTTGGGTAATAACCAAGGTGCCTGGTACTGCTTTTTCCAGGCGGGCCAGCGCCAAGTGACCGTCGTTAGGCTCAACAAGAGGAAGCTGTGCACGGCGTTCATTATAAAAACGCTGCACTAAGGCACTGTCGCGCTGAAAGGCTTCTGGCGTTGCCACGTCTTCCAACCGGTGAGATTCCCAAAGACCACCCTGGTCACGAAAGGTTTTAATACCCGATTCGGCACTAATACCGGCGCCGGTTAGCACGACAATGCTACTGTAATGGCTTTTGCTCACGTTACACTTCCTATGCTTTTATTACACCAGTAGGTGTAAAGCCTTATATTTCAAACCATTGACTGGCGCATCTTTACACCACTATGCAAAGGCGCAAAAACTTTTTTTACCCGCCCAGAATAGATACACTCAACCTGCAGCCATAAAAAACAAGGCCTCAGATGAATTCGGTCAATATTCTGATAGCAGACGATCATCCGCTTTTTCGAGCCGCCATTCGGCTTACCATTTCGACGGCCCTTCCCGATGCACACATCAGTGAAGTGAGCGACGTGCAAGCATTGGAAGCAGCATTAACCGCTCAAGAACCTGATTTGGTGCTACTGGACCTTACCATGCCGGGCGCTAATGGGTTTTCGTCTCTTATCATGCTTCGAGAACACCACCCTGCCTTGCCGGTGGTGGTGGTATCTGCCCATGAAGATAACAGCAGTGTTAACCGTGCTTACCATTACGGCGCCCTGGGGTTTGTGCCAAAGTCGTCTGACCCGCAAGTGATTGCCCAGGCCATAGACGATGTGCTGGCCGGTAATACCTGGTTTCCCCCTGACTTTACGCCAGAGCCGCAGTCGGCCAACGAACACCAGCTAGCCCAAGGCCTTGCGTCGTTAACGCCGCAGCAATACAAAGTGCTGGTGATGTTTTCCGACGGCCTGTTGAATAAACAAATTGCCTATGAATTGGGGGTGTCGGAAGCCACTATTAAGGCCCACGCCACCGCCATATTCAGAAAGCTCGATGTACGCAACCGCACGCAAGCGGTTATTGCATTGCAGAGCTTTGCCCCAGCGCACGATCCATCATGGCACGCAGCGCCGCAGGCTTAACCATTTTCGCCATAAAGCCAAAGCCTGCTTGCTGGGTTTCGCTGACCAATTCCTGACGGGTATCGGCAGTGATCAAAATACCCGGCAGCAGGCCGCCCTTCTGCTCTCTGAGCATTTTCATGACCTGCAAACCATTATCGCCGTTATCAAGGTGGTAGTCGGCTAACACCATATCAATTGGCTCACTGGCCAGCACCGCTTGCGCTTGCTCGCGGCTGCGAGCGGTTGACACTTTCATGTTCCAACCGGTTAGCAAGGAACGCATGGCATCCAAAATGGCTTGCTCGTTATCAATACAAAGCACATGGCGGCCACTTAAGCTGCGGCTATTGGGCACTACCATCGGCTGCGCCACTAGGCTTGGCTTGTTGCCTTGTGGCACTGTCACCGAAAACACCGAACCTTTTCCTTCCCAGGAGCGCACCGCCAGGGTATGGCCGAGAATGCGGCTCATTCGGTCAGCAATGGCCAGCCCCAGCCCCAAGCCTTTTTCACCCTGATCAAAGCGCTTAAATTCTTCGAAAATAATATCGAGGTTTTCTTTGGCAATGCCGGGGCCGGTATCCCAGACCTCAATGCAAAGTTGCTTACCCTGGCGGCGAACACCCAACAGCACCTTACCGCCGCGGGTATAACGAAAGGCATTGGTTAGGAAGTTTTGGACAATACGGCGCAGCAGCATTTTGTCAGAATCGACAATGGCATCGGAGCTGACCCAGTGAAATTCAATCTGCTGCTCTTCTGCCAGGGCTTTAAATTCATAAGCCAAGTTGCCAAGCAGCTCTTCTAAGGCAAAGCTCACCCGCCGCACCTTCATGGTGCCCGCATCCAGCTTTGAAATATCCAACAGATCGGTTAACAGCTCCCCCGCTGCTTTTAAGGAAATGGTGGTGTTTTCCAGCAACAGTTCTTGCTCGGTACCGGTTTCAGTGCGCTGTAAGAGCGCTGAAACAAACAGCCTTGCGGCGTTAAGGGGCTGCATTAAATCGTGGCCACAGGCCGCTAAAAAACGGCTTTTGCCCTGATTGGCTTTATCTGCCGCTGCCTTGGCGGCAACCAGTTCGCGGGTGCGCTCTTCCACCCGCGCTTCCAAGGCTTCATTGGCGTCTTTTAACACCCTTTCGGCGGCGCGGTAGGAGGTAATGTCGGAAAAGGTCATCACAAAACCGCCATTGGGCATCGGGTTGCCTTGCAGTTTTATCACTTGCCCGTCAGGGCGCTGGCGCTCGGAGCTATGGGGGCTGCCCATTTTCATGTAATTAACCCGTCTGGCGACGTGTTCTTCCACTGAGCCCTTACCGCACCAGCCCCTTTCGGCATTAAAGCGGATAAGGTCGGCCACCGGCCGGCCGGCATAAATAAAGCCAGGGGGATACTCAAACAATTCTAAATAGCGGCGGTTCCAGGCCACAAGGTTGAGATCGCGGTCGACCACCGACATCCCTTCCGACGCGTGTTCTATCGCCCCTTGCAGCAAGTCGCGAGAAAAGTGCAGCTGTTCGGTCGCTTCATCCACCAGGGTGACAACATCGTCTAAACCGATGTCGCGCCCTTCCATGGCGCTACGAAGAACAAGGGCAGCACTCGAGGCACCAATCACCGACGCCATTAGGCGCTCGGCTTCTTCCAGCAAGTCTTCCGGCGCCAAGCGTGGCAGCGCATGGCGATTAAGGCTGCTATCGCGCAAATAGCGCTCAAGCATGCGCTCGGCGCGCTCAGGCCCCACAAAACGTGACACCAACAGCCGCAAGTCTTTAACGCTTAAATAGCCTTGATGCCGGCCCCGGTTACGGCTGGCGGTATGGGCAATGAACGCCGCGGCTTGCAGCCGGTCACGCACGCCGGCCCTTAACGCCATCGACGCCATTAAATAAACCATGGCATTGATCACCAGACTCAGCAGCATCGCATAGCTTGCCAGCATCAGTTCCGACAACAGCCACCAGGTGCTAAAGCCGGCCAATAGACCCAGCATTACCCCTTTGCGATGCCCCTGGCTCCAGTACAAACCGCCTATTAGCGCCGGGGCTAATTGCGCAAATACCCCAAAGGCAAAGATGCCAAAGCTGGCTAAATGCTGCTGCTCGCCAAGCAGCACATACACGCCAAAGGCCAGCGCCATTAGCACCAGAATAATTAAGCGGCGAATACGCAGTAGCAACGAGGAAAAATAGCTGAAGTTACGGCCGCCAATTTGGCCGCTTCTCAGCATTAGCGGCAGCACTAATTCGTTGGACACCATGATAGAAATGGTGACAGCAGCCATCACTACCATGCTGGTTGACGCGGATATCGCCCCCAGTAAGGCCAATGCCGCTACCCAGGGGTGACCTTGGTAAAGGGGAATGGAGATCACATAGCCATCGGGGCTGAAATCAACCGGAGCGATCAGGCTACCGGCCATGGCCAGCGGCACCACCGGCAGCGCCATCAATACCAAATAGACGCAGAACACCCAGCGGGCGGTTTTAAGGTCGCGCTGCTCTTGGTTTTCCACCACCATCACGTGAAAGAGCCGTGGCAGACAAACAAAGGCGCAGGCACCAACCAGGCTTTGCGCTAACACCGACCCCAAAGATGACGTGGCTTCCTGGGAAATACGGTCTTTTATCACCGCTTGTGAGATGAGTTCCCCAAAGCCATCAAAGCTGGTGTAAACCACCACCAGGGTCACCACCAACAAGGCGCCAAGCTTAACCACCGACTCAAACGCCATGGCCAGCATCAGCCCTGGGTGGTGTTCGGTGGCGTCGAGTTTTCGGGTGCCGAACAAAGCGGCAAAAAGCACCAGCGCCAGTGCTACCGCACCGGCAATTGCCAGACGCGGCAAACGGCTATCGGCCAGTACTTCAAAGCCCATTACCATGGCTTTTAGCTGCAGCGCGATATACGGCAGGCTGGCAAAAATGGCCAACAAGGTGATGGTTACCGCCAGGGTTTGCGACTTGCCGTAGCGGGCGGCCAAAAAATCGGCTACCGAGGTAATGCGCTGTAAATGACAGACCCGCACCAGCTTTTTAAGCATCGGGTAACCCAGCGCCAGCAGCAGCACCGGCCCTAAATACACCGGCAGAAAAGACCAGATGGAATGATAGGACTGGCCAACGGTGCCTAAAAAGGTCCAGGAAGAGCAATACACCGCTAACGACAATGCATAAACCACTTTACGGGTAGGAACGCTAAACGGCTTGTGTCCCTTGTCGCCAAGATGGGCAATACCAAAAAGCAGCAATACATAAATTACGGAACAGGTTCCCATCAACCAAAACGGCATTCATTGGCCTCCTTTAAATACGTGTTCTTTTTACCACAGCCCAGGTTTGGTGTGGGTTCGACTAAAGTCGACTGGCTGAAATTAAGGTGAAGTGACTAGATTGTGAACAACTAGTTAAAAAGGAGTTCCATCATGGACCATCCGCTATACGAAAAAATACACAGCAGCAAGCGATTTCAGGACATGGTGGTGCGTAGGGAGCGCTTCGCATGGGTTTTATCAGCCATTATGCTGGTGATCTACTTCGCCTTCATCTTGATTATTGCCTTTAGCCCGCAAACCTTTGCCAAACCTATCTTTGCCGGTTCCGTTGTTACTTGGGGGATCCCCGTTGGCCTGGGCGTCATTATTAGCGCCTTTGTGTTAACCGGGATATACGTGCGCCGTTCTAACCGCGAATTCGATGCAGAAAATGAGTCTGTTATCGAGGAGGCGAAAAAATGAAGATACGACTTCTGATACCCGCCGCGTTATTTATGCTACCTCAGCTTGCCTTGGCGGCAGACGCCATTGAAGGGGCAGTAAAAAAACAACCGCTCAATGTTGAAGCCATTGTGATGTTCCTGGTGTTCGTTGCCCTGACCTTGGGCATCACCTACTGGGCGGCTAAAAACACCAAAAGCACCTCTGATTACTACGCTGCCGGGGGCGGCATTACCGGCTTTCAAAATGGCCTAGCCATTGCCGGTGACTATATGTCTGCCGCCTCTTTCCTCGGGATCTCTGGGCTCGTTTATTTGTCGGGCTTTGACGGCCTTATCTATTCCATTGGTTTCTTGGTGGGCTGGCCACTGATTTTGTTTTTGATTGCCGAGAGGCTTCGAAACCTAGGCCGCTATACCTTTGCCGACGTCGCCTCTTACCGGCTCAAGCAAAAGCCCATTCGTACCCTTGCCGCTTGCGGTTCGCTGGCGGTGGTGGCGCTTTATTTGATTGCGCAGATGGTTGGCGCCGGTAAGCTCATCCAGCTGCTGTTTGGCCTGCCCTACCACTACGCCGTGGTATTGGTTGGGGTACTCATGGTGCTGTATGTATCCTTTGGCGGCATGCTGGCAACAACCTGGGTACAAGTTATAAAAGCGGTATTACTGCTCTGTGGCGCTACCTTTATGGCGCTGATGGTGCTCTACTACGTTGGCTTTAACCCATCGCACCTTTTCGAAGAATCAGTCAAAGTACACCCGAAAGGCGAAGCCATTATGGCCCCTGGCGGCTTGGTGTCTGACCCGGTGTCAGCGATTTCCTTAGGTATCGCGCTGATGTTTGGTACCGCCGGTTTGCCTCATATTCTGATGCGCTTTTTCACCGTGAGTGACGCTAAAGAAGCGCGTAAATCGGTGTTCTTTGCCACCGGCTTTATCGGTTACTTCTACATTCTTACTTTCATTATCGGCTTTGGTGCCATCTTGCTGGTATCAACCAATGCCGAATTTAAAGACGCCGCTGGCGCGCTGCTCGGTGGCAATAACATGGCCGCAGTGCACCTTTCCAAAGCAGTAGGTGGCGACCTGTTCTACGGCTTTATCTCGGCTGTTGCCTTTGCCACCATCTTGGCGGTGGTATCGGGCCTAACCCTGGCTGGGGCCTCAGCGGTGTCCCATGACCTTTATGCCAGTGTGTTCCGCCACGGTGAAGCGTCTGAACGTGAAGAGCTTAAAGTGTCGCGCCTGGCGACCATTGCCTTAGGGGTGGTGGCTATCGTGCTTGGCATCGCCTTTGAGAAGCAAAACATTGCCTTCATGGTTGGCCTTGCCTTCGCTATTGCCGCTTCAACCAACTTTCCTGTGCTGTTCTTGTCCATGTACTGGTCAAAACTCACCACCCGTGGCGCCAAAATCGGTGGCTGGCTGGGCCTTATTACCGCCGTCACCTTAGTGATCATTGGTCCGACGGTATGGGTGGCAGTGCTGGGCTTTGCTGAACCTATCTTCCCGTACAAATACCCTGCCCTGTTCTCGGTGGTGGTGGCCTTTGTCGGAACCTGGTTCTTTAGCATTACCGACAAATCCGAAGCGGCGTCTGAGGAACGTGCCCGCTTTGTTCCTCAGTTTGTTCGCTGCCATACCGGCGTTGGTGCAACTGGGGCTGTTGAGCACTGAACATTGCGCTAATTGATTGGAAAAACCCGGGATCTTCCGGGTTTTTCCTACTTTGGTCTAATGGTCACTATTCGGGCTTGCTATACATACTCGAATAAACAATCCGATAAAAAGGTAGGGAATGCTATGTTGAATGATCGCTACCCAGTCATGCAGCACATCGCCGACAACACCCATGTAGACAAGGCTAAATATCAAGCCATGTACAAGGCGTCGGTGGAGGATCCAGAGGCTTTCTGGGCCGAGCAGGGAAAACGCATCGATTGGATGACCCCTTACAGCAAAGTCAAAAACGTCTCTTTTGACCCGCACAATTTACATATCCGTTGGTATGAAGACGGCACCCTCAATGCCAGTGCTAACTGCCTGGACCGTCATCTTGCCAAAAACGGCGATACTGTTGCCCTGATTTGGGAATCAGACGATGGCAGCACCGTAACCAAAGTCACCTACAGCGAGCTACACGCCAAAGTGTGCCGCTTCGCCAATGTATTAAAAGCCCAAGGTATTCAAAAAGGCGATGTGGTCACTATTTACATGCCGATGGTGGTAGAAGCGGTGGTCAGTATGCTGGCGTGTGCCCGCATCGGCGCCATTCACTCGGTAGTGTTTGCCGGCTTTTCACCGGATTCTATTGCCGGGCGCATTATCGACGGCAAATCAAAACTGGTGATAACCGCCGATGAAGGTTTACGCGGTGGCCGCGCCATTCCTTTGAAAAATAGCGTTGATGAGGCGCTATCCCACAGTGATGTTACCTCCGTTGATAAGGTCATTGTCTATAAGCGCACCGGCGGCGAAATAGCCTGGCACGAAGGCCGTGACCTGTGGTGGCACGATTTGGAAGTAGCAGCCGATAAAGACTGCCAGCCTGAAGAAATGGCGGCAGAAGATCCGCTCTTTATTCTTTATACCTCCGGCTCTACCGGTAAACCCAAAGGGGTATTACATACCACCGGCGGCTACATGGTTTACGCCTCTTTGACACACGAAGTGGTGTTTGATTACAAGCCTGGCGAAGTTTACTGGTGCACCGCTGACATTGGTTGGATCACCGGGCACTCCTATTTGGTTTACGGCCCTCTCGCCAATGGTGCCACCTGCCTGCTGCACGAAGGTGTACCTAACTGGCCAGGGCCAAGCCGTTTAGGTGAAATTGTTGACCGCCACAAAGTCTCCATTGTTTACACTGCGCCGACACTTATTCGTTCGTTAATGGCACAAGGCGACGAACACTTTGCCAACATGGACGGTAGCAGCCTGCGTATCTTGGGTACCGTGGGCGAGCCCATCAACCCCGAAGCCTGGCGGTGGTATTTTGAGGTCATAGGTAAAAGCCGCTGTCCTATTGTTGATACTTGGTGGCAAACCGAGACCGGCGGCATCATGATCGCGCCCTTGCCTGGTGCGGTAGATGCCAAACCGGGCTCAGCTACCCTGCCCTTTTTCGGTATTCAGCCACAGCTGGTGGATGCCAGCGGCGCACCGGTTGCAGGAGAAGGTAGCCTGGTTATTACCGATTCCTGGCCTGGCCAAATGCGCACCGTTTTTGGCGACCACGAACGTTTTATTCAAACCTACTTTTCTACCTTCCCGGGTAATTATTTCACCGGTGACGGTGCCCGCCAGGACGAAGATGGTTATTTCTGGATAACAGGTCGGGTTGATGACGTTATTAACGTCTCAGGCCACCGTATGGGTACCGCTGAGGTGGAATCTGCCTTGGTAGCCCACCATGATGTGGCAGAAGCGGCGGTTGTGGGTTACCCCCATGACATCAAGGGCCAAGGCATTTATGCCTATGTCACCCTTAATGCCGGGGTTGAGGCAACAGAAGAGCTGCGCCAAGGACTACGCCAATGGGTACGTAAGGAAATTGGTGCACTGGCCAGCCCCGACCTCATTCAGTGGGCACCGAGTCTGCCCAAAACCCGTTCCGGCAAAATCATGCGTCGCTTTTTGCGTAAAATCGCGGCTAACGAATGTGAGGCTCTGGGTGATACCACTACCCTGGCTGATCCCGGTGTTATTGACGTGCTTATCCAAAGCCGTCTTAACAAGTAGTACCCTACCAACCATTAGCCCGCCTTTATGGCGGGCTTTTTTGTGTTAGCGCATAAGCAAACCGCCGTCGACCGGTAACTGACTACCGGTTATATAAGACGCTTGCTCTGAAAGTAGAAACAAGGCGGCGCTCGCAGCTTCTTCGGCGTGGCCTACCCTCGCTAACGGCACCTCGTTGAGCACCGACGCCTCAAACTGTGCCTTGACGTCATCGTCCAAGAAGTCGCGAAAGCCGGTAGCAATGGGGCCAGGTACCAATACGTTGACGCGAATACGCTTGGGGGCCAAGGCGGATACCCAGCTTTTAGCCAAGGCAATAACTCCCGCCTTAGCTGCGCCATAAAGCGCTGTTGCTGCCGCCCCTTCATAAGCAGAGGAAGACGATGTTAGCACCACCGATGCACCGTCTTTTAGATAAGGAAGCAGCGCGCTAAGTTGCAGCATTGGGCCACGCACATTGGTGTGCATGATGCGATCAAAGCTTTGGCAATCCACCTTGGCAACGTCATCTAAAACGGCGACACCGGCATTCAACCAAAGCCCGTCTAAGGTGCCCCAGTTGGCAACTGCCGCCGCGAGTTGTTGCCCGGTATCAGCTTTAGCGGCGTTATTTTCTAAAACCAAATGCGGCTTTTTAAAGGTTGTCGCTACCGCGGCCAAGCGCTTGGGATTAATGCCGGTCAGGGCAACCTTTGCCCCTTCGGCCAACAACATTTTGGCAGCCGCCAATCCCATACCATTAGTGCCGCCAGTAATAAGAATACGGCGCTCTTCGAAACGATTCATTGGAACCTACAAGCGGGATTAGAACGAAAGAAAAACGGAGAAAACAATAAAACAAAAAAGCGCCGCAAGCGGCGCTTTTTAATCATAACAGCGATTTAGAACGCGTATTTAGCAGAGAACTCAACGCGGTTCAGAGTACCTTTGTCGCCAGATTCCAGTTTACGCTGGCCATAGATGTATTCGGTAGAGAAAGTCAGCGGTTTGACCGGTGAATACACGATGTTGGCGTGAACAGAACCTACGCTTTTGGTCATGGTTTCAGGCATTTCACTGTTGTTGTCAGCAGAGGAACCAGACAGCATAAAGGTTGAACGCAGTTTCGGGTTCCAGAAGTGACGGTAAGCAATAAAGGCGCTTACGGTGGAGATAGTATCCAAGTCACCGCTGGCATCGATGCTAGCACCGTTGAAGGTGTTCAGCGCCACATAGCGGCCAATACCGTCGCCTACAGCCAAGCTGTATTTCAGGTCATCCATGTCGCCCACTTTCAGCATACCGGCGAAGGACACACCGTAACCTACGGCAGTTTGCTTACCTAAGGTGTCGCCAGCGGCATTTTCAGAGCTGTCGATACGAAGTTGGCGAACCAAACCGGCGATGGTGAAGTTACCCCAGTCGCCATTACGGCCGTAACGGGCGATGAAGTCAGGCAGCACGCTGTTGTCTTCATCGACGCGGGTGCTTGAGTCATATGCCGAGTAAGTGGTTTCTGGGTTTTCCAGAGCGAACTGCCAGTTGCCAGAGGTATAACGTACCATCGGTTGACGGCAGCAAGCGGTACTGTCAGAAGGTGCCAAGAAGTCAGCGGTTTCAGGCAGCGCTTTGGTGTTTTCAAAAGTGGTGAAGGTTTGACCGAACAACCAGTTGTCGTAGGTCATGTACGCTTGACGCAAACGCGGCGCGGTAGAGTTAGACACACGCTCATCACCTACAAAACCAGACAGGAAGTCCAGTTCAATAAAGGTTTTGATGTTGTGGCCATCAAGCTTGGTGTCGGTACCGAAATTAAAGCGGCTTTCACGCGCAGTAAAATCGGTTACTGGATCGCTGCTGGTATCACCAGTAGTAGAAACAGGAATCGTTGACGGAATGTAATAAACCCGACCAGTACTGCTGCTGGAAGGCACGCCGTCACTGAAGTCGCTGTAAAGATAAGAGGCTTTAATAAAACCACCAAAGTTAACGGTGGTGGTGTCGGTTTTCAGCAGTTCAACTGCATGCCCGGGTAGTGCCATTACTGCACCGATAGCACCGGCGATAAGGCTCTTTTTCATGTTCTCTCTTCCTGTAGTGGTAGCTGCATTTCGGCAATCTTTTTTTGCGTTGCCAACTTCATGTACGAAATATTACAAAAGTTCCCCAAATTGCCTATTCGCCTTTGGTCGAAGCCAAGTGTTGCTCAAGGGTTAACATGGGGGATGCATCTATGCCTTCAGCATCCATCATACTGGCGACCCTTTGTAAGGAACTCAGTATTAATGTTTGCTCCCAAAGTTCAAGTTCATCGAACTGTTTAATAAAGGCGTTTTGTAATAACGCCGGCGCTTTAGCGACGGCTTGTTTGCCTTGCTCTGTTAACGTTAGTTCAACTTTCCGTTTATCTAGCGAGGAACGTTGCCGACACACCAGCTCCTTTGCTTCTAGGCGGTCAATAATGCTGGTTACTGTAGCCTGAGATAGATTTGCCATTTTGGCGATGCTGCGAGTGGTGTCACCTGGATTTTCATCAATGGTGCGCAGCAGCATTAATTGTGGACCGGTTAACGAAGTGGCTTTAGTCAATTGCCGGGAATGCAAATCGATGGCGCGAATGATCCGTCTTAATGCCATCAATACTTCATCTACTGGTTGCATATGCCCCACATCTGCGAGTTGGTTAAATTTATCGGTAATAGAAGGGTATTTTAGATCGCGAATGATTACTTTGATAAGTCTTTGATTTGATCCAATCGCTCGTTATTACCATACTTTTTTGCCCACCCGCGATATGGATTGATTATGAAACCAGCAATTCTTGCTTCTTCACTTCTTCTTATCGGTATTCAGCCTGCTCTTGCTGACATCAAAGTTGGTGGCGCTTTTCGCTTGAATTACGCATGGAAGGACTACGACCAGCAAAATAAAGATGAAAATGGCGAATGGGATATTGAGCTGTTTCGTCTGGATATCAATGGCGACCAGGGCAAGTGGTTTTATTCTGCTCAATACCGCTGGTATCAAGGTTTTGAGGCCGTTCACCATGCTTACGTGGGTTACCACTTTGATGCTAACCGCAATATAAAAGTGGGGGTGACCAAAGTACCTTTTGGGCTGCTGCCAGTGTCATCACACAGTTTTTGGTTTGGCGGTACCTATTATTTGGGAATGGAAGACGATTACGACACCGGTATTGTTTATCAGCAAAAAGATGGTGACTGGCTCTTCCACGCTGCCTATTTTAAGAATGCCGAATATCAAAGTGGTGACCGCTACGACCGTTATTCTTTTGACCTCGCGGCGGTTGACGGCGAGCGTGCCGATGAAAACGGCCAAATAAACCTTAGGGCAGAACGCACCCTGCATTTCAATGGCAGTCAGCTGAAATTGGGGGCATCTGGGCAGTTTGGTCGTTTGTATCGGTATAATTCGCAAACAGATGATAATCGCTGGGCGGCAGCCCTTCATGCCCAGTGGGATCTCGATTCCGGCTGGCAATGGCAACTGCAAGAAGCACACTACAAATATGATACCGGCACCGATACCGTTGAGCTGTCCGCCTTCCAATACCCCTTTCCTGTTGCCTCAGAAGCGGACGTAGTGTCGCTCAATGTCGCTAAAAAATTTACGGTTAATAATGACTTTGTTGACACCGTAACGTGTTATAACGACCACACTGAAACATTAGCATCTGGCGAAGGTGTTGATAATTCAATACAAAATGTCACGGGTTGTTTGCTCGTTAAAGGCGGCCTTTACACATACATTGACTGGATCGCCGGTAAAAACATGTGGTTCGCCGGAGGGGATGGCATTGGTGTTGCCAGCCCCGACAATGACGGTTGGCATTCCAGGCTTAATATCAACATTGGCTTTTATTTTTAAAAACAAGTTGACAGCGATACCCTTTCTGAGAGAAGGATATAGGCCAAGCACATGGAGCTAAACATTCTGATGAAATTGCCTCAACTCAGCGCCCTTATTACCACCACCATTACCGGTACCACAATTATGTGGCACCGGCGGGCGCTGTTGGTAAGTTGAAAGCAACTTCTCAACACAAAGAAGCCCGCCACTTAGGCGGGCTTTTTGTTTATTGGAGAAAAAAATGCAGGTTATGAAATTCGGAGGCAGCTCTCTGGCCGACCCTGACAGGTTTGAAGCCGTAGCTGTAATGGTAAAAGAAGCGCTCTTAAAAGGGCCGGTTTCTGCAGTGCTCTCAGCGCCTGCAGGCGTTACCAATAAATTGGTCGCCTTATGTGACAGCACTGATACCACCGATATTGAAAACCTCACCCGGCCTTGGCTTGCAAGATACCCTGAACTGAAAGAGCCGCTGCAGCAGTGGGCCACGCAGCTTGAAGCCTGGTGCCAAGGCATTTCATTATTAGGGCACTGTCCAGAAGGCACGCGAGTCGCTATTGCCAGTGCTGGCGAAAGGCTTTCTGTTTTGGTGCTTTCCCACCTGTTAGCAAAAGAAGAGCCTACCGTTTTAGACCCGGCTGGACTCTTCCTTGGGTACGGTCAAAAGCTTGATGCCCTTGTAGACCTTGATGCCTCTCGTAATAAATGCAAAGGCCTTCGTGACAAGCTCCCTTCCCTTTCATTAATGGCTGGCTTTTACGCAGGCCATCGCGATGGCGGCCAGTGTCTTTTAGGCCGCAACGGCTCTGACTACTCTGCGGCAGTGCTCGCCGCTTGCCTTGATGCCGATGAATTGATCATTTGGACCGATGTTGACGGGGTTTATCAATGTGACCCGCGCTTAGTACCTGAAGCCAAGAAGTTGCGCCAACTGTCATTTTCAGAGGCGCTGGAACTTTCCCACTTCGGTGCCAAAGTGTTACACCCGAAAACCTTGGGCCCGGTTGGCCGTTTTCAAATTCCGACCTGGATCCGTTCAAGCTTGGACTCGAGCCTGCCTGGCACCCGGATCTCAACCCAGGTAGAGCCCTCACAAAAGCCGGTAAAAGCGCTGTCGTGTTTGAATGATGTGGTCATGGTGTCGGTCAGCGGCCCCGGCCTTAAAGGCATGGTTGGCATGGCAAGCCGTATCTTCGCCGCTGTTGGCCAGGCCGGTGTTTCGGTGCTGCTGATAACGCAATCTTCCAGCGAATACAGCATCAGCTTTTGTCTTAATGCTGTGGACGAACGCCGCGCCGTTAGCCATATCGAAGATGCCTTTGCCTTAGAATTGGCCTCCGGCATGCTTGACCCGGTGAGTGTGCAGCGCGAGCTGGCGATACTTACCTTAATTGGCGACAACATGTGCCAAGCCAAAGGCGTTGCTGGCCGCTGTTTTACCCAGCTGGGCCGTGCCAATATCAACGTGGTGGCCATTGCTCAAGGCTCGTCCGAAAGGGCCATCTCGGCGGTTATCCCCGACGATTGCGCCAGCCGCGGTTTGAAGATGGTGCACCAGGCCTTTTTCGATAGCTCCATGCCCCTCGAAATGGTCATTCTGGGGTGCGGAAATGTCGGCAGTGAGTTACTCCGCCAGATTGAAACCCAGCAACATTGGCTGTCTAAACAAAGTATCAATGCCAAAGTGGTGGCACTGTCGAACAGCCAATCAATGCGGGTTGATATCAAGGGCTTAAATTTGGCCCATTGGCATCAGGACCTTGAGCAACAAGGCCAACCGTTAGATCTTGAGGCGCTCAAAGCACTTAGCCAAGACTTGCTTAACCCGGTATTAGTCGATTGCTCAGCAAGTGACGACCTGCCACTGGATTATCAAGCCTTTTTAGAAGCCGGCTTCCACGTGGTTACCCCGAATAAAAAAGGTAACGCTGGCTCCCTGGCCCTTTATCAATCCCTTAAAGGTACCGCAAAAGCGTATCGTCGCCGCTACCTTTACGACACCACCGTTGGCGCAGGTTTGCCGGTTATCGAAAATCTGCAAAATCTTTTGCACGCCGGCGATGAATTGCAAAGTTTCTCCGGTATTCTTTCCGGTTCGCTGTCCTTTTTGCTGGGGCGCTTAGAAGATGGCATCAGTTTTTCAAGTGCTGTCAAAGAAGCGATGGAAAAAGGCTTTACCGAGCCTGACCCCAGGGATGACTTGTCCGGTTTAGATGTGGCGCGAAAAGTATTAATTCTCGCTCGAGAAGCCGGCTTTGAGCTTGAACTTGCCGACATTGCCTTGACCGGTTTGTTGCCAGATGAATTTAATCAGCTCTCAAAAAGTGATTTTCTAGCCCGCTTGCCAGAGCTTGATGAGGCGATGGCTGCCAAAGTGGCTGCCGCCAAAGCCAATGGTCAGGTGCTGCGTTTTGTCGGGCAAATAGACAAGGGCCAAGGTAAAGCAGGGATGATTGCTGTCGATGATTCCCACCCATTGTACCGTGTACGCGATGGTGAAAATGCCCTCGCCTTTCTTACTCGCTATTACAGCCCGGTTCCGCTGTTACTTCGGGGCTATGGTGCGGGTGCCGACGTGACTGCAGCCGGCATTTTTGCCGATGTGCTGCGTACCCTTAACTGGATGCGGGAGGTTTAACCGTGCTCAAGGTTTTCGCACCCGCGACATCGGCCAACTTGAATGTGGGGTTTGATAGTTTGGGCGTTGCGCTCGCCCCCATCAAAGGTGAGCCAATTGGTGATATTTTTGGCATTGAAGAAGCCGCTATTGATAGCCTCGATGTTTTTGGTGCCTATGCCCATGAACTAAAGGGCACCAACATTGTTGAAAAGGCGCTTTGGCGCTTTCGGGAACTGACCGCCATAAAAACCCCGGTAGCCATGCATCTCGAAAAAGGCATGCCCATCGGTTCCGGTATTGGTTCATCAGCTGCCAGTGTGGTTGCTGCCGTTATGGGGATTAACCGCTACTTTGGTTCGCCTCTGGACGCTGAAGAAGAAAAATCACTGATGGCAGAACTTGAAGGCGAGCTGTCAGGTGGTGTGCATTGGGATAACTTACTGCCATGCCTGCTTGGTGGCTTGTGCTTACACGACGCCAAGCTGCCGGTACCAGAGGAATGGGTTTGGCTACTTGCATACCCGGGTATTCGCCTGGAAACCAAAGCCATGCGCGCCATCCTCCCCAAAGCAATACCACTTAGCGATGCAACAGCGCAGGCTTCACGTTTAGGCCGCTTTGTTGATGCCTTATATCGAAGCGATCCACAACTGGCAGCAGCACTGATGTTCGATCCCATTGTTGAGCCGCACCGTGCACCGTTAGTACCGGGCTTTGGCCCATTAAAAGACCAACTTATCAATAAAGGCGCACTAAGCTGCGGCCTCTCCGGCTCAGGCCCCACCATGTTTGCCGTTTTTGACAATATGGCCAGTGCCAAAGCCGCTCTTACTGAGGCCCAACATTGGGTCGCCCCCAATCAGGGTTTTGCTCATCTTTGCCGGGTTGACGAGCTCGGTGCCCGGTTCTTGGAGTCGTAATGTATTTTTATAACCTGAAACACCCTCAGCAACAGGTCAGTTTTGAACAGGCTGTAAAACAAGGCCTAGGTAAAGACCAAGGGCTGTTTTTCCCAGAACAGCTGCCTGAACTGGATGCCAAAACCCTGGCAAAACTCGGCAGACACCAGCGCTATCACGCCATTTTGTCTGGGTTTCTTGCTGAGACTTTTTCTGCTTCTGATTTGGCACAGATGATAAGCGAGGCCTTTCCTTTTGACGTGCCCTTAGTCGAGGTGGGCCCACATTACGCACTTGAACTTTTTCACGGCCCCACCCTGGCATTTAAAGATTTCGGCGCCCGCTTTATGGCGCAATGTCTATCGCGCTTAAGCGATGGCAGTCCTATCACCATTTTAACGGCAACATCTGGTGATACCGGTGCAGCAGTCGCCCATGCCTTCCATGGTCTAAAAGGTGTTCGAGTGGTAGTACTTTACCCCAAAGGCAAAATCAGCCGACCACAAGAGCAGCTGTTCTGCACCCTTGGCGGTAATATCGAAACCTTGGCGGTAGAAGGCAGTTTTGATGACTGCCAAGCCTTAGTGAAGGCCGCTTTTGATGATGAGCAACTGAAAAAGGCCATCGGTTTAAATTCAGCAAACTCGATTAATATCAGTAGGCTACTTGCACAAGTGCTGTACTTTTGGGACATGGCATTGGCGCAGCCCGACTTAGTTGTTAGTGTGCCCAGTGGTAACTTTGGCGATCTCACCGCAGGCTTAATGGCCAAGGCAATGGGCGCCCCGATTAAGCGTTTCATCGCTGCCACAAACAGCAACGATACCGTGCCGCGCTATTTAAAAGACGGACAATGGCAACCCCATGACACCGTCGCCACCCTGTCCAATGCCATGGATGTTAGCCGTCCCAATAACTGGCCTCGGGTAGAATTTCTCCTCAACACCTTTAACTGGTCGCTCACAGCACAGCCCATTAGTGAAGCCGATACCAAGGCCAGCATGAAGGCGATGTACAGCTTGGATTACCTTCCAGAACCGCATTGCGCTGTGGCTTTCAAAGCCTTGATGGATAACCTGCACTCGGGAGAAAAAGGGGCCTTCTTGTGTACCGCCCATCCGGCAAAATTTGCCGATAGTGTTGCTGAGATCTTGTCTATCGATTTACCTTTGCCCAAGGCACTGAGTGAAGCCATGTCCAAGCAGAATCTGTCGAAAACCATTGCCAATGATTGGCAGGCGCTTAGGCCGGTTTTATTGAAAAACAACGGCTAAATATCCTAATAAAAAAGGCACCCCAAGGTGCCTTTTTTAATTACTTAAAACATCACGCTTAGCTTGTTGCTACAGCGGCGTCCAGTGACATCATCAGGCTGAGCAAGGTAACGGTAAGGATGGAAAATCCAAACAGCTTTCGTGCCCAGGTCGTGTCGTCTTTGGTTTTATAACCTTTAATGGCCATATGCAGCCAATAGGTACCAAGACCTAATGCCACCAAGAAGTAGGCATAACCGGTATAACCCGTTACGGTCAACAGCAGGCTTGCTACCACAAAGGCAACGATGTAGGCGACAATGTGCTTCTTCGTTACACCTATACCTTTAGCGACCGGCAGCACACAAATAGAGGCTGCGGAATAATCCTTTAAACGGAAAATAGCAATGGCATAGGAATGTGGCATTTGCCAAAGGCTGAACATGGTGAACAGAATAACTGCCCCCAAATCCAGATGGTTAGTCACTGCGCAGTAGCCTACCAAGGGTGGCGCGGCGCCAGAAAAACTGCCAATCAAGGTGCCATGTACAGAGTGGCGTTTAAACACCAAACTGTAGAGAACCACGTAAATCACCAGTCCTGCCAGAACAATGCCCACCGCCAATAGATTGGTAGTGGCCCAAAGTAAGGCAATACCCAACACCCCCAGTACAGCACCGTAAATCAGGGCAACAGGCAGGGGCAACTCACCAGTGGCAGTGGCCCGATTGCGCGTCCGTTCCATCTTTTTATCGATGTCCCTGTCGATACAGTTGTTCAGTACACAACCGCAGGCAACAACCAAAGAAACCCCTACCAGGGTGCTGACCAAAGTCAGCCAATGGTAATTACCTTTGGAAGCCAGGAAAAAACCACCGGCAACAGAAATCAAGTTGCCGAAGATAATGCCTGGTTTGGTGATACCTATGAACTTCTTAATCATTGGGAATACTGCTGGCTAGAGAATGAAAAGGCAGCCCGAAGGCTGCCCTTGGGAATGACCTCAGTGGGTCATCATAGTTAGACCGTACAGATACCAGAATATCCACGCCGTACCCGCTACCAAGATGGCAACAATAATAATGGCGAAGACAAAGGCATTAACGTTCCAACGCTGCTCTGATGAGCGGTTCATGTGCAGGAAGAACACCAGCTGTATAAACACCTGAGCCAAGCCTGCAACTGCCATAACAATCACAGTAACAGCAATAGAAGCGCTGCTGTTCATGACTAAGGCAAACGGAATAACTGTCAAAATGATCGACAGAATAAAACCGGTTAAATAAGACTTGAAAGAGCCATGGCTAGCGCCAGACGCAGTATGAGAATGTCCACTCATTACAGGGCCCCCATCAGATAAACAGCAGTGAATACACAGATCCAGACGATATCCAGGAAGTGCCAGAACAAGCTCAGACACTGCAGACGTGTGTTATTCACGTCGGTCAGGCCGTAACGGGCAACTTGATAGATCATCACAATCATCCACAACAAGCCGAAGCTTACGTGCAGACCGTGAGTACCAACCAGACTGAAGAATGCAGACAAGAAGGCACTGTGCTGAGGACCATGCCCTTCTACGATCAGGTGATGGAATTCATAGATCTCCATCCCAACAAAGCCTGCACCCAGCAGCGCGGTAATGATCAACCAGAAAATGGTCTGAGATTTTTTACCGGCATGTACTGCCAGCATCGACAAGCCACTGGTAAAGGAGCTGAACAGCAGCAAGAAGGTTTCGACCAGCACATAAGGCAGTTCGAAAATTTCTTTACCAGAAGGGCCAGCCGCAGTGTGGCTATAAAGGACTGCATAAGCTGCGAACAGAGTCGCAAACAAAATACAGTCGGTCATGATGTAGATCCAGAAGCCAAAAACCTTCAGGGCTCCTGCATCGTGATGCCCATGGTCGTGGGCATCCTGTGCGTGAAGTGCTTCACTCGACATATTAACTATTCCTTACGCCTTCGCTGCGGCCAGCTTTTCGTGGTGCTCGCCTTCAATACGCTCAACTTCGTCAACTTGGACATAGTAATCCACGTCTTTGATGAAGGAGCGAACGATAACGGTCGCAATCATGCCCACAAAGCTAGCAATAACCAGCCACCAGATGTACCAGATCAGGGCAAAACCACAGACAGTTGCAAAAGCACCGATCACCACACCAGAAGCAGTGTTCTTCGGCATGTGGATAGGCTCATAGGCAGCAGGTTTCTGATGCGCAGTACCGTTTTCTTTCATTTCCCACCAGGCATCCAGCTCTTCGCCAACAACAGGAGTGTGGGCAAAGTTATAGAACGGCGGCGGTGAAGAAGTAGACCATTCCAGAGTACGGGCATTCCAAGGATCGCCAGTCTCGTCACGGTTGTTATCACGGTCACGGATACTTACGTAGAGCTGTACCAGTTGCAGGATGATACCGGCAAAGATAACCAGCGCACCCACTTCAGCTACATACAGCCAAGGGGTCCAGGCGGGGTTGTCGTAGTGGTTCAAACGGCGAGTCATACCCATAAAGCCCAGTGCGTAAAGCGGCATGAAGGCCAGGTAAAAACCAACCAACCAGCACCAAAAGGCAGCTTGGCCAAGTTTGTCATTCAGTTTGAAACCAAAGGCTTTCGGGAACCAGTAAGCAAAACCAGCCAGGTAGCCAAATACCACACCACCAATGATAACGTTATGGAAGTGAGCAATCAGGAACAAGCTGTTGTGCAACAGGAAGTCAGCACCCGGAACGGCCAGCAGAACACCGGTCATACCACCGATAGAGAAGGTGATGATAAAGCCCAGCGTCCACAGCACCGGTGCATTAAATTGCACGCGGCCACGGAACATGGTGAACAGCCAGTTGAAGATCTTCAGACCAGTCGGGATCGCGATAATCATGGTCGCAATACCGAAGAAGGAGTTGACGTTAGCGCCTGACCCCATGGTGAAGAAGTGGTGCAGCCATACAACGAACGACAAGAAGCCGATAGCGCAGGTTGCGTAAATCATTGAGGTGTAACCAAACAGCCGCTTGGTACTAAAGGTAGAGATAACTTCCGAGAACACACCGAATGCCGGCAGTATCAGGATGTATACCTCGGGGTGACCCCAGGCCCAGAACAAGTTCACATACATCATCGGACTACCGCCCGCGTCAGTTGTGAAGAAGTGGAAATCCAGATAACGGTCAACAGTCAGCATCGCCAACGCAACGGTCAGCATCGGGAAAGCGCCCATGATGATGACGGTGGTTACCAGGATAGTCCAGGTAAATACCGGCATGTTCATCAGCTTCATACCAGGAGCACGCATCTTCACGATAGTAGTGAAGAAGTTAACGCCGGTCAGGGTTGTACCAATACCGGAGATTTGCAATGCCCAGATGTAATAGTCCACACCAACACTTGGACTAAAGGCCTTTTCCGATAGCGGCGGATACGCTACCCAACCGGTGGTGGCGAACTGGCCAACGAACAAGGAGATGTTCACCAGAATTACACCGCCCACAAACAGCCAGAAACTAACGCTGTTGAGGAAGGGGAAAGCAACGTCACGCGCACCAATTTGCAAAGGCACAACGATGTTCATCAAACCGATCATAAACGGCATGGCCATGAAGATAATCATGATAACGCCGTGAGCGGTAAAGATTTGATCGTAATGGTGCGGAGGCAAGAAGCCACCGTGGCCATCATGCGCCATTGCTAGTTGAGTACGCATCATAATAGCGTCAGCAAAACCACGGATCAGCATGACCATGGCTACGGCGATGTACATCACACCAATTTTTTTATGGTCAACCGAGGTCAGCCATTCTTTCCAGAGGTAGCCCCACTTTTTGTAGTAGGTCAGCGCACCAACTAGGACAATACCTAGCAGCGCAACTACCGCAAAGGTGCCTATGAGGATAGGCACATTATAGGGAATTTGATCCCAGGTTAATTTTCCAAACATCGTTATTCCTCGGCCTTGGCAGCGCCCATTCTTTCACCAATTTCGTGATTGTATTCAATCTTGTTCTGACGAACGTGTTTGAAGCTTTTCACGATCTGGGTATAAATATTTGGCTCAACAGAAGAGAAATACTCAACTGGCAGAACACTCTGCTTCAGCGCCATCTTTTCATAGCCCTGGTAAGTCAGGTCATTTGCACTGTTCTTAACCTTAGCAACCCACGCATCAAAGTCTTGGTCATTGGCAGTGGCAATGGCCTTGAACTTCATGTCGGAGAAACCTGCACCACTATAGTTGGCAGAGAAGCCGTCGTAGGTACCGGGATGGTCAGCTTGCAGATGAAGTTGGGTAGACATACCAGACATGGCATAAATCTGACCGCCCAGCTGCGGAATGAAGAAGGAGTTCATTACGGTGCCGGAAGTAATTTCAAACTTCACCGGTGTACCGGTTGGGATCACCAGCTCGTTGACGGAGGCGATACCTTGCTTGGGATAAATGAACACCCATTTCCAATCCAAAGAAACGACCTGGACTGTCATTGGTTCTTTGGCAGAATCCAGAGGACGATACGGATCAAGCTCGTGCGTGGATTTGTAAGTCAGAACACCCAAAATCAAAATAATGATTAAGGGAATGGACCACACCACGGCTTCAAGCGCGTTAGAGTGGGACCACATAGGTTTATAGGTTGCCTTGGTGTTGGAGGCGCGATACCGCCAGGCGAACACGATAGTCATGATGATGACAGGAACCACCACCAACAACATCAAAATAAATGCTGTGATGATCAGTTTCATTTCACCATGGCCAACCGGCCCTTTGGGGTTCAAAAGAACCATGTTATCGCACCCAGCCAACAAAAAGGCTGCTCCTAAGGAGAGCACTTTAGTTAGACTGGTCAACCACTTACTTTTCATATCATAACCTCACCTCAAAATGACTGCCTCGAGGAACCTAAAGCTCACTGTCGGGGGCTTTCTTTGTAATTGTTAGCCGCGGAATGTACCAAGAAAAACCCCTTCATATCCAGTGGAAAAAGCCTATGCCGCCTATCGTTCGGGACAAAACACCTTTTCTTATTTCCCCTTTAAGTGAAAACAGTTAAAAACACGTCCTTGTTTGAAACAAATGCAACGTGGAATTAAAAAAATTAATCCGAGCATCCCTCCTATATTCCAACAGAAGAAAGCGACTGCGCCTAGGGCCTACTGGTGTTGGATGTAACAAAAACATTGTTACGTTTTTTAGGGTTTACCCGATGCGGCAACTGATCGGTGTAGCCCCATCAGAAAAAGAGTCCAAATAACTGACAACAGCTTGATATATATCAAGGAAAATTTTGAGAATGACGCGGTAACAAACCGGCTTTGGTAAAGCTCACCCCATTACCCTACCCCGATACTGTATAGGCAACGATACCGCCCCCAGCCAGTAAAAATTCCGGATTCGAGTAATTCGCCTGTAGCAGTGCCATCCAGATTCCGTTAACGACAACAGGCTGGCAATTGACGTTAAGCGTCAATGTGATGGCTAGACAGTTGGTGGCATCATATTGATAATGTTTTTGACACTAACGGTCGCGTTACAGTTAACGCACGAAACACGCTAATAACGTAAGCTGTCACTATTGAGCATTAAACTAAAGTCTCACTGACAAACAGCCAGAACTTCATAAACTGGCAGCACACAATACCAAGAAGGAAATGCAACTATGACATCCTGGGTTAAACGCACATTGGTGACGTTGTCGCTTGCAGTCAGTCTGCCTGTAGCAGCGGCTAACTACACCATCGGTACTGGTAGTCAGAGCGGCACCTATTATCCCTACGGCGGCATGCTGGCGAAGGTTTGGAGCGAAAACATCAAAGATTTCAACATGCGCGCCGAAGTTACAGCCGCATCAGTTGAAAACATCATCAAAGTCGCGTCGGGCCAAGAACTGGCGGGTATCGCCATGGGCGACTCAGTTCTTGCCGCCATGAAAGGGGAAGCCCCTTTCCGTCGTCCGATGAACATCTCTGTTCTTTTCGCTCTCTATCCTAACGTGGTGCAGTTCATTGTACCTGCCAATTCCGATATCAAATCGGTTGAAGATCTCAAAGGCAAAAAAGTCTCTGTTGGTGCGCCGGGTTCCGGTACCCGTGTTGGCTCTACCGCCATCTTAAAAGCACTGGGTATCAACGAAGGTGACTTTAAGGCCCAGAGCCTTAACTACACCGCGACAACCGAAGCCTTGGCTAATGGCCAAATCGATGCCGGTGTCATTATTGGTAGTGCCGGTGTTGGTGCCATTACCGAATTGGCATTGACCCGTAATATTCGTGTGCTGTCTTTCAGCAAAGACGAATTGGCTAAAATTCACAGCGCCCTGCCCGCCTATTCCGGCATGGAGATAGCAGCCGAGACTTACAACAAAGTACCCGCCTTCACCGCTCCTGCCGTTTGGAACGTGCTGGTTGTGAAGAAAGACTTGGATCCCAAGTTGGCTACCGAAATGGTTAAAACCGCTTTTGCCCACATGGACAAAATCAAAAATGTTATTTCAGTCGCCAAAAGTACCACTGTTGACAACATGGATCGTTTAGAAGGTGCCCCACTGCACCCCAGCAGCCTTGCTTATTACAATGAGATGAAAGGCAAATAAGCCCCATGCAGCAACCTGAAGCAGTTAAAGAACCCGTCAAGCTTGGCGGGTTCGATTATTTAATTGGGGCTATTGCGGTAGCCCTTACTCTATTTCAAATTTGGCAAGGGTTAGCCGCCCAACTTTCGGCTCCGGTATTTCTCCCCATCCATCTTAGTTTTGTTTTGGTTCTGATCTTTTTGGTCAAACCGAGCTTTAAAAAAGGCAGTGCCAGCCAAGGGCTTTATCTTGCTGGCCGCTGTTTCGATTTTGGTTGTGCACTTGTTGCAGCTTGGGCTGGTTATCGTCTTTCCCACTTCGATTACGATGACTTGAGCTTCTTGCTAGACGGTTTAGGTAATGTTGACCTCTACACCGGTGCTGCACTGATAGTCCTGCTACTGGAAGCTACTCGCCGTACAGTCGGCTGGGTGATGAGTCTTATTGCCATTATTTTCTTGGCTTATGCTATCTGGGGCAATTTGCTGCCCGACGAGTTCGCCAGCAAAGGCTTCGACCTTCAAGAACTGATCCGTTTCCACATCTTCTCAACCAACGGTGTGTTTGGCGCGCCACTGGCTATTTCTGCCGGTGTGGTTTTTGTATTTGTGCTTTTTGGTGCCTTATTACAGGTAACCGGCGCCGGTCAGTTTTTTATCGACTGCGCCTTTGCGGTGGCGGGTCGCTACCGTGGTGGCCCGGCCAAGGCCTCGGTTTTGGCATCGGCGGCGCTCGGTTCCATTTCCGGCTCTGCTATTGCTAACACAGTGACCACTGGTGCCCTAACCATCCCGATGATGAAAAAGCTCGGTTATAAACCCGAGCAGGCTGCCGGTATTGAGGCCGCTGCATCCACCGGTGGGCAAATCATGCCGCCGGTAATGGGGGCCGGGGCCTTTGTTATGGCGCAGTTTACCGGCCTGCCCTACTCCGAGATCCTGTTGGTGTCTATCGCCCCGGCGATTCTTTACTTCTTCTGTACCTTGCTTTACGTGCACCTGATGGCGTGCAAGTTAGGCCTGAAAGGTATGGATAACGTTGAGAAGGTGCGCGTTGTTGTCAAACAAGGCTGGCATTACTTAGTGCCCTTGATCCTCATTACCGTGCTGCTGTTAATGAGCTACTCACCAGTACTGGTTGGCTTAGCGGGCTGTTTGGCTATCGTACTTGCCGCCTTTAGCCGCCGTAAAACCTGGGTTAAATTCTCAGCGCTTATCGCCGGTTTACGCGACGGTGCTTTGATGATCCTGCCTATCAGTGCCGCCTGTGCAACAGCGGGTCTTGTGGTGGGCGTTGTGGGGCAAACTGGGATTGGTTTGCAATTTACCCAAGCGCTGTTGGCATTGTCTGGCGGCTACTTGTGGGGCGCATTTATCCTTATCGCCCTGGCTGCGGTTGTACTGGGTATGGGCTTGCCGGTAACGGCAGCCTACATTGTGCTGTCGATTATGGCGGTGCCGGCACTCAATGAATTTGGTGTGCCAATCTTAAGTGCTCACCTGATCGTATTCTGGCTGTCGCAAACCTCAAACGTCACACCGCCTATCGCACTAGCAGCCTTCGCCGGTGCCGGTATTGCAGGTGCGTCGCCAATGAAGGCATCACTGCAAGCGTTTAAATTAGCCTTCGGCTTTTTCATTATTCCGCTGATGATGGCCTACTCAGGTCTGCTTTGGCGCGCTGATGAAACCGCGTTTGATTTCATCGTTGCCATCAGTGCCACCATTGGCCTAATCATCGCCTTTGCATGCGGTATTGAAGGTCTTTTGGCTAATAGGCTGAACCTGGTAGTTCGCGCGGTATTGCTTGTCATTGCCGCCTTAATGCTGGTGCATAGCCCTGTGCTGCGTATTGGTGCCTTGATTGTTCTGGCTGCCATTATCCTTTGGGATTGGCGACGTAAGGTCCCCGCCGTTGCATGATGGTCCCTCTAAAAAAGCCGGCTTTAAGCCGGCTTTTTTGTTTTAAGCGTTAGCTGCTAAAGCGGCATTTGTTGGTAATGCCACCCTTCCCCTTCGGGCACAAAAAGCAACTGATGGGTAATGCCTTTTGGGCAATCATCTTGATGATGGGTAACCAGTAATAACTGGCTTTCACCTTTTTCCATTAAATGGTTCAAAAAGCCGTTGATACGCAACCGATAGTTTTCATCTATGCCTTGGTAAGGCTCGTCCAAAATCAACAAAGGCGGATGTTTAACCATGGCTCTGGCAATAAGTAACAAACGTTGTTCGCCGTAGGACAATGCCAAAAAAGCGTGGTCGGCTTTGTTCGCCATGCCAATGATACCTAGCCACTGTCTTGCGAGCTGCCGAAGGTTATCACCGGCATTTTGATAGAGCCCTATCGAGTCAAAAAATCCTGATAAAACCACATCCAACGCCGAACAATTTACTCGATAGGCGCCGTGCAGTGCTGGTGAAACTAAACCTTGCGATTGGCGAATATCCCATAGCGTTTCGCCGGAACCTCGGCGTTTGCCAAATAGATACACCTCGTTGCTAAACCCTTGCGGGTTCTCACCGGTGAGCACGGAAAGTAATGTCGACTTTCCGGCACCATTTGGCCCGGCGATTTGCCAGTGTTGGCCAGGTGCCAAGGTCCAGCTAAGGCCATCGATAATGGTATTCCCCTGATAGCGGATCGTCAGATCCACCACTTTCAAAAGAGGCCTCGCCACAGCAGCTGGCGCTTTTGGCGGTGCCGGTAACGCAATATCAGCTGCAGGCTTTACGTCGCCAAGCAACTGGTCGGGGGAAACAAGCTCATTAAGCTGACAATCGGCCAGCTTGGCAATTTGCTCGCAAAAATCAGGAATTTCATCGCGCCGGTTAACCACCAAAACCAATGTGGTGCCTGCCTGATGTAACTCGGTTAAGCGCTGCATCAAAACCTTTCTCGCTTGAATGTCCAGGCCACTAAACGGCTCGTCCAATAGTAAAATTGGCTCATTACCTACTAGCGCCTTGATCAGCAGCAATTTGCGCCCTTCCCCACTCGATAACACGGTAAAGGGCCTGTCTAGCGCATGGTCAAGGCCAAAAGCCGTTGCCAATGACAATGCATCCGGAAAATCAGCAAGTAGCTGCCGGCCTGTCGGCACCAACTCTTCGCCGTCTTTAACCAAGTCCGTATTTGCTGCCTTAAGTGCTTTGTCCCACAGCAAAAGTTGCTCGTCCATTGACACTAAGGCATCAGACACAGGTCCCGAACGGTTACCCTTTACCAGCTTAAGCTTGCCAGCAATTGCCCGCGCCAGAACCGTTTTTCCCGAACCGTTGCCGCCAGTAATAACCAAACAACTCCCAGGCGAAATACGCAGCTGTGGCACCGTTAGTGTTTTATCTTCCGAAAGGTAAAACTCAGCGTTTTCAAGGCTCCACATCAACAACTCCACTGGGAAATAACAACGAGGTTGTTGGTTTTGTCACAAAGTATCGCCACCTTCAAGCCCTCATTGACCTTTGGTAGCCGTTATCCCCTTGAGAAACTTAAAAACGGCGGGCGCAAAGCGGTGAGGCGAACAAGCAAAAGGGGCTTTTCATTCCCAGAACTTCAGGGGGCTGGGGAATTAAGCACAAGCTGGCCATTTTTGACGGGAATAGTGCCATTTGGCCGTTGGTTCATCGTTACCGAACCCAGTTGACCATGCCACTGGTAGCGCACGTCAAAGCCTAATAGCTTTTGATAACGGTCGAACACAACATGGCATTTGCGTTCAGTTATTGTCATTAACGACTGTTTTTGTAGAGGATTGAGCTCTGTAGGTTCAAGCTTTCCGGCAGACCCTGCTGATGACGTTTTTGTCACTAACGTTGCAGTGCGAGCATTTGCGTTGGGTTCTGACGCGCGCTCAGAATGCCGTTCTTTATTGTTACCAGAAGGCCTTACAGTCACTGTTACATCTTGGCAGACATGACGAGGCTTGCGAGCATCGGTCAGTATCGGTTTTACCGACAACACTCGCGCTTCATCGCTAGTAGGATATAAATGCAAAAAAATACCACCAGCTACGGCAAGTGATAACACACCACCGATGCTTCCTAGCAGAATTGACTTGTTCATCGCTGACCCTCTTGTTGCAAGAGACAGCTAAAGCTTAGAGGGTAAGGGCTGGGTAAAAAATGAACGGGGCGAGTGAGGCCGTCTTATTCCGCCGTTACATTCAGCCTCGGCGCAGTTACTGTTTTAAAACTGAACAAAGCAATGGGGTTAGTCATAAAAAAGCCCGGCAATTGCCGGGCTTTTTTAGCGAACCAAAGCACTATCAGCGTCTGCCGGGGGCGCCTCACTATCGAAAACTTCATCCATAAACGGCGTGTTCGATAACATAAAGTCGGCTAAGTGATACAGATCAGGCAGTACTTGGTGAAATTGCTGTCTTCCCCTCACCAGAGTGACCGCCACGCCCTTTTTCATCAGCTGGGCTTTCAGGTCATAACCCAAGGTGAAAAGGTGCAACTGACCTTCTTCATCAAAGTGCTCAATTAACCACTTGGCACAACGCCCTTTCGGGCTTTTAAACCAGGCTGGATGCCGCCAGTCGCCATAGCGCAGCATCAACGCTACCCAAGGCAGTAGCAGTAACATTTGCAGAAAAAAGGTAGCCAGACTTTCGCTGTCACTAAAGTCATACCAGTTGCTGTTGGTTGCCAAAATATGGTGCTGCCATGCGGTCAGCCCCTGGAATAACAGCAAAATAACTAAGGCGACGGCTAAAGACTGCCAAATGCCCGGCAACAACAAAGGCACTTGCTTGGCGTGGCCATAAAGGCCTAGCCACAATACCACCAACATCACCGCAAATAACGGATTAAAGGCCATCTCAGGCAGCAGCAAAGCGGACAGGGGATACAATCCCAAAATCAGTCCGTAGCAAACAAAGGTTACGGTTCTCATCATGATCAAGTCCTTGATTGTTAAGGCACCTTCCTAGCGCCGGGGGCGGAATATTAACCAAATCTAGCTATTGAGGTAAAGCTTAAGTAAAGATAGACCACCTGCCGTTATGAGTTTATTCATCCGCCTTTCAGTTTGCTCTTCCATCTTTACTCTTGGCTAAGAGTAGCTGACTTTCTTGCATGAATTCGTCAGCCAAAGGCCCAAAATAGTCACAGACATCTCTGAATCGTTCGACAAAAGCCGCTTTGTCTTTTGCCTCTAACATGTCGATGACGGTATCGAGGCTTTCCCTAAAGCCTTTGATGACACCAAGGTGTTGACTATTCGAAAGAATAATATCGGCATATAAATTGGGATCTTGGGCAAAAAGGCGGCCTACCATCGCCAGTTCCAGCCGGTATATAGGCGAACTCATGGTTAGCAGTTTATTGATATCAACATGGCTGCTTTGCAAATGCAGACCATAGGCAAAGCTGTTGAAATGTCGCAGCGCTTGGATAAAACCCATGCTTGCATCATGTTCAGCGGCGTCAACACTAACGAGGCGCGCCCCCCACAATCGCATTTGCTCCACAAGCCACTCGTTATCGCCCCTACCTTGGCAATACAGAATCACTTCCTTGGCAAAACTGGATGTGTCTGGCCCAAACATCGGATGCAACCCAAGCACAGGGCCGCGATGTTTTTTCATCATCCACTCTAAGGGCTGCTCTTTAATTGAGGTTAAGTCGACTAAGGTGCAAGTGGCGGGTAATTCAGGTAGCGCATTAATCACTTCCTGAGTGTTATGAATAGGCACACTCAGCACCACCATGCCAGCCTTGGCTAACTGCTGTGGGGCTGTTGCCCAATCATTCTTTTCAAGTACCTCAACCTGGTAACCGGACGCTTTAAAATAGTCGACAAAGCGCTTGCCTAAACGTCCAGCCCCACCGACCACAACAATGGGCCCAAGCGCAGGCTTCAAGCACTTACTGCCAGCGCCCACTTCCTGGTGATAAGACTCGCGCATACAACGGCGGAGAATATCTTCGATAAGATCGGGGTTTAAACCGCGGCTTTGTGCCTCTTCACGGCGAGAGGCCAGCATGCTGGCCTCTCGCTCTGGAACATAGATAGGCAGCCCGTGTTCACGCTTAACCTCGCCAACCTCTTTTACTAACGCCAAGCGCTGCTCCAAGAGATCAATCAGGGCCTTATCGACAGCATCTATTTTATTGCGTAACGCTTCCAACATCAGCTTGCCGCCTCAACCCTTAACATGCCTTCAAATAATTCATCGATAAGTTGCACTGTGGTTTCCCAGCCCATGCAGGCATCTGTTATCGACTGACCATAAACCAGATTTTGTGGCTCTGCGGCACCCTGAGCACCTTCAACCAAGTTGGACTCAAGCATCACGCCCATGATGGCGCCATTACCGTTTTGGCGTTGTCGCAACACGTCTCGTGCCACCATCGGCTGGCGACGATGGTCTTTACCTGAGTTGGCATGGGAACAATCGACCATAATGGCTTCATTTAATTTTGCTTTTTGAAGGGTTATTAACGCCTCACCAACACAGGCTTCATCATAGTTCGGCTTACTGCCGCCGCGAAGAATAACATGGCCATGGGGGTTACCTTCGGTCTGCATTACCGCCACTTGCCCGCCTTGATTTATCCCCATAAAACAATGGGGTTGTGACGCGGCTTGTAAGGCATTAACCGCCGTTGACAGACTGCCATCAGTCCCGTTTTTAAAACCCACCGGCATCGACAAGCCTGAAGCCAGTTCTCGGTGTGTCTGTGATTCTGTGGTACGAGCACCAATAGCAGACCACGCAAAAAGCTCAGCAAGGTACTGAGGACTAATGGGATCAAGCGCTTCCGTTGCCACTGGTAGGCCGAGTTCAGCAAGCCAAACCAACAGTTCTCTTGCCATACGTAAGCCAGTTTCTAGCTCAAAGCTGCCGTCGAGATAAGGGTCGTTAATGAGCCCTTTCCAGCCAACCGTGGTACGCGGCTTTTCAAAATACACCCGCATCACGATATAGAGGCGATCTTGGTATTGGTCATGAAGTGCTTTAAGGCGAGTTGCGTAGACCTTGGCGGCATCAATATCGTGAATAGAACAAGGGCCACAAACCACCAACATCCGTTGGTCTTGCCCATGAATAACATTGGCAATGGTGGCTCTAGCCTCGGCAATTTTTGCCAGGGCGCTCTCAGAAACCGGGATCTGTGCCTTCAGTTGGGCGGGGGAAACTAAAACCTGTTCACCACGGATATGAACGTTATTCAGCGCATCTTTTTGCATTACAAATACCTTGCTTAAACTTATCTTTACACTTTACGGCAAGGTTTTAATTAAAGGTGAAATTGACTTTGACTAAAACCAGCCTACGCAACAGTGCGAACATTACCATTCAAGCCGCGTTGTGCATAGGGTGGCAGGGGATTTTGTTTTTTTCTATGGCTGACGGTTTTACGCGATAAAACCGTCGGTCTTGATGCGCCCTACTTTGATGAATCTCACAAAAAATAAATTAACCAGTTAATTCAATTAATTAATTGCGATCCCACCAAAAAGTGGCCTTAGAGAAACCAAGACAAACGTAAACTTTTAATTACACTCAATGGGAGTGTTCATGCCGATGTGCCATGCGGCAAGACTCGTCGACATATTCAATTTCAAACGTGGTGTGAGATATGGGATGGCGCTGGCAGATCTCTGCCAAGGCGACTTTTAACGCAGCATAGTTATCTGGAGACAATTGGCGGTCAGCGACCACGTGAGCAGTTAAAACATGGCTCTCGCCATCAAAGGACCAAGCATGCAGCTGGTGGATATCAGCCACACCATTGACTTGTCTTAATTCCTCTTCAATCACCTTAAGGTCCAAATCATCAGGGGTAGCCTGTAAAAAGATAAGCAAGGTGTTCCAAAGATTTTTGATGACGTTATAAAGAATAAACAGCATGTAGCAGACGCTAAGGAGTGGGTCGAGAATAGGCCAATCAACAAAGAGCAGCGCGATGGCAACGGCAAGTACCATCACCCATCCCAATACATCTTCCAAAAGATGTAGGCTAACCACCTTGGCATTTTGCGTTTTAGCGCCTTTTAGTCGGAAAACGGCGGCGCCGTTGGCAGCGATACCCAATATGGCTAGCCAGATCATGCCTTGGGCGTGCGGCATTTGTGGTGCCCATAAACGCGGAATTGCTTCACTGAGCACCAATACGGAACCGGTTATCAACACTAAAGCATTGATCAATGCAGCTAACAGGCTCAGCCGCTTGGGACCATAGCTAAATCGCGGGGTTGGCTGAGCTTTGGCTTTGTTGCCAAACCACCAGCTTAACCCTAGCGATAGGCTGTCGCCTAAGTCATGTACGGCGTCACTTAATATGGCAACTGAATTAGTGAGTACACCACCCACAATTTCTATCAGCGTAAAGGCAAGATTTAGAAAGAATGCAACTTTGATGTTGGCTACATCATCGTGATGATGATGGTGGTGATGATCATGACTCATAAAAGCGCCTTATTTCAATCAATTACCTAAGCTTGCCTGTTGAGTACAAATGATACAACCCAGCCAGCTCCTGGCGGAATAAAGAAGCAAAATGCAGCATTAGCAGCTAAATTGCGTCAACAACCACGGTTAAAAAAACGGCGATGGTATTTTCCAGCATCCTGCTCTCACTGCATGTCATAGCAAATCCGGTCAGTCCCTTTACTGTACCGGCTAAAAGGCAATGTGAAATGGCGGTTAGAGCAAGACTGGGCATGGTGCGTACCGATAATGTGCGTGTTAAGCAGCAAGACAGCGTTGTTTTTACCATTGGCGATGCCCTGACGACTCAGGGCGTTATTCATTTTGTCTGTCGGTTTTCTATCGATAAAAGGCAAAATCTTCAGCTGGCTCACTTAGATTTATTAACCCTAAAGCAAGAGGCCACCAAAGAAGAAAAGTAACTTTCCGGCAGTTACGGTCGCCCAAGGGGTCTAGGCATTACAGCATTTTTAAGTAGACAATTTGTAGTTATTTATCAGGGTGATACTCAGGAATATAAGTCTGAACGCCTATTAAACAATCAGCCTATAGAAGCTTTCCAAGCCAATACTTATCAGTAGAATCCGTTTTGCAAGCAAGGTAATCGACCCTGTCGAGACCCCTCTTATTCAGGCCGCTTTTCCCACCTCTGCGGCCTTTTTTTTCGCCTCGAATTTATCGGCCCCTTAGCAGAGCTGCCGCATTGCGATAGACTGGCCTTTTCACCTCAATAGCATGCTTATGACCGCCAGCCTCCTCTTTCACGACTACGAGACTTTTGGTGCAGACCCCAAAAACGATCGTCCCTGCCAGTTTGCGGCCATCCGCACCAATGAAAATCTCGAACCGATAGAAGAGCCCAAGGTGTGGTTTTGCCAGCCCACAGACGATTACCTGCCCCACCCTATGGCCTGCCTTATCACTGGCATCACCCCGCAGCAGGCCCTCGCGCAAGGCATGGCAGAACCCGAGTTTATTCGCCTGATCCACGGCCAAATGAGCCAGCCCCAAACCTGTACTTTGGGTTACAACAGCTTACGGTTTGACGATGAAGTCACGCGTTTTACGCTCTATCGTAATTTCTATGACCCTTACGAGCGTGAGTGGCAAAACGGCAATAGCCGCTGGGATCTTATTGACATGGTGCGTGCCACCTATGCCTTGCGTCCAGACGGTATCGAGTGGCCCATCAATGAAGAAACCTGCGCTGCGAGCTTTAAATTAGAAGCGCTGTCAAAAGCCAACAACCTTGTGCATGACAGAGCCCACGATGCCCTTTCTGATGTAGAGGCAACCATTGCCATGGCTCGCCTCATTCGCGACCGCCAGCCGAAATTGTATGACTACTTTTTTAAGCTGCGGCGCAAGCAAGCGGTGGCCCAGTTAATTGACGTTATCAACTTACAGCCACTGGTACACACCTCTAGCCGCTTTCCCGCCGCACAGGGCTGTACAACTTATGTTGTGCCATTAGCTTGGCACCCGGTGAATAAAAATGCGGTCATTGTGGTGGATTTGAACGGCGATTTAACACCGCTTTTAGAACTGGACGGTGAAGCGCTTATTGAACGCCTTTATACAAAAACGGCCGAACTCGAGGCTGGGCAGTCTCGACTACCCGTCAAGCTGGTACACATTAATAAATGCCCTATTCTGGCGCCGGCTAAAACCCTGAGTCCAAAGCGCGCTGAGGAATTGGGTATTGACCGCGATCGCTGCCGGCACAATTTAGAACAACTTAAGGCGCAGCCGCAGCTGCGTGAAAAATTACTGGCACTCTTTAGTAACGAGAGAGACTTTGCTGATGTCGACGCCGAAGAAGCCCTTTATAACGGTTTTATCAGCGACGCCGACAAAGCCACCATGGCACTGGTAAGAGAGTCCCAACAGCCCTACAACCTTGGCCAATTAACCTTTAAAGATAACCGGCTTAATACCCTGCTATTTCGTTATCGGGCCCGCTATTATCCGCAAACACTAAGCGAACAAGAGCAGCTACGCTGGCGACAATACCGCGAAGAGGTGTTAATGCACGGTGCCCGCGGCTTTGGCATCCAGGCGTTCATGCAAGAGCTTGAACAGTTAGCACAAGAACGTAGCGACGATGAAAAAGCCATGGCCATACTGCAGTCGCTCTATCAGTACGCACAGAACCTTTAAAGGGATTTTTACGGAAAATGCAGCCCGGTTCACAGTCTGCCAACCTGAGCTTAAAATCCTGCAATATCAATTACTTTGTTAAGTAAATGTAGTAGGAATTGAGGCGTGAACTGCGCTCGGAAATATGCTTTACTCAAGCTTTAATAAAGACAATAAAACGCAACCGATGGAAACCAATGCACAAGAAAATAACGAAGGTCGATGGCTGGCACATCTGTTGCTGGTCCCCTTCGTTATTTTTGCGATCATTGCGGTATTGATGACCGTAAAGTTCAGCATGTCGATACACGACAGGTTGCACTGGATTGAACATGCCGATAAAGCCCGGGGCGTGGTTAAGCAACACCTCATCAAACATCTGCCGCTACGTTTTGGCATGAAAGAAAAGCTACAGTTGGCCGTTTATTACACCGATCACAAAGGCCACTGGCATGAATTCATTACCAAAAGTGACTTAACCGAATACAACCCCTTTGCCCGGCCCCCGCAAGTGGGCGAAAGGCTGTGGCTTTATTATCTACCAAACACCCCCGACAAAGCGCGACTGGCCGGTTTTAACGCTTTTTGGTTGCCGGTGGTTTTGGAAGGTATTTTCTTGTTGTTTTCCGCTCTGCTTGGCTTTGCCCCGCTGCTATACATCTGGTTAAAACGCCATAACGACTGATTGTTGTTACTAAGGTCCTGGCATAAGATGCGCCATCAAATAAAGACAGGGGCAACTAATGGCCAGGGCAAACGAAATCAAAAAAGGCGTGGTAGTTGAGCTTGATGGCAAACTGCTGATCGTGCGCGACATTGACGTGCAAAACCCCAGCGCGCGTGGGGCGGCAACCCTTTATAAAATGCGTTTTTCAGATGTAAAAACCGGCCTTAAAGTCGAAGAACGCTTTAAAGGTGATGACATTGTCAATGTGGTTGATATGGAAAAGGCCAACGTGGTGCTGTCTTACATTGACGGCGACGAACACATTTTCATGGACGAAGCCGACTACACCCAGTACCCGTTAAAATCAGCAGACATTGCCGATGAGTTGCTGTTCATTGATGAAAACACCAAAGGGGTGATGCTGCTGCTGGTTGAGGGCCAAGTCGTGGGTATTGAACTGCCGCAATCGGTAGAAATGGTGGTAGCCGATACCGCGCCGGAAATGAAAGGCGCCTCGGCAACAGCGCGAACCAAACCGGCCAGCTTTGCCACCGGTTTAAGCGTACAGGTACCGGAATACATTAAAGTGGGTGAAAAGGTCAAAATTCACACCACTGAACGGCGCTTTATGGGACGAGCTGAATAAAACCAAGGCCGCTACTGCGGCCTTGGTTTTTTAGTGCCAGCGTGGCTGCTCGTAAGAGATAGCGCCAACTATGGCATTTGGCAGTAAGGCGCGGAAATGTTCACCTTTGATGTGCAGCAAGTCTTTATGGTCGCCACTTTCCATAAAAACGTCTTCCCGTTGCCAAAGCACTTCTTCTACCACGGTTTCCATGGCAAAGGCTTCCCCCATTGCGGGAATGGCACCCAGTTCACAGTCACGAAACCGCTGCGCTAATTCTCGTTCGGTAACCAACCGGCAATCTTTTTCCAATAATGCAGAGAGTCTCGACAGGCTCAACTTGTGACTGGCAGGCACAACCGCCATGACTTTGTGACCTTCGTGGTCCTCGAGGATCACCGCTTTTGCCATGTATTTCACTGCCACCTGGCTGGCGATGGCGCTTTGCAACGCCCCCTCACTATAGGGATGATGGATATGCTCAGCCCTGATGTTGCGTTGCGCCAAATACTGACGCAACGATTCTGACATGCTCATATGCAACTCCTCTTATCGCACTCGCTGTCAGTATAGGTGGCAAACCTTAGCTAAAACCGAGCCTGTTAAGATTCAACAGCTTAGTTTTACTGCCCTTCCCAAGGTTCTTTAGGGAGCTTTTGCCGCCAGTTTTGATAGCGTTGATGCACGCCTCGGCGCAGCGACTGAAAACTCCCTTCCAGGATGTCTACCCCAAGCAATACCGCTACCACCACCAAGCTGAGTTTTAACGCGGTCAAGTCATGGTGCAATGAAATCACCACGCCGATGCTGGCTAATGACCAAATAGCCGCAGCGGAGGTAACGCCTACCACCACACCATCGCGAGACATCATCACACCTGCCCCTAAAAAACCCACACCGGTAACCACCTGACCAATGATCCTTGATGGGTCCGAGCTTTCATTGGTGACCGACAATGCCGCCGCCACAAAAAAGTAGGTGCCCAGCACCACCAGCGATGAGGTACGAATACCAACCGGTTTGCCTCTTAGCTGCCTTTCAAGGCCAATAATGGCGCCGCACACTATTGCCATAACAATGTCGCCCCAACGAAATGGCGCAATATTGATAAGCTCTTGCCACATCCTGAAAACCCTCTTTGCAAACCCGGCCTGACCCTCTGCGCGCTAATGTACGCCTGTTTTTAAATGAGAAATAGACTTTCCCCTAACGTTATAAAAGGGCGGTGTCGATAAGCGGATTTATATGACATAGCCCGGATAACAACATGAAAAACTGGTCGATGCGTATGAAAATTCTGGCCGTTACAGGTCTTTGTTTTCTCGTATTTTTTGTAGCGGTACTCTGGCAAAGCCTGTCCGCTTTTCAGAGCAACATTAATCAATCCTTGCAAGATGAAGTGACGCTGTTTTCCAACACCTTTAGCATGAGTGTCAGTGACTGGGTACAAGACCGGCAGCATGCAATGGAAGAAGCAGCAAACTCCATTGCCAATAACCCTGATGTGCCGCCGTACCTGTTTCTGGCCCAAGCCAAAACATCAATGGGGTTTGCCCTCACCTATTTTGGCAAAGCCGATGGCACCATGATACGAAACGACCCCAGTATCCCCAGTAACCCAAACTACGACCCAAGAGTTAGAGGTTGGTACAAAGGTGCAGTTACTGCCAAGGGCAATTACATCTCAACTCCCTTTGTTTCCTCTACCACCAAAAGCTATGTGGTGACCATTGCCACTCCCGTGGTCAAAAATGGCAACATCGTTGGCGTTGTGGGTGGCAACCTGCCGTTGGACGTACTAACCCAACATGTCAATGCTCTGAAGATCCCAGGCAAAGGCTATGCGGTACTGGTAGATAAAAGCGACCAGGTCATTGCCCACCCGGATAAAAGCCGCCGCTCAAAAAGGGCATCTGCCATCACCCCCGAATTTGCCGGGGCGCCGTTAAACACCTTGGTTAATGACCATCAACTCGAAGAACGTCGCTTAGATAACCGCCAGCGTTACCTTTTTGCGCAGCAGATCCCCCATACCCAATGGGTGCTGATTTTAGTGATGGATAAAGACACGCTGATGGCACCGGTGCGCAAACAGCTCTACACCCAAGTGGGTATTAGTGTGCTGATCCTGATACTGGTGGCAGTGGTACTCTCGGTGCTCATTAAAATGCTGCTCAGCCATCTAAGTGACATCACCCGCAACTTAGATGCCATCGCCAATGGTAACGGTGACCTGACTATCCGTTTAGCGGTGAAAAGCCAAGACGAAATTGGCCAACTAGCCCATAGTTTTAACCGTTTCGTTGAGCAGCTACACGGTATTATTACCCGCTTAAGTGCTGCCTCTACTCAGCTTCAATCAGAAGCAGAGCAAAGTACCATTAGCACTCAGCAGCAAAACCTGCGTATTCAGCGGCACCAAAGCGAAATACACATGGTGGCCTCCGCTATCACTGAAATGGCATCAGCCACCCAAGAAATCGCTGGCAATGCCGAACAAACGGCTATTTCCTCGCGAAATTGCGTCGAGCTTGGCGAAACCGGCCGCAGTCAGGTGGCAACCAGCCAACAGTCAATTGAGCAGCTGGCCAACGAGGTTTCCCACGCCAGCAATATCATTGGTGATTTAAATAGCCACGCCCAGAACATTACGTCCATTCTTTCCACCATTAGTGGTATTGCCGAGCAAACCAACCTGTTGGCGCTTAATGCCGCCATCGAGGCGGCTCGCGCTGGCGATCAGGGCCGCGGCTTTGCGGTGGTTGCTGACGAGGTACGAGTGCTGTCACAACGCACTCATAGCTCCACGCAAGAAATTCAAACCATGATTGAGTCCTTGCAAAGTGCCGCCATAAAAGCCGTTGAGGCCACCGACAAAGGCAGCATCATGGCCGAGCAAAGCGTGGCTGATGCCGAAGCGGCCAACCAAAGCCTGGGGGAAATTCTCACCGCTATTCATCAAATTAACGACATGGCGGCGCAAATTGCTTCAGCCGCTGAAGAGCAAACCTCTGTCACACAAGAGATCAGCAAAAACACCGAGGTTATTCGCCATGTGGGGGATGAAATGTCTAGTGCCAGCACCGAGGCCGCTGACCGGGCAACCGAACTCAACAGTCTCGGCCAACAGGTGGCGTCAGAAGTCGGTAAATTCACGATTTAAGAAAAAAGGCACCCGCGGGTGCCTTTGTTATTTTCTTTTGTCGCGCTCGCCGCGTCATAGCTGCGCTGGCAGACGCATACAAAATAAAAACAATAGTTAATATAAAGAAAACAGAATGTTTGACCGATAATAAGGTGTCCTTTCTCTGTATGGGTAACACCATGAAAAGTTGGTCTCTTCGTTTAAAAATCCTGGCCGTCACTGGCCTCTGCTTTTTCTTGTTTTTTGTCGCTGTTACATGGCAAAGCCTTTCTGCCTTACAGCAAAACATCAATAAGTCATTGGAAGACGAAGTAAACCTGTTCTCTAACACCTTTAGTAGCAGCGTTGGTGATTGGATCAGCGACCGCCGCCAAGCCATGATCAAGCTGGCAGACTCCATCGCCCAGCACCCGGATATTCCAAGTTATGTATTCTTGGACCAAACCAAGGAAGGACTCGGTTTTTCACTCACTTATTTGGGGACGCCCGCTGGCGACATGTACCGTAACGATCCCAATTTAAAAAGTAAGCCCGGCTATGACCCTCGCGTACGCAGTTGGTACAAGGGCGTTATGGAAACCAATGGCAGCTTTTTAACAGCCCCTTTTGTCTCGGCCACTAACAATCAATACGTTGTCACCCTGGCCGAGCCAGTGCGCCGCGACGGCCAAATCGTCGGTGTGGTGGGCGGTAACTTGCCCTTAGACCAGTTAACCAAACACGTGAATGCACTCAAAGTACCGGGTGACGGCTACGCGGTATTGGTCGATAAAAGCGATCAGGTTATCGCTCACCCAGATGAAAGCCGCCGCTCAAAAAAGGCGTCTGACATTACTGCTGATTTTGCCGGTGGCCCACTGGAGGCATTGGTGAAAGACCATCGTCTTAACGAGCGCAAACTCGATGGCCGCTCCCGCTACATTTTTGCTGAAGATATTCCCAACTCCAGTTGGACACTTATCTTGGTAATGGATAAAGACACCTTAATGGCCCCGGTGCGTAAGCAGCTCTACACCCAGGTGGGTATCAGCGTGCTGATACTGGTGGTGGTGGTGCTGATTTTGTCCTGGCTGATAAAAATGCTGCTTAGCCACTTGGACGATATCACCCGTAACCTTGATGCCATTGCTAACGGTAATGGTGACCTGACCATCCGCCTGAAAGTACAAAGCGAAGATGAAATTGGCCGCCTGGCCATCAGCTTTAACCGTTTTGTTGAACAGTTGCATGGCATTATCAGCCGCCTTAAAGGCGCCTCGCAGCAGCTATTAAGTGAAGCGGAACAAAGCTCCATCGGCTCTAAGCACCAGAATGAGCGCATCCAGCGCCACCAGAGTGAAATACACATGGTGGCCACCGCTGTAACAGAAATGGCATCGGCCACTCAGGAAATTGCCTCTAACGCCGAACAAACTGCCGTGTCGGCACGTAACTGTGTGGGGTTAAGTGAATCGGGCCGCCGCCAGGTTGAGCAAAGCCAGCGTTCAATTGAAAGCCTGGCCGCCGAAGTTGCACGAGCCAGCAGCATTATTGGCGACCTAAACGGCCATGCCCAAAACATCAACTCCATTCTTTCTACCATCAGTGGCATTGCCGAACAGACCAACTTACTGGCACTTAACGCCGCCATTGAAGCGGCTCGCGCTGGCGATCAGGGCCGCGGTTTTGCGGTGGTTGCCGACGAAGTGCGGGTGCTTTCACAGCGCACCCACAGTTCAACGCAAGAAATTCAAACCATGATTGAATCCTTGCAAGGGGCCGCAACCAAGGCGGTAGAAGCCACCGATAAAGGCAGCGCCATGGCCGATAAAAGCGTTACCGACGCCGAAGCGGCGAACCAAAGCCTGGGTGAAATTCTCTCCGCCATCCATCAAATCAATGACATGGCCGCACAAATTGCCTCAGCGGCCGAAGAGCAAACATCGGTAACCCAAGAGATCAGTCAAAACTCTGAAGTGATCCGTAGCGTCGGTGATGAAATGTCGGTCGCCAGTAACGAAGCCACAGAGCGCGCCGACGAGTTACGTAGCCTTGGCATGCAAGTGTCAAAAGAGGTGGATAAGTTCAAACTCTAACTCGCTAAAAGGCTCCTTCGGGAGCCTTTTTTATTTGTCTGTAATACCCTAGCCTGACAGCACCTTTCAAAGGATATCGAGCAATGGCAAGAAGCCCGCTGCAGTTTCCCAGCAAAGTACTTTTTGAATGCCCGCTTTCCCTGCGCATTAGTGACATTAATTATGGCCAGCATCTTGGCCACGATACCTTGGTGAGTCTTTGTCATGAAGGGCGTTGTCGCTGGCTGGCAGCGCATGGCATGACAGAAGGCAACATTGATGGCGCCGCGCAAGTGGTTGCCGAGCTAAGCGTGAATTACCTTGCCCAGGCTTTTTACCCAGAGCAACTGACCATGGCACTCGCCGTTGGTGACCTTAGCAGCAAAGGAGCTGAAATTTTTCAGCAGCTTCGCCGTGAAGACGGTGTCATCGTTGCTATCAGTAAAGTGTCGGTGGTGTTTTTTGATGTTAAAGCCCAGGCACCGGTGGCGATACCTGAGGCGTTTAAAGCACTGCTTTAAACCGGCGTGAGTGTAAGAGGACGAGGGTCGATATCACTTTGCGGGTGATGATGGCCCTGCCGCCCCGCTTCTATTAATGCCAAAGCGGCGAGGCTGCCCGTAACAGGCCAGCTAAGGGCTGCCCCTAAGGCTGCCGGTTTTATCTCGGTCAGTTCTTGCGCCAGTGCTTTGAGTAGCAGCCGCTGCCCGTCACCGCTGCGCTGCGCGGCTTTATTCAGGCTTTCTTTGCACCATGTATCGTTAATCATCCCCACTCGCCCAGGCACCAACAGGCCGAGCCGTTTTGACAACCAAAGGCCGCAATAGCCACTGTTATCGCCCGCGCCCAGCGCAAAGAGCGTACCGGCTGGCAACCACAATAAATCCCCCTGGTTAAGGCGGTAATAGGCCTTACCTAGGCGCACTACGCCCTGCCCTTGTTGCCAAAGCACCAATAAGTCGGTGTCCAGGCGCTGGCGCGCCGACAAGCGCGCTTTAGCGACGGCGACATTGGCAAGAGTCAGGGGTAGATACATTGTTTATATTCCTTTTCGAGCATCAATAAGGGCGTTACGCGGCGTTGTGTTTCTGTCGGTAAAAGCCCCCAAACGGACTTGATAGCCGGCTTCTTCTAAAAAGCAGACTCTATCGAGCAGCAACCAAAATTCTAAGGGCCAGCGATACCAGTGGCGCACCCAATCAAGGCGCGCTACAACCGCTTGACGCTGGCGGCCGGCATCAAGGTAGCGTTGCCAAGCAACTTTCGCTGGCAGGGTTAGCTGTTTCTGTGCGGCCGCCCACTGCGCAAACACACTAAAGTCGTTGGTTAACAGCGATTTGGGAATGTTGGGCACGCTCAGGTAAGCATCAGTTCCGGTTAGCTCTCTCTGCAAGCAGTCAAAAGCTAACCGGAACCATTGTTCGGTGTGGCGCAGCCGCTCTGCGCGCTGGCCGCCGGTAACCTGTTGTTGCAGTGGCAAGCGCAAATCAAAGGTGCTGAGCGCTAAGTCAAACCCTTGGCCTGCTTTTGACAGCGGCTGATATTGCGGGCTGCGAATAAGGTGGTAACAACAGGGCGAAATACTGATAGCTGGCGCCTTGTTCTTTACAGCCTGCTGTAAAAGCGTGCAGTGTAAATCGCCGCAAGCATGTAGCGCCATGGCATGGTGATTGGCTGTAATAAGGTGCTGACTTTTGTCAGCAAAGGCATCGGCGCATTCAAAGTGCTGACTAAAACCGCCCTTGGTAGCTAATGCCTGGCCTTGCTGGCAAAGCTCGGCTTGCCATTCAAGGGACGTTACTGGGTGGCCTTTTGATGCAAATACTCGGCCCAAGTGGCCTTTACCAGCGCACCACTCCAGTACCGGGTGTTCTACCGGCACCGCGGCCGAAAAGTCTTTTATTTGCTGCCATTTACGGCCAGCGATACCCACCCCAAGACGCGAGTCGATATTGCACTGTTGGTGGTCGTAGGCCGGTAATGTCGGTGTTAGCCACGCAGGTAATCCAGGACGGTACTGCGCCACCAAAGCACTGATTGCATCGCTGTCCATCGCCTCGAGTGTTTGCGGTTCAAGGTCCTGTAAAAAAGCCAATTCAGGCCACGGCCAATGCGCAGTGGCAAAGGGCACAAATTGCCAGTCAGCCCGGTTGGCTGACAGCAATTCGGTTAAGGCTTTGAACGTATCAATATGGCGCTGCATGGCGGCGCATTATACGTAATGGCCGCCGGTTTTTTACTGCTTTTCAAAAAACAGCGTGACTTCACCCACCGGCAAGCCGAATTTATGCATGGTAGTACGGTTCATCAGATGCTTGGCGTCCAGTTGATACATCCAATCATCCATACCGACATTCATGGTGGAGCCGTCATCAAGGGTCAGTTTTAAGGTGTAGGACCATTGAAACGCCAGGCCAACGGCTTTGCCTTTGGCGGTGCCGATAACATCGCCCGCCGTGCCTTGGTAATGGCCATCAGGGAGCTTTTTTAGGGTCCAGACTCGGCGCTGTTTGCTGCCATCACTATAAGTAAAGTCCTCGTCCAAGGTACCGGTATCGCCTTGCCAGTGGCCTTCAACCACCACCGTAAAACGTTTAATGACCTTGTTGTGATAGTCCTGAAACATACCGTGGGCTATCACCTTGCCATTAAAAAACTGCTCTAATTTCAGTTGTGGTTGGCTACCTTGGTAATCCTCTACGCCCGCGGCGCAGCCACCTAGCATCAGGCAAAATACCAACATTAAGGTACGCATTATTCCTCCTTGCCCAGCAATTTTTGCCGAAGCGCTGGTGCCCGGGTTTTATCGGATAACCAGATAGCCAAAAAGGCAGGGCCAAATTGCGGATCGGTGTTGGTGGCCAAAAGCTGGCCGTTTAACAAAAAGCGGGTTTGCTTGGGGCTGACATCCATTCGTAAGACATCGCCCTTTTTAACGTTTGGACAATAGCGCTTAAACCAGTCAACCCAGGGTTGTTGGTAAAGACCGAGGTGGCGCCACTCTTTGCCGGTTTGCTCGACAATGTCCTGGGCATCAATGTTGCGAAGATAGGTCAGCGATAGCGCTTGAGAGCTACCGTCGGTGAAATAGCGGGCGTCGTAGATATCCCAAAAAAGATATTCAAAGCGCCCCTCGCCTTTTAGCTGCCATTGGCCAACGGCAGGTAGTGCAATGAGTAACAGCACCCAGAGCTTTTTCATGCCAGGCTCCTTAGCGCTTGGCGCATTAAAAACGGCCACAGCAATGCCCAAACAGCGGCGAGTGTCAGCAGGCTTAGCCAAAGCGGCCAACCAAACTGCGCCGCCCCCAGCCGTACGCCAGCCCAATAAGCAAGGGGCCCGCCAATGGCGCCAAAAACAGCGTTAAGCCACAGCCGGCCTTTGAGCCAAGCCAAACTGTGGTTTGGCAACATGGCAAGGGCTGCCCACAGCGCCACCAGCCAGAGCGGAATAAATAGCGGCCCGACGGCAAACTCAAAGAGCCCCAAAAGACCTAGACTGCCGTCTACCACTACCCCGGCAGCCATAAACAGCAACATTAGCTTGCCATCAGCTTTTTTCAGCGGCGTTAAATACAGGTGCAGGGCCAATAGCGCCAGCACTGGCCAGGGGCTTTGTAAAACAACCGCTGCCAACCAGGCCAGCTGGTAAAAAACCAGATTTAGCAGCCAATGCACTGGCGGTTACCGGGCCGGGTAGCAACCAGATGCACCACCGAAATGGCCCGCTCCCAAAATCCGCCTTCGCAATAGCAAAGGTAGTAATCCCATAACCGTTTAAAGCGGTCGTCAAAACCGTGGCGGCGCAGCTCGTCAAAAGCGCCATGAAAACGTTCACGCCACTGGCAAAGGGTACGGGCATAGTCAAAGCCGAAGTCGTGCAGGTCACGCACCACAAAGTCGGTGTGCTTGGCCATTAACCCCAGCATGCGGCTGTTAGAGGGCAAGCAGCCCCCGGGGAAGATGTAACGCTGAATAAAATCAACCGACCGGGCATAGCTGTCGTAGCGTTGATCGCTAATGGTGATCGCTTGGATAAGCATCACCCCATTGGGTTTGAGTAACGATTGGCACTTTTTGAAAAAGCCCGGCAGGTATTTATGCCCTACCGCTTCAATCATCTCGATGCTCACCAGTTTGTCGAACTGGCCGCCAAGGTCCCGGTAGTCATCTTTTAACAGCACAATGCTGTCACTAAGGCCTGCCCTTGCCACCCGTTCAAAGGCCTCTTGATACTGCGCATCGGAGATGGTGGTGGTGGTAACATGGCAGCCATAATGCTTGGCCGCATGAATGGCAAGCCCGCCCCAGCCGGTACCAATCTCCAACACTTTATCGCCGGGTTTTAAATCAAGCTTTTTACAGATCTGTTCTAAGCGGTAGTGCTGAGCATCTTCCAAGGTGGCATCGGGATGCGGATAGATAGCCGCGGAATACATCAGGCTGTCATCCAAGAAACTTTTATAAAGGGTATTGCCCAGGTCGTAGTGCGCCAAAATGTTCTTTTTAGAACCGCTGCGACTATTACGATTGGCAAGATGTTTAATGCGCTGCACGGGCCATGTCAGCCAAGCAAGGCGCCGTTCCAGTTGGTCGAGCAGCGGCAGGTTTAGCACCATAATACGCACTAAAGCCGTTAAATCATCGCAGTGCCAGTGCCCTTCAATATAGGACTCGGCAGCACCAATACTTCCCCCAAACAGGGCTCGCGAATAGAACTGGCCATCGGTAATTTTAAGGGTGGCTGACGGCAGAGCGTTTCCGAACACAAACTGGCCTTCAACATCTTCAATGACTAGCCGCCCTTGTTGCAGATGGCTAAATAAACCGAACATGGTTCTGCGCGCCAGACGCTGAGCAAAAGTCAGGCTGTAGGTAAAAACGCGCCGCTGTGATTGGCTTACCGGTTCCGTCATTTTGAGTCCTTGGAGTAGCTGTAAAATTTCACGCCTTTAAGGGCTAATTTCAGTGCCTGCCAGTAAATGCCCAGTACCACTGTTGCTGTCATAACCGGCTTTGCCAGCAGTTGCCGGCGCACCGTTTTGCGCTCCAGAGCCTTTCGCTCAAGCGCAAGGGTTGCATCAAATACGTGCCCGCGGCCGTCATGGTTTTCTAAATGCACTAAAAGTTGTTTGCCAGGTGCAATGAGTCGCCACCGATACTGCTGTTCGATAGGGTTAAACGGGGACACATGAAAGTTTTTCTGATGAGCAGCCACCTCACCGTCTACCACGTTAAAGCAGTAACAGTGCCGCTCGTTCCAGGGCGTGTTAGAAACCTCGGCCAAGAAATGGGTCCAATTGCCCGCCTCATCAAAACCGTAGTAAAAGTTCACCGGACTAAAATAAAGGCCCAGAGTGCGAAGATTTAAAAGACCAAATACCTTGCCGGAAGGTGCCGTTCCTAACTGTTCTCGCCACTGTCTTCGCGCGCTGGCAGACAGTGATTCACGGCTGTCCCCCAGATAGTCAGGGCGATAAAAGCGGGCCAAGGCGAAACGCGTGCTCGAAAACCACCGCCCCTGGTCGGCAGGCATTTCATCTAAGTCCAAATACCACATAAAAAACGGATAACTAAAGCGGTGGCTTTTGGGTAAGTGACGCCGATGCCTGACGTGCCCCACGTAAAGCGCGCTGGTCATGGTGTAACACCCAGCGCATCGCAAACTCGAAGCGCACTTTTAACGCCGTCTTCATGAAAGCCGCTAAACCAGTAGGCCCCGCAGTAATGGATGCCATCAACACCGGAGATTTTTTGCCATTTTTCTTGCGCACCAATGGCAGCCAAAGTGTAAACCGGGTGTGCATATTGATAACGACCCAACACCGTATCAGCCGCGACTTCATCATTTAAGGTCACCAAATAGTGCTGCTTTTTATTAAGCCGCTGCAGAATGTTCATGTTGTAGGTCACCACCGCTTTATCGCGGCTGCGGCCCATTCGGTAATTCCAACTGGCCCACGCCGCCTGACGTTTCGGCAGATGGCCGATATCGCAGTGCAACAGCACGCTGTTTTCGCTGTAGCCAAGCTGGCCCAACACCTGCTGTTCTAATGCCGTTGGCGAGGCCAGCATTTTTAACGCCTGGTCGGAGTGACAAGCCAGTACCACTTCATCAAATACCCAGTCTTGGCCGTCACTAATCAGCCTGACTTTGCCTTCAAAACGCTCGATTCGGTGAATGGGGGTATTTAAGTGAATGCGCTCTTTAAAAGGCGCGACTAAGGGGGCGATATACTGGCTTGAACCCCCTGCAATGGTGAACCACTGCGGACGGTTAGCGACATCAAGCAACCCATGGTTTTCAAAGAATTGGGCGAAAAACTGCAGCGGGAAGCCGCGCATGTCATCAAGCCCCATCGACCAAATAGCAGCGCCCATCGGTAATAAGTAATTTTCGATAAAAAGCGGCCCATAGCCGCCCTTTTCCAAAAAGGTGCCAAGGGTTTGGGCGCTGGGGTTATTGATCTCCTGCTTGGCAGCCTTATTAAAACGCAGAATGTCACGAATGAGCCGCCAAAACGCCGGCCGCAACAGGTTACGCTTTTGGGCAAACAAGGTAGCGAGGCTATGGCCGTTGTATTCGAGGTTGGCTTTATCGTTACGTACCGAAAAACTCATCTCAGTTTCTTGGTAAGGCACCTTCAGTTCGGCTAACAAACGCTGGAAATTGGGGTAAGTTCGGTCGTTAAACACAATAAACCCAGTATCAATAGCGCTTTTTTCCCCAGCGTGTTCGATATCCACGGTGTGAGTGTGGCCACCCAAGTAGTCAGCCGCTTCAAAAAGCGTGACTTCATAGTGGCGAGATAAGTAATAAGCGCTACACATGCCGGCAATGCCGGAACCAACAACGGCAATACGTTTCATGATTTGCTGATCCTTTTGGCAAGCAGCCGCCAGCAGTGCTGAGGCAATAGCCCCAGCACTTTTAATGGCCAGGTAAAAGGTTTGGGAAAGTGAATGTGCCGCTGCCCTTTTTCAATGCCGCGGCGGATGGCCACTGAAGCCGCTTGAACACTGACTTGCATCGGCATGGGGAAGTCGTTTTTATCGGTCAGCGGCGTTTTGACAAACCCCGGAAAGACACTGGTTACCGCCACGCCAAAAGGCGCCAGGGTAATATCGAGGGTGTCAAGCAGATAACGGATAGCCGCTTTAGATGCCCCATAAGCTTCCGCCCGTGGCAGCGGTACGAAAGCCGCCGCAGAGGCCACACCAACCAACCTCGCGCCCTCGGTTTGCCTAAGGGCTGGTAACACCGCTTCAATGCAATGGGCCATGGATTCAACATTGGCCCTTAACACCCGGCTAAAGGCTGCCGAGTCAAACACCGGCATGTCCAGGTATTCACAGGTACCAGCATTAAGAATGGCCAAATGCAGCCCACTTTGGCCCGACAGCGAGGCCAAGACGGCCTGACGGTCGGTTAAATCGACGCTAATAGTGCGAATGCCATTGGCGGCCAGCTCGCTAAGCGCGTCAGGGTTGCGGCCAACAGCAATGATATCGTGGCCCTCGGCGGCATAATCGAGCGCCAGTTGTTTGCCAATACCCGAGGTGGCGCCGGTTATCAGTATCTTCATTACCCTAGCCTCCTTTTAACGAAACGCACCAAGCCGCCAATAACAGGCAAACGCTCGTAAAGCATGGCGCCAAGGTCAAAATAGTCGCGGTGGTGAGTCACCTGCCCTTGGCTGTTAAAAACCAAATGGCTGGCGCCTTCGAAGCTGTATTTTTCGCCGCGATTAAGGCGAGGATGGCGTAATTCCAGAGTCCATTGCACCCAGGCCTGAACCCCTTGTATTTGGGTACTTTGATAAACAAAAGTCACCGCATCGACGTTGTCGTATAGCTGCTCAAAGTAATGAGTAAGCGCCGCGCGCCCGGCAATTTTTTGCGCCGGATCTTCAAACGCCACGTCATGGCTGTACATTTTTTCCAGCAGGTGCAGATTGCGCCGGTTAAGCTGCTGATAGTGGCTTAAAAACTGATACAGTGCCGCCTGCATCATGCCTCCTTAACCGCTTTAAACATGGCCAGGGTTTTTAGCCGCGCTTCCTTGTGTACCACTATCGGCGCCGGATAAGCGTCAGTGGCGCGCACACCACTTGGGTCAAAAATGGCGCTGTCACTCAGCGGCGCAAGTTCTGGGATCAAGTTACGGATAAAGCGGCCCTTGGGATCAAAGCGTTTGGCCTGTTCTGTGGGGTTAAAAATACGAAAATAAGGCGCGGCATCGGTGCCGGTGCTGGCTGCCCATTGCCAGCCACCGTTGTTAGCAGCAAAGTCGCCGTCGATAAGGTGGCGCATAAAAAAGGCTTCACCGCGCCGCCAATCGAGCTGTAAATCTTTAACGAGAAATGACGCCACTATCATCCGTAACCGGTTATGCATCCAGCCGGTCTCTAGCAGCTGACGCATGGCGGCATCGACAATGGGATAACCAGTGCGCCCTTGGCACCAAGCGTTAAAAGCCGACTCATCCTGGCTCCAGGCAATGGCATCGGTTTCGGTTTGAAAAGCCTTCCCTTTGACCACCTGCGGAAAATGAAAGGCAACGTGCTGATAGAAATCACGCCAAACCAGCTCGCTAAACCAGGTTCCGGCACCGCTGGCGTCGGCCCAGACCTGGTCGCCATGTTCGTGCAGCAGTCGCCACAGGCACTGGCGCACCGAAATCAGGCCAATCGATAGCGCTGCCGACAGCTTGGAGGTCATGTCTAATTCGGGAAAGTCACGCTGACTTTTATAATCGGCCACCCTTTCAGTAACAAACTGGCGCATGGCGGCCAAAGCTTGCACTTCATCCCTTGGCCAGGGCGCTAACTGCTGGTCCCATTTGGCGTCTGAAAACACCGGCACCGGCGGGGCTGCTATCGCTTGGCCCTTTATTCTTGCTGACACCTCGGGAATGCCCGTCAGCAACTGGTTTTTTAGCTGCTTTTTAAAGGGGGTAAACACCCTATAGGGCTGCCCCTGGCCGGTAAGTACCGTGCCGGGCGCCGTCAATAGGCTGTCGTGATAAAAGTGGCAGGCAACATCAAGGGCGGCGCGCACGGCTTCATCGCGGGCAATTTCGTTAACTAAATACTCGTGGTTGGCATAAAGCGCCGTAACGGTGTTCTGGTGGCAATACTGAGCCAGGCACGCGGATACCCCAGCAAAATCCTCAACGGACAGCACATCAAGGGCGATACCTATTTTTGCCAACTGCAGCGCCAATGCTTCCAGCGCCTTGTTAATCAGCCGCACTTTCACCGGCGCCATGTGGTGACGCTGCCATTGCTCTGGCGTCACCACAAAGACGGCCCGCACCGGCATGCCGCTGGCAACAGCCGCGCAAAGCGCTTTGTTATCGATGCTGCGAAGATCGTTTCGAAACCACATCAGTGCCGTCATAGCGCCTCCTTAAGAGAAAAGGCCCCCGGTAGCACCGACATACTGGTTTCAGGAGGATGTTTGATAGCACCAATGAAACACTGCGCTGGGGCCAATGCCGCTAATGCTAATTGCAGTTGTGAAGGGGATAACTGCTCACCTAAGTCCACAAGGTTATAACGCTGGCAAAGCAGCGCTTTTACCATGAGCCGCCAAAGAGTGGGCAATGGGCCAGCCAGAACCGCAAGGGGCCTTTTTTGTGGCTGGGCAAGGCGGCAGATACCGGCCAAGCGCAAGCTTAACTCGCTTTCTAAAAGACTACGGGCAGCCAATGAAAAAGGCCCCTCTGGCCAATGCTCCAGCTGCTGCCAGAGCGCGTCACAAGCGATACCCAGCGGATGCTCTTTTAGCAATACATCCAAAGACTGGCGCAGCGCGCCGGCATTAAGGCTTTGAGCTTGTGCCAGAATGGGTGTGGCAATGGGGGCTGCAACAGGCTCACCAATGCCTTTTAAAAGCTGCTTGATGTCCTTTAGACCCACGCCCATGGCGAGATAACGACGAATTTTGGCAATCTTATCCAGCTCCGTTACCGGATAAAGCCGATGCCCTTTTGGCGTGCGCTGCGGCTTTAACAGCCCATAGCGGCGCTCCCAGGCTCGTAAGGTAACGGGCAATACGCCGCTACGTTCGGCTAGCTCGCCGATTTTTAACAGTTCAGAGTCCATAACGTAATTTAAGGTCAGCAGGATAAGGGTGCAGATAACTTTGCTCGGCAAGGTAAGGCACCGGATGCAAACGCAAGTGATGGTTGATAAGGGTTAAAGGCGCCATCAGCGGCACCAGGCCCTGACGGTAGTCGTCTATGAGGCTGGCCAGTTCCTGCTTTTCTGCACCACTTAGCACTTTCTTAAAAAAGCCCTGCAAGTGCATCAAGGTGTTGGCGTGGTCTTTTTTACTGGCGGGGTGTTTGAGCGCCGCCATAAAGCGGCCGATATATTGCTCCGCCACCGCCATTACGTCGTCTTTGCTGGCACTGGCGATAAGCGGGCCAAGCTGGCGGTAAAGCGGCTGGTTATGGGCCAACAACAAGAACTTATGTTGCCGGTGAAACGCCATCAGGTCAGAGGTTGTTAAGCCCTTCGCCTTAAGCTGCTGCCATTGGTGATATGCCATCACCCGCATCACAAAATTTTCGCGAAGCAATGGGTCATGTAAACGGCCGTCTTCTTCAACCGGTAAATTGGGGTAAAACGCCATTAGCGCTTTGGCATAAACCCCTACCCCTACCTTCCCCAAACCGTCGCCATTTTCACGGTAAACCCGCACCCGCTCCATACCGCAAGTGGGGGATTTGGCACAAAGAATGTAGCCGCACAAGTTGGCCAGCTTAGGTAAGGTTTGCTGAGTAAAGGCATTGAGTTGGTCGGTAACATCCAGGGCCAAGTCTTTTGTCCCTTGCACCCTTGGCCTGTCAGGGTGACCGACCAAACGGATAGTCGGCCTGGGAGTGCCCATGCCGATAGCCATTTCCGGGCAGATTGCAACGAAGCGAAAGTGCCGGCCTAATTCGTCAGCAATAAAGCGCGACAGCTTGTGGCCGCCGTCAAAACGTACTTTTTCACCCAGCACGCAGCTGCTAACACCCACCGGTATCGTCATCCTCGCTCCAAAATCTATACAGCGTTTTATAAATGTATAAGTTTTATCTTGTGAGCTTAGCTACGTGTACAAGAACTGCCAGGATCAATCCGCTAAAAAATTTCCCGTGGTAATCTCTAGTGCATGGAAAAAATCCGCTTTCCCCCTGACGATGTCCAAGGGATGCTCAATTGGCTCTGCCATTCTCCAGCGCTACTTAGCATTGGTGATAGCGCCTGCCTGCCAAACCCTGGCCATATTGACCTTGAGCGTTTAGCCGAAGACTTAGCCAAGACCGCGCGCTTGGGTAAACGCTTTGAGTTATTGGTCAGTGCTGTGGTTGAAAGCAGTGGCCAATACCAAATACTGGCCAGGGACCAAGCCATTACGGTTAACAAACGCACCGTCGGCGCGCCGGATTTACTGCTCAAAAATCTCAGTAATGGCCAACTTGAACACTGGGAGCTGACGGTAAAATTTTATTTAGGATTAGAAAAAGGTTGGCTTGGACCGGGACAAAAAGACTGGCTGGAGAATAAGGCTGCACATTTGGCCCAGCAGCAGCTGGTATTGCTAAACCGGCCTGAGACGCAGCCTTGGCTAAAACAATACGGTGACAAGGTGAGCAGCACCCGGCTTTTAAGCCGCGGCATACTGTTTGGAGAAGGTCCTGACTACGGTTGGCTGGCTAAGGGTTATCGCCACGGAAATTGGTACAAACCCAGTACCTTGCCGCAAAGACCCTGGCGGCAACTTAGCCGCTGGCAATGGATAAGCAATACCAACGATGTTGCCCTGCCCTTACTGGCCATGCCAATTCAGGCACCGATTATGCTACAAGATCCCCAGAGCCAGCAACGACACATGCTGGTACCTGAAAATTGGCCTGACAACGTAAAAGGAGAGCCCTAAGGCTCTCCTTTTCGTTTTATTGCCCAATCTCTTCAACTCGGCTTTTAAGTTTCTGGCCGGGACGGAATGTCACCACCCGTCTGGCAGAAATGGGGATGTCTTGACCGGTTTTTGGATTACGGCCGGGACGTTGATTTTTGTCCCTGAGTTCAAAGTTACCGAAACCGGACAACTTCACTTGCTCACCGTTTTCCAATGCCTGGCGGATCTCCTCAAAGAACGACTCCACCAGTTCCTTGGCTACCCGTTTGTTGATCCCAAGCTTGGTAAAGAGGTGCTCGGCCATTTCTGCTTTGGTCAGCGCCATAGATCACTCCCTTAAGGATGCGTTGAACTGGCTTTTCAGCGCGTCAATAACTTTGGCAAGCACGTCGGCAATTTCGCCGTCTTCCAAAGTACGCGCCGGGTCCTGAAGCGTGAGGCTTACTGCAAGGCTCTTATGGCCTTCGGCAACGCCCTTCCCGCTGTACAGGTCAAACAAGTTTACGTCAACTACTTGTTTTCCGCCAATTTTTTGCACTACTTCGAGAATATTTCCTGCAGAAATCTCGTTTTTCACCACCAGAGCGAGGTCACGGCGGTTCGCAGGGAAGCGAGAAACCGGTTTTGCTTCGGGAATTTTGCGCTCACCGAGCATTTCCCATTGCAATTCAAAGACCAAGGGCTGGGACTTCAAACCAAGGGCTTTCGCAGCGGCAGGGTGCAAGACACCAAAATGGCCGACCAGCTCATCACCGCGCAAAATCTTGGCACTTTGCCCCGGATGCAGCGCGCCAAGGTCGCTACGTTCAAAACGAAATTCATCAGTTGCCGCCGTCATGGCCAGCAGCTGCTCGATATCGCCTTTGAGGTCGAAAAAGTCGCTACCGCGCTGCTCCATGGTCCAGTGCTCACCAAAAGCACTACCGGTGATAACACCGGCCAGCATTTTTTGCTGTTTGAGTTCACCATCACGGGTAATAAAACGCAGGCCCGACTCAAACAACCGTACCCGGCCTTGCTGGCGGTTCTGGTTATAAAGCACCGCTTGCAAGAGGCCCGGCAACAAAGACACCCGCATCGCTGACATATCGGCAGAAATGGGATGCGGCAGAATTTGCGCTTGTTCGGTTGGGAACAGGGTCGCCTGCGCTTTAGGTTCAACAAAGCTGTAGGTAATGGCTTCTTGATAACCTAAATCAACCAGCAGCGTTTTCACCCGCTGCAGGTTAAGCTCGGCCTCGCGATGGCGATTCATCAGCAACTTCGCTTCTGGCGCTTTATTGGCAATGTTGTTGTAACCGTAAACCCGCGCCACTTCTTCGATAAGATCTTCTTCAATGGCCATATCGAAGCGATAACTTGGCGCCGTTACCGTCCACTTTTCGCCATCAAATTGCGGCTTGGTGCCCAAACGCGACAAAATTTCTGTGACTTTATCGTCGCCAATCTTTGCGCCCAGCACTTTCGCTAAACGCGCTTTTCGCAGCACAATTTGCCCGCTCTTGGGCAAGTGCTCTGCAGAGACAGCCTCAACCACAGGCCCGGCTTCACCACCGACGATATCCAGCAGCAAGGCCGTAGCGCGTTCCATTGCCTTATTAGTCAGCGCAGGATCAACACCGCGCTCGTAACGGTGCGAGGCATCGGTATGCAAACCATACTGACGCGCCCGGCCGGTAATAGCGTCAGGCGCAAAAAACGCGGCTTCCAAGAAAATATCCTGGCTGCTGCTGGTGACCCCGGAGTGCAAACCGCCAAAGATACCGGCCATGGCCAGTGCCTTGTTATCATCAGCGATCACTAGGGTATTTTCACTTAGCTCAACTTCCGACTCGTCCAACAAGGTGAGCTTTTCACCTTTGGTTGCCAGACGCGCGTGAATACCACCGTCAATAGCTGCTAAATCAAAGGCATGCAGCGGATGGCCGAGCTCAAGCAGCACGTAGTTGGTGACATCGACAACGGCATCGATGCTGCGAATACCACTGCGGCGAAGGCGCTCAGTGAGCCACAGCGGGCTTGGGCGGCTTAAATCTACACCTTTAATGACCCGGCCCAGATATTTAGGGCAAGCATCAGCGGCTTGCAGGCTAATGGCCAGTTTGTCGCTAATGCTGGCGGCAACCGGAGTGCAGGCAACCTCGGTAACGTCGAGGTTATTAAGTACACCCACTTCGCGAGCCAGGCCCAAAAGCCCCAGGCAGTCGGCGCGGTTAGGGGTTAAATCCACTTCGATAGCGTTATCGTTCAGATCCAGGTAGTCGCGAACATCACTGCCAATTTCAGCATCTGCTGGCAGTTCAATAATGCCATCGGCTTCGATATCAATACCCAGTTCGGTGAAAGAACAGAGCATGCCGTGGGAAGGCTGGCCACGTAATTTCGCTTTTTTAATTTTAAAATCGCCAGGCAATACCGCGCCGACTTTGGCAACCGCCACTTTCAGCCCTTGGCGGCAATTAGGCGCGCCACAAACGATATCCAGCAGCGCTTCTTCGCCGACATTGACCTTGGTTACACGCAGTTTATCGGCGTCAGGGTGTTGGCCACATTCAACCACTTCCCCAACCACTACGGTGTGAAAAGCACCGGCAACAGGTTCAATACCGTCAACTTCCAAGCCCGCCATAGACAACTGCTCAGACAGCGTCTGGGTATCAATTGCCGGATTTACCCACTGGCGCAGCCAATTTTCAGAAAATTTCATGACTCTCTCCCTGCCTTAGTTGAACTGCTTCAAGAAACGGACATCGTTCTCGAAGAACGCCCGCAGGTCGTTAACGCCGTAGCGCAGCATGGTCAGGCGCTCCACGCCCATACCAAAGGCAAAGCCGGTGTATTTTTCCGCATCAATCCCTACCGCTTTAAGCACGTTGGGATGCACCATGCCGCACCCTAAGACTTCCAACCATTTACCGTTTTTACCTTTCACATCCACTTCGGCAGACGGTTCGGTAAAGGGGAAGAAACTGGGGCGAAAACGCACTTCTAAGTCTTCTTCAAAGAAGTTCTGCAAGAAATCGTGAAGAATGCCTTTGAGGTCGGCAAAAGAAATATTCTCGTCAACCAGCAAACCTTCCACCTGATGGAACATCGGCGTGTGGGTTTGATCGTAATCGTTACGATAAACGCGGCCCGGGGAGATAATGCGCAGCGGCGGCTGTTCTACTTCCATGGTACGAATTTGCACACCGCTGGTTTGGGTACGCAGCAGCATGTCTGGGGTGAAGTAGAAGGTATCGTGGTCAGCCCGCGCCGGGTGCGAAGGCGGAATATTCAGGGCATCGAAGTTGTGAAATGCATCTTCAATTTCGGGGCCTTCCTTAACCGCAAAACCGAGTTCGCCAAAGAAGGTTTCGATACGAGCAATGGTGCGGCTAACCGGGTGCAAGCCGCCAATAGGCTGACGACGGCCAGGCAGGGTAATATCGACCTGCTCGGCGGCCAGCTTGGCATTAAGTTCAGCCTGGGCCATTGCGTCTTTCTTCGCGTTCAATACCTCTTGAACCGCTTGCTTGGCTTCGTTAATTACCGCGCCAGCCTTGGGCCGCTCTTCTGGGCTCAAGTCTCGCAGCGATTGCATTTGCAGGGTTAACAGCCCCTTTTTGCCCAGGTAATCGACCCGGATGGCATCCAGTGCCGCCATGTCCGTTGCCGCTTCAATTGCAGCTTTGGCCTGGCTGACGATCTCGTCAAGATGTTGCATGGCGTCCTCGTATCACAAACAAAAAAGCCTCCCGTTTGGGAGGCCCTGATTTTCCTTTAGCTTCGTCTTCACCAAAGTAAGGCCCCCTGAATTCAGGAAGTAAAGAAGAAGCTAAAGAAAAACGGATTTTGCATGGGGTTTAGTCTCAATTAAAAAAAGGGGGCCGGAGCCCCCTCCGTCTTAAAGTGCTGCCTTGGCTTTTTCAACCAGTGCAGTGAAGGCGGCTTTATCGTGTACAGCGATGTCAGACAAAATCTTACGATCGATTTCCACGGAAGCTTTCTTCAGACCGTTAATGAAACGGCTGTAGGACAGACCGTTCTGGCGGGAAGCCGCGTTGATACGGGCAATCCACAGCTGACGGAACTGACGTTTTTTGGCACGACGGTCACGGTAAGCGTATTGACCGGCTTTGATCACGGCCTGGAAGGCAACGCGATAAACACGGCTACGGGCGCCATAGTAACCTTTGGCGGCCTTCATTACCTTCTTGTGACGGGCGCGAGCAGTTACACCACGTTTTACTCTTGGCATCTCAAATCCCTCTCAATTACAGGTTAGGCAGCATACGGTCGACCAGCGGCTTATCCGCAGCGGTCACCTGATGAGAATTACGCAGCTGACGCTTACGCTTGGTGGATTTTTTAGTCAAGATGTGGCGCAGATGAGACTGCTTGAACTTATAGCCACCAGATGCAGTTTTTTTGAACCGCTTGGCAGCGCCACGATGGGTCTTCATTTTAGACATTACGAATAACTCCGCATTGTTAATAACCAACAACCAGGGCGAACGGGCCGAACTGACCCGCTACTTGTGGGCGCCTGATTATTTCTTTTTGGGTGCCAGCACCATCACCATCTGGCGGCCTTCCATTTTCGGGAAGGACTCAACAACAGACAGTTCTTCAAGATCAGCCTTGATCCGCTCAAGCAGGTCACGACCGAGCTCTTGGTGCGCCATTTCACGCCCGCGAAAACGCAGTGTGATCTTGGCTTTGTCACCTTCTTCCAGAAAACGAACCAGGTTGCGCAGTTTTACCTGGTAGTCGCCTTCATCTGTGCCAGGGCGGAATTTGATTTCCTTCACCTGGATCTGTTTCTGCTTTTTCTTTTGTTCTTTTTGCGCTTTCTGTTTCTCGTAGAGGAACTTGCCGTAATCCATGATCTGGCAAACTGGCGGCTCTGCGTTTGGACTGATCTCTACGAGGTCCATTTGGGCAGTTTCGGCCTGAGCCAGAGCATCTTGGATTTTAACGACACCAAGCTGCTCGCCTTCGGCGCCAATAAGGCGTACCTCAGGGATACGAATGAGGTCGTTGATACGGTGTTTCGGTTTCTGCTGGACCACTGGGCCCCGTCTTCCGCCTTTAATACGTTATTCCTCCACGGTTTGTTTGCCTCGGCTGGCAATTTCGCCTTTAAGCTGGGTAATAAAGTCTTCCAGCTTGAACTTGCCGAGATCTTGTCCTTTGCGCGTACGGACGGCGATTTCGCCGGCTTCCCGTTCTTTATCCCCCACAACCAGGAGATAGGGGACGCGCTTAAGCGTGTGCTCGCGGATTTTAAAGCCAATCTTCTCGTTTCTCAAGTCGGCTTTTGCACGAATGCCCGCGCTTTCAAGGGTTTTTACAACTTCTTGCACGTAATCTGCCTGTGCATCGGTGATATTCATCACCACGGCTTGGGTTGGTGCAAGCCATGCAGGGAAGAAACCGGCGTACTCTTCAATGAGAATACCGATAAAGCGTTCCAAGGAACCCAGGATGGCTCGGTGGATCATTACTGGGATTTTACGCTCATTATCTTCTGCTACAAAACTGGCACTTAAGCGCCCTGGCAGTGCAAAGTCGAGTTGCACAGTACCACATTGCCAAGCCCGATTCAGGCAGTCATGCAAGGTAAATTCGATTTTAGGACCATAAAAAGCGCCCTCGCCTGGCTGCAGGTCGTATTCAATACCTTTGGCGGTTAGCGCTTCAGCCAGACCTTTTTCGGCTTTATCCCAAATGGCATCAGAGCCGATGCGCTGTTCAGGACGTGTTGACAGTTTAACCTTGATGTTTTCAAAGCCAAAGGTGGCATAGGTGCTGTAAACCATGTCGATACAGCTAGCCACTTCCGCTTGAATTTGATCTTCGGTACAGAAAATGTGGGCATCGTCTTGGGTAAAGCCCCGTACCCGCATCAGGCCGTGCAGAGCGCCACTGGGCTCGTTACGGTGGCAAGAACCAAATTCGGCCATACGCAGCGGCAGGTCGCGGTAAGACTTCAAACCTTGGTTAAAAATCTGCACATGGCCCGGGCAGTTCATGGGCTTAATGGCATAGTCACGGTTTTCAGAGCTGGTGGTAAACATCGCATCTGCGTATTTTTCCCAGTGCCCTGAGCGCTCCCAAAGTACGCGGTCCATCATCAAGGGGCCTTTTACCTCTTGATAATCAAACTCTCGTAACTTTTCGCGGATAAAGGTTTCCAGCTGCCTAAAAATCACCCAGCCATCGTTATGCCAGAATACCATGCCCGGCGCTTCTTCTTGGAAGTGGAATAAATCCAGCTGCTTACCAATTTTACGGTGGTCGCGTTTTTCGGCTTCTTCTAACTGCAGCAAATAAGACTTAAGGGCTTTTTTATCGGCCCAGGCAGTACCGTAAATGCGCTGCAGCATTTTATTTTTGGCATCACCACGCCAATAGGCGCCGGCAACTTTCATCAATTTAAAATGATGGCAAAACTTCATGTTGGGTACGTGCGGGCCACGGCACATATCCACATATTCTTGGTGATGGTACAGGCCGGGCTTGTCATCATGGCTGATGTTTTCATCCAAGATGGCCATTTTGTAGTTTTCGCCACGCGCCTCAAAGGTGTCACGCGCTTCCTGCCAGCTCACTTTTTTCTTGATGACGTCGTAATCTTTTTCAGCCAACTCGTGCATACGCGCTTCGAGCTGATCTAAGTGTTCCTGGGTAATGGGAAAATCCAGGTCAACGTCATAGTAAAAGCCGTTATCGATCACCGGGCCGATGGCCATTTTGGTTTGTGGCCAAAGTTGTTTAATGGCGTGGCCTAACAAGTGCGCACAAGAGTGGCGCAGAATTTCAAGGCCGTCTTGGTCTTTGGCGGTAATGATAGAAAGCTTGGCGTCATTTTCGATGATGTCGCTGGCGTCCATCAGCTCGCCGTTAACACGGCCAGCAATGGTGGCTTTTGCAAGGCCAGGGCCGATGTCCTGAGCCACATCCATAATGGAAACGGGATTATCAAAATGACGAACGGAACCGTCAGGCAGGGTAATAGCAGGCATGAATTGTCCTTTGTCAGTGGTGACCCGCACCAAGGGCCACATGAAAGTGAATGTATTGCAAAGTCAGTTGCTTACCACCCAAACCAAGGGCGTCTCGGCAGCGGGAACCCCGCCCTGACTAAAAAAGAGTGGCAATAATAGCGGTGTTAAGGGCGGTCACGCAATGGCCACTGCCACTTTCCTGTTTTTAGTCGCATCGCCAAGGCATAACAGCGCGCTGTACAACGCAAAAAAACAACGGAATGATAACGTGCCGTTAAAAAGGAGGGATTATGTTTAAACCAATGCTCGTTGCCGCCGCCTTATTGCCAAGCTTGAGTTTCGCCCAGACCACACCGCCAGCCAGTAAAAGTGACCTTTATGATATCGCCTCGGCAATATCGGCACCGCGCATGAAAGCCGATGTCACCAAATTAGTCGGCTTTGGTACACGTCATACCCTTTCCAGCCAAACCTCAAAAAGCCGTGGTATTGGGGCCGCCACCGATTGGATAGAAGCGCAGTTTAACGCCATCAGTAAAGAGTGCGGCGGGTGCCTGGAAGTGATCCGGGTATCTGACACCATTAGCGGCGAAAAACGCATACCCAATGCCACTAAGGTCACCAATGTTATCGCCATAAAATGGGGAACAGAAGATAAGCTGCGGATGGCCATGCTGTCAGGGGATATCGACTCAAGGGTGACAGACGTCATGAATGCCGATGCCTATGAGCCAGGCGCTAATGACAATGCCTCTGGCATTGCCGCCACCTTGGAATCGGCCCGGGTATTAAGCCACTACGATTTTCCCGGCACCGTTGTTTTTGCCGCGCTATCGGCCGAAGAACAAGGCCTTTTTGGCGGTAAAATTTTGGCTAAATATGCCCGCCAGCATCATTGGCGTATTGAAGGGATGATCAACAACGACATGATAGGCAATACCTCCGGTATTGATGGCATCAAAGATAACCATACTGTGCGGGTGTTTTCGGAAGGTACTCGCGCTGTGGAAACCGAAAAAGAAGCCCGTATTCGCCGTTTCACCGGAGGAGAGTTAGATTCGCCATCAAGAAATTTAGGGCGATACATCAAGGCGCTGGCCCATTTATACATGCCCAGGCTTGATGTAATGATGGTCTACCGTTTAGATAGGTTTGGCCGTGGTGGCCACCATAGCCCGTTTAACGATGCCGGCTATCCCGGGGTGCGGTTGATGGAAGCCCATGAAAACTACAACCGCCAACACCAAGATGTTCGTACCGAAAATGGCATACATTACGGTGACGTTTTGTCCGGTGTCGACTTTGACTATGCCCGTAAAATTACCGCACTGGACGCCGTAACACTGGCTTCCATGGCCTGGGCTCCCGCTGCACCACAACAGGTTGCCATTAAAGGTGCGGTAAGCCCTGACACTACCTTGTCTTGGCAGTTGGGTACGGACAAACAATTGGCGGGATATAAGGTATATTGGCGCTTGACCACAGAGCCGACCTGGACACACAGTCGCTATGTTGGAAAAACGGATACTTTTACTCTCAAGGGAGTGGTCATTGATAACTATTTCTTCGGCGTTGCCGCCGTCGCGAAAGATGGCACCGAAAGCCCGGTGGTATTCCCCGGTGCGGCGGGCGCCTTCTAGTTGGCTGTTGGGGCTGTTACTGGCCCCGACACTGGCCTTTGGACAATGGCAGCAACAAGACACCAAGGATGGTGTGCAGCTCTGGACGCAGCGTTCTGCTTCGGGGCAACTGCAAATAAAAGCACAATGCCAAGCGGTTACGCGTCTATCCGCCTTTGTTGCGGTAATGAATGACCTACCCGCAATTCCGAAATGGATGGCGTTTGTATCTTCTGTCGTACAGTTAGATAAACCCAGCTCAACTCAAGATATTGTGGCAACCCAGTTTGACCTGCCCTGGCCTGCTAAGAACCGCGACATGATAACCCTGTCGACCTGGCACCAGGACCCTGATCTGACTCTGCACCTCACCTTTACTGACCAAGGCGGCGATTACCCTCTCGCCCCGGGCTTTATCAGAATGAAGAAAGTGTCTGGCGAGTGGACCTTAACGCCACAAAGCCAGGGAATGACACAAATACAGTATGTTGGCAGCGCTGACGCCGGTGGTTGGCTTCCCCATTGGTTAGTTAATCATTTAAGCCTTCGTTCCACCGCCAAGACCATGGCCAGCTTGTGTTCTCGAATCACTAAACTTGAATACCAAGATGCACAGTATCCCTTTGTGACAGAGCCCGCCGCCACGCGCACCCGTAGTGAACAGCGCTAAATGGCTGGTTTTAAGGCAAAAGGCTAATCTTATGATGAGCCGTTCAACCGGAGGTGGTTATGTGGCACAGCTTGCAGGACGAAATAGGCGCCTTTATCGGTCATCCTTTTCACATCACCGAGCGGCGTTTGCATCAAACCGGGCCAAGGTGGCAAAGCTACATTATCGGTGACGGCCAGCTGCGCCTGTACGTCAAACTCAGTGAACTCACTTTTGCAGAACAACTGCACGCAGAGGCATTTTGCCTGGCGGAGTTATCGCGCTTTGGGCCGCTGCGGACACCGGAAGTCGTCTGTGGGGGGGCGACCACCGGCTTTGCCTACCTGGTGATGGAGTATTTGCCTTTTTCTGCTCCCAGCCGCCGAGGCTGGCAGCGTTTGGGCGAAGGTTTAGCGGCGCTGCATCAACGCCAAGACCAAGCCATGTATGGCTTTGACGAAGATAACTTTATTGGCAATACGCCACAGCCAAACCCTTGGCATAAACATTGGTACCGCTTTTTTACAGAGCAGCGGCTGGCCTATCAGTTAAGCTTGTTGGCAGAAAAAGGCCAGGGCCTAGACGACAGTGACCATCTCCTTGATTGCGCAGTGAAATTACTCAAACATCACCAGCCTACGCCCTCGCTACTCCATGGCGACCTTTGGCGAGGCAATGTCGGGTTTATAAACGATCAACCGGTGATTTATGACCCAGGAAGCTATTATGGGGACAGGGAAGCCGACATTGCGATGACTGAACTATTTGGCCGTTTTGACCCTGATTTCTATGCCGCCTATGACGACACCTTGCCCTTAGATGAAAGTTACGAAAGCCGGCGCGATCTGTATAACCTCTATCACCTCATCAACCATGCCAACCTCTTTGGTGGCACCTATCTGTTGGAAGTTAAAGAGGCCGCAAGCCAGCTACTGGGCAGATTTGGTCAACGTTAGGGATTAAGGTCAGTAAAAAGCCCTCCGATGGAGGGCTTTTTATCAATAACGCGGCTGCACCACCACAAACTGGCTGCCACCATCTACCGGTAAATACCAAACGCCATTAGCGATGTAATAAAGACGACCTTGATAAGCCACTTTCTTGGTTTGGCCTACAATCTCGTCAACCACAGTACCCGGCGTTAAGCCGCCACTCCCTTTTACCACGGTTGTGGTGGTCGGGTTGTTTACCACGGTATAACTACCGGCTGGCGGGTTTTGTACATAAACGTACTTGTTACCCTGCTGACGATAATAAGTGTTATCAACAATGGCGTATGTGACACCGGCAAAAATAGCAAAGGTGGCCAAGTCGGCCAACGCATTACCATGGTAATAGCGCACCGGCGGCGGACCAGGGTGATGATAGCCATGATGCACCACAATCACACTGCCCGGCGGCGGACCACCATGAGGGCCGCCATGGGGATCTCCCGGCGGTGGCCCACCGTCAGCTCGCGCTAACGTGGGTAGCAATGCCAAACTTAAAAGGGTAAAACCAGTTACAAGTACCTTGTTCATAACAGCATTCCTCAATGAACTGCTTGAGAACTATTATGCTCGGCTTAGTTAAACCACGCCGAGATCTCACCGGTAAATTATCGTAAACGCGCTTTTATTACCGTCATACTTTGTAACAGCAAAGCAATGGGGGCGATATGGAACAGGTAAAGCAGGTGCAGGTAACCTGCCCTAGCTGCGGCCAGCCTACTTATATCACCGTTGAACCGGCTGATATTGGTGAGGATTTTATTGAGGACTGCGCAAATTGCTGCAGCCCTATTCATATCCAAGTAACCGAATTAGACGATGGCGAATGGTCGGTACAAGTTGATGGCGATGATGAGCAGCTCTATTAGGCTATTCGCCCACCAACCACTGACATTGATACTGCCCGGCACCTGCCGCTAACACTTTATCAAGCCAAGGTAAGGTTTCATCCATTGCGGCTTTGAGTGTCCAAGGCGGGTTAATCACCAACAAGCCAGCACCGGTCATACCATGCTGGTCGGTATCAGGTCGCAGGCTTTGCTCAATGCGTAACTGTTTCTTAATGCCTGTCGCCTTAAAAGCGGCCAGCATGCTTTCAACCTGCGCTCGGTCAACTACCGGATACCACAAAACATAGGTGCCATTAGCAAACCGCCGATATGCGTCACTAATAGCGCTAACCACCGCCTGATAATCGTCTTTTAGCTCATATGGCGGGTCCATGACCACCACACCGCGTTTCTCTTTCGGCGGCAGCTTTGCAATCAAGGTTTGGTAGGCGTCGGCCTTTTCAATGCGTACCTGGCGGTCTTTGGTAAAGGTCTGCTCAAGGAGCGCTACATCAGCTGGATGCAGTTCGGTAAGGAAAAGCCGGTCTCCTTCACGCATTAAGGCTTTTTCCAAATAAGGGGAACCCGGGTAATGACGAAGCTCGCCGCTATTCATTGCCTTGACCACCGCAACATAGGGCTTCAGTGCTTCAGGAAGCGTTTTTTCGGCCAACACCTTGGCAATACCGTCTTTATACTCACCGGTCTTTTGCGCCTTTTCAGCACTGAGTAAGTAGCGGCCCGCCCCGGCGTGGGTGTCATGTACGTAGAAAGGCTTATCCTTTTGTTTTAGGTAATCAAGGATATAAGCGACAACGGCGTGTTTGAGTACATCGGCATAATTGCCAGCGTGAAAGGCGTGACGGTAACTGAGCATAACGGGTGTCTTAGCAGGGTAAAGAAGCAGGCATTCTAAAACCATGAAAGGTCAAGATCACCTGCTTGTTGTGATTAACCTAAGGCGGCAACTTCACTGGCAGTTAAAGGACGATACTCCCCTTCTGCCAGGTCAGGGTCTAACGCCACACCACCAATGGATTCTCGGTGCAAGTCCACCACCTTGTTGTCGACGGCGGCGAACATTCTTTTCACCTGATGGTATTTCCCCTCGGAAATGGTGAGCAGCACTTCGGTGTCATCAATGCGTTCCAAGGTGGCCGGTTTCGTCAGGTGCCGCTCGCCGTGCAGCTGCACACCGTCCAAAAACCGTTGCTCGACATCGTCAGCCAAGGGCTCATCCAACCATACCCGATAGCGTTTAGGGCAATCATGCTTAGGGCTGGTAACGCGGTGCGACCACTGGCCGTCATCCGTTAACAGCACTAAACCGGTGGTATCTAAATCCAGGCGACCTGCCATATGCAAACCAAAACGATCTTTTTCATCCAGCAGTGTCAGCACCGACATATGTTCTGGATCGTCCGTGGAGCAGACATACCCTTTGGGTTTATGCAGCATAAAGTAGCGAAGGCCGATACTTCGCATGGTCTGCCCTTCTAAAACCACGTTGTCTTCGTCACTGACTTTAACGCTAGGATCTTTAACCACGACGCCGTTAACCGTTACCTCTTCCCGATGCATCAGTCGTTTAATTTGAGCACGGGAATACTGGGAATTATCAGCAAGAAATTTGTCGAGACGCATAAAGTCGGCCTAGCGGAAAAAAAAGAAGGCCATTCTAACGGTATTTGATGGCTTTACCCACTTAACCTTCGGGCCTATTTGGCTTAGGCTTAGGGGAAAAGATCTTACGCCCACTCTTTTGGAACAACCAACCATGTTTGAAAGCCTGCAAGCCCTGCCCGCCGACCCTATTTTAGGCCTGTCCATCGCCTACAAAAATGATAGCAACCCGAAAAAAGTTGACCTCGGTGTTGGGGTTTATAAAACCGAAACCGGCGAAACGCCGATTTTAAAAGCGGTAACACTGGCCCAGCGCCAACGTATTGAAACTGAAACCACCAAAACCTATATCGGCTCTGCAGGCGATCCTGGCTTTAACGATAAACTGGCCAAGCTGGTTTTTGGCCACGACAACCCGGTACTTAGCCGCCAATTTACCGTGTCGACCCCCGGTGGCACAGGCGCCCTGCGTATGGCTGCCGAGTTTATTAAACGCTGCAATCCCGGCGCCACCATCTGGGTAACAGACCCGACTTGGGCCAACCATACTGCGCTGTTTAACGCTGCGGGTATTCAGGTTAAGCCTTACCGCTACTTCGACAAAGCAACGTCGTCAGTCGACTTTGATGGCATGATGAACGCACTGCAATCCGTACCGAAAGGTGACGTGGTGCTGGTGCATGGTTGCTGCCATAACCCGTCAGGCGCAGACCTTAACCAACAGCAATGGCAAGCCTTTGCTGATTTAGCCAAAGAAAAAGGCTTCACACCTTTGGTTGATATGGCCTATCAGGGTTTCGGCGACGGCCTGGAAGAAGACGCGTTTGGCCCTCGGACCCTGGCAGAAAAACTGCCTGAGTTTTTGCTCACCACGTCCGGCTCTAAAAACTTCGGTTTGTATCGCGAACGTATTGGCGGCTTTACTGTGGTTGGCGAGTCTTCCACTAAAGTGGCCATTTTATCCAGCGTGATGCAAAACGTGGCTCGTTGCATTTATTCCATGCCACCGGCCCATGGCGCGGCGATCATTGACATTATTCTGGGTTCAAATGAACTAACCGCACTGTGGAAAGACGAACTCGCCGAAATGCGTGGCCGTATTCATGAGCTGCGCTCACTGCTGGTTGAAAAACTTCATGCCCGTCAGGACAAAAAAGATTTTTCCTTTATTACTCGCCAATATGGGATGTTCTCTTTCCTGGGGATCAGCAAAGAACAAGTACATCGCCTGAAAGATGAGTTCTCGGTGTACATGGTTGATTCAAGCCGTATGAACGTTGCCGGTATCAACCACGCTAACGTCGACTACTTGGCAGACGCCATTACCAAAGTACTGTAATTGCTGTTAGGCAAAAGAAAAGGCAACCCAAGGGTTGCCTTTTTTGTTTCACGTAATGCATCTAGCAAAGATGAGCATCTTCTTCCAACTCCAGCGGCAGTTCTGAGACCACTTCATCTTGGAGCTGATAGTAAGGCTCATGGGTGTCATGGTATTCCATGCTACTCAGGCCTCATTTGTAGGGTCGGCGCATTGTAACGTTTTCGTTGCAGTCACTCTAGGTGTTTTTGTAAGAAAGTGGCTAATTCGCCATCAATATTAATGGCTTTGCCGGTGCGCTGGTCCATACAAACAAAGGTGATATCTGCATCGGCAACCAAGGTGTCGCTGCCATGAAAATAGACTTCCTGGCGCACCACCCCTGAGCGTTCCTTCAATTCGCTAAGATAGGTTTTAATTAATAAGGTATGGCCCAGTGTTGCTGCCGCACGGTAGTTGATATTGATGTTAACCACCACAAAGGCCAATTTATGCTCTTGAAACCAAGCCAACTCACCAGAGTCTTCAAGCCAGCCCCAACGTGCCTCTTCGAGAAATTCCAAATAACGGGCGTTATTAACGTGCTGATATACGTCAAGATGGTAACCGCGCACCTTTATTAGGGTTTGATGTGCTGCCATACAGTGTCCTTATTCATAGTGTTGGCGGGCGGCTAACGGCAACCGTGCCATCGCCCGCTGAATGAGACCATCAAAAGCGTGGTCTAACGGTTCGAGACAAAGCCCAGGCTCTAATAAAGCAAGGGCTCTGCTTATTGCTTCAACAGTGCTCAGTGCCCCTTGTTTACGGCTTCTGCGCAAACGATAACGGCTAACGGTTCCTTGTGGTAAAGCAACCGTTGGTAACGACTTTAACGCCGGGCTTTGCTCATATAGCCTCAGCGCTTTTCGCCAGGTGCCATCAATGACCACCAGATGTGAAGGTGGCTTTACGAGGGAGCTAAGGCACTTAGCATCATCGGCAGGGAACAGCAGCGCAGTGTCGTCAGGCCAATACGAAGGACGGCTTAGTAGCTGCTCGGTGCGTATCAATGGGCACCCCAGACAATGCTCTACCAATGCAGCGGTTCCTAACGGATGCAGTTCTTCGCCGGGATATTGCACTAAGGTCAGCAGGGTTCGCGCTGTGATGGGCGTTACCAGTTCACAAATACAATGCAGCATCAACCGTTGGCATTTCGGACAACTTGCTCGCGCCATGACTCCCCCTTAGGATGAAGGCCCATTCTAAAAAGAGTTATCAGTCGATGCCACAGCTGGTCGGAGCTTTGACCTTAGTTTTTGTTTGTTTTTGTTTGATGTTCTTGCCTGAAAGTGCACAAAACTGGCTGGTATACCAACGAAACGACATCTTGCACGGTCAGCTGTGGCGGGTTCTTACTGGCCACTTGATGCACACCAACTTTTGGCATTTTGTGATGAATGCAGCCGGCGCCTTAGCCATAGCCTGGCTCCATGGCCGCTATTACAGCGTCTTAGGTTGGTGGTTAAGATTGACCTACCTAATGGTGATGACCAGCTTAGGGTTACTGGTGTTTTGCCCCCATCTGGTTTGGTATGTAGGCTTGTCGGGGATATTGCATGGCTTGATGGTGATGGGCGCGCTCGAAGATGTACGGCGGCATGAAAAAACCGGCTGGCTGCTACTCATCGGCGTGGTTGCGAAAATAACCTTCGAACAGTGGCATGGTCCAGCGAAGGAGACAGCGATACTGATTAATGCTCCCGTGGCGGTAGATGCGCATTTATTTGGGGCAATTGCCGCCCTACCCGGCTGGCTGTTCTGTTTATGGTTAATGAAGAAAAAAGGGGCCTGACGGCCCCTTTTTTATTTAAAGCGAATTTTATCGGCGTTCGCGCTGAGAAGTTTGTCACCAATGCCTTTTACCTTCTTGAGATCCTCAAGATTTTTAAAAGGACCATGGGCCTCTCTGTATTCAATAATAAGCGCTGCCTTCTTCGCTCCAACGCCCTTGAGATTGTGGGCGATATCCTCTGCCGAGGCAGAATTAATATTGATTGCTTTGGCGACGTCTTTTACAACCCCTTGTTCAGTTGCCGCCTTATCGACGTTAGCTGTTGCCAAAACACCATTACAGACCAAAGCACTGGCCACAAATAACAAAGCTTGCAAAAAAGTCCTTTTCATCGGCGTTCCATCTCCACGTTGAGTCCCTGTGAGCTATCCATCGCTCAAGCTAAGTATAGTCAGCTTTTCAGGCTGTCATTGATTTGCTCAAGAACGGCCCTAGGGTCAACAGCTTGGGTAATGGGGCGCCCGACCACAAGATAGTCAGAGCCTGCAGCAATGGCCTCAGCAGGCGTCATCACCCGGCGCTGATCGCCAGCGTCACTGCCTGCCGGGCGAATACCGGGGGTTACCAACTTAAAATCTTGCCCTAACGTGGATTTCAGCAATGTCGCTTCTTTAGCTGAACAAACGACGCCATCAAGGCCTGAGGCTTTGGCTAGCGTTGCCAGTCGCAGCACTTGTTGTTGTGCGCTACTGGCCTCCACGCCTAATTCTTTAAGTTCATCATCGCCCATGGACGTGAGCACCGTCACCGCAATCAATAATGGCGCGTTATCACCATAAGGTGCCAAAGCCGCCTTGGCGGCACTCATCATTCGCGAGCCACCGCTGGCATGCACGTTAACCATCCACACCCTAAGCTCCGCAGCCGCAGCTACCGCTTTGGCAACAGTATTGGGAATATCATGGAATTTCAGGTCAAGGAAAACATCAAAGCCTTTATCTACCAGCGTTTTTACCCAGTCTGGGCCAAACAAGGTGAACATTTCTTTGCCCACTTTTAAGCGGCATTGCTGTGGGTCAAGCTGGTTTACCAGCGCCAGTGCCTTGGCTTTATCGTCAAAATCCAGGGCGACCAGTACAGGTTTATTTGGCATAAGGGCTCCTTAGTCACCATCCAAGCCGCGGATGGGTTTGATTTGCCCCCACTGATGGCATGACGGACAGAGCCAATAGCGCTTATTGGCACTAAAACCACAGTGGCGACAACGATAGGTTGGGCGAATTCGAATTTGTTGCTCAACTAGCTCGGCTAGCAAGTTCAGACTTTCTTTCGCAGACGGCTCCGCCACTTTCTCCCGTTGATACTGAATCAGACGGCGAAAACCTTTTAAGGTGGGGTGGCGTTTTAGCTCATCAAGCAATAGTGATTCAGCACTGCTAAGCCCCGCTTGTGACTGGGTGAGGTCAGCCAATGCCAACACCACCGAAACGCCACTATCACGCACGACTGCGCGGGTTAAAAATTGCTGATAACCTTCGCTGTCTTCCAGGCGGCTAAAAAGGTCAGCGATAACAGGCAACACTTCAGATGCGTTGTCAGGGTCAGTGTTGATAACGGGGATCAGTACCGCGAGGGCTTCATCGAATTTACCGGCCTCTCGATACTGTTTTGCAAGCCCTTCTCTGGCTCGGGTACAACCGGCATCAACGTCCAGTGCCTTTTTGTATTCTTTAACAGCTTCACCAGCATTGCCTTTATCCAACGCCAATTCAGCCAGCTGGCAATAGAAATGACTCAAGGCACGGGTCATGGCAGGCGGCCTGTCTTTACCCATCGACTTAGCCACTTTAATGGCTTGCTGCCAGTCTTTAGTTTGTTGGTAGATGGCCAACAACTGCTCTCGCGCTTGCTGGCTATGGTCGGGGTCGTCTTTTAATTCTTCAAAGATGTTTTCGGCTCTGTCATAAAGCCCTGCCACCATAAAATCCTGCCCGAGTTCGAGCATCGCTAAACGCCGGTCATCTTCGCTGATGGATGGCCTGGCAACCAGATTTTGGTGAATACGAATGGCCCTATCGACTTCACCTCGCCGGCGAAACAAATTCCCCAAGGCAAGGTGCGTTTCTAAGGTGTCGGTGTCCACAGCCAGCATATCAATAAATAAATCGACAGCTTTATCTGGCTGGTCAGACAGTAGGAAATTTAGGCCTTTAAAATAACGCTGAGACAGACGGTTACGATGTACCTCCCGTTCCTGGCGTACACTACGGCGGCCCATATACCAGCCGTAAGCGGCCGCAATGGGCAAGAGCAGGAACAGGAGTTCTACCATAAATCAGGCGTCTTTGTTTTTAGCATTCAGCTTACGCTTTAAGCTGTTAATTTTGCGCTTTTGCACCCAGCACAGACTACCCAATACCACAAAAGCCAATAGCGCCCCTAACGCAAAAGCGATACCGAGCCACTGGCCTACAGAAAAGGTTTTCTGCGCAATCAAATAATTAACCGTTACCGGCTGAGCATTCTCAGCTCCTACCGCTAGCGCCAGAATAAAAATAGCAATGGCAATCAGCCATTTTATGAGGGTGAACACCGCACCTCCTGTGGGCCAAAGGCGAACGCCGCTATTATTGCCTAAAAAGGGGTTCAGACACAAAAAAGGCATGCTTTCGCATGCCTTTTTTCTTAAATACTTCTCAGGAACCAGCGCTCAGATTGACCCGTTCCCGCAATTCCTTACCCGGTTTGAAGTGAGGTACCTGCTTGGCAGGTAATTCAACAGACTCGCCGGTTTTGGGATTGCGTCCCACTCGGGGGGCGCGGTAATGCAGAGAAAAGCTGCCAAACCCTCGGATCTCGATGCGTTCCCCTGATTCCAGGGTCCCAGCCATCTGTTCCAGAATTTCTTTAACTGCCAATTCCAGATCACGCGCAGGCAGATCAGCATATTTAGCAGTCAAACTCTCGATGAGTTCTGATTTGGTCATTTGGTTTTCCTCAGCGCCATGGTGGTGGGGCAAAAGCCCCACCTGCCTGATTAGTCTTCGCTCTTAGCAGCTTTGAAAGCTTCAGCCATTGCGTTCGGGATAACCAAATCTTCCTGGTTGTTCAGGTGATCGATGGCATCACGCTCGTCTGCTTCATCCTTAGCACGGATGGACAGAGAGATGGTGCGGTTTTTACGATCAACACCCATGAACTTGGCTTCAACTTCTTCACCTGCTTTCAGCACGGTGGAAGCGTCTTCTACGCGCTCACGAGCTATATCAGAGGCACGCAGGTAACCTTCAACACCTTCACCCAGATCGATGGTAGCACCTTTGGCGTCTACTGCGATCACGGTACCATTAACGATAGCACCTTTCTTCTTATCGTTCAGGTAGTTGTTGAAAGGATCAGCTTCAAGTTGCTTCACGCCCAGGCTGATGCGCTCACGCTCGGCATCCACTTGCAGAACAACAGCGGTGATTTCTTCGCCTTTTTTGTACTCACGTACGGCTTCTTCACCAGCAGCATTCCAGGAGATGTCGGACAAGTGAACCAGACCGTCGATGCCGCCATCCAAGCCGATGAAGATACCGAAGTCAGTGATTGACTTGATCTTACCGGACACTTGGTCGCCTTTGTTGAACTTACCAGCGAACTCTTCCCATGGGTTCTGTTTGCACTGCTTGAGACCCAGGGAGATACGACGACGCTCTTCGTCGATGTCCAGAACCATAACTTCCACTTCGTCACCCAGGTTAACAACCTTGGAGGGGTGGATGTTTTTGTTGGTCCAGTCCATTTCAGAAACGTGTACCAGACCTTCAACGCCTTCTTCGATTTCAACGAAGCAGCCGTAGTCAGTCAGGTTAGTCACGCGGCCTTTAAGCTTGTGACCTTCAGGATAGCGCTCGGCAATGGAAACCCACGGATCGGCACCCAGTTGTTTCAGACCCAGTGATACGCGAGTACGCTCACGGTCAAACTTCAGTACCTTAACGGTGATTTCGTCACCTACGTTGACGATCTCGGAAGGATGCTTAACGCGTTTCCAAGCCATGTCGGTGATGTGCAGCAGGCCGTCAACGCCGCCCAGATCAACGAAGGCACCGTAGTCAGTCAGGTTCTTAACGATACCTTTGACTTCCATACCTTCTTGCAGGTTTTGCAGCAGTTGCTCACGCTCAACGTTGTTTTCAGATTCGATCACGGCGCGACGGGAAACAACAACGTTGTTGCGCTTCTGGTCCAGCTTGATGACTTTGAATTCCAGGTCTTTGTTTTCCAGGTGAGCAGTGTCACGGATTGGACGAACGTCAACCAAAGAACCAGGCAGGAAGGCACGGATGCCGTCCAGATCAACAGTGAAACCGCCTTTAACTTTACCGTTAATGATACCGATAACAGTGGCGTTTTCTTCGTAAGCTTTTTCGAGAACCAGCCAGGCTTCGTAGCGCTTAGCTTTCTCACGAGACAGGATAGTCTCGCCGAAGCCGTCTTCTACGGTGTCCAGCGCAACGTCAACAACGTCACCTACGTTAACGGTGATTTCGCCGTTGGCGTCTTTGAACTGCTCGGCAGGGATAGCGGATTCAGATTTCAGACCAGCGTCTACCAGTACGATGTCCTTTTGAACGCGAACAACGGTACCTTTAACGATGGAACCCGGGCGGGTTTCGATCTCTTTCAAGCTTTCTTCGAACAGTTGAGCAAATGATTCAGTCATGTGTGTCTGCTTATTTAACAAACCATGTGGCATCCGTCCGACATGGGGTTGTTGATGTTTTCCGCACCATCCGTTGGCACAGAACGATGAATTAAGTAGCCAGTGCCGGTAGCTTGGCACAGACCTCCTGCCAAGCGGCATCAAGCACTTGCTCGATGGAAAGAGAGCTGGTATCAATCACCAAAGCATCTTCCGCTGGCTTAAGTGGCGCCACGGCACGATTCGCATCGCGCTCGTCACGTTCACGTATCTCGGTTAAAAGGCGTCCGATTTTAGCATCCTGCCCGGACGCCAGCAACTGCTGGAAACGGCGCTCGGCACGAACTTCGGCACTGGCGGTCAAAAACAGCTTCACTTGCGCCGTTTTAAACACCACTGTGCCCATGTCTCGGCCATCGGCGACAAGGCCTGGCGCTTTTTGGAAAGCACGCTGGCGGCGCAACAACGCTTCCCGTACGCGAGGAAACGCCGCTACCTTGGAAGCGGTATTAGCCACTTCTTGGGTGCGAATGGTTTTGGAAACATCTTCGCCTTCCAAAATCACCTTCACACCTTCTTCCATTGGCGCAAATTGCACATCAAGATGAGCTGCCAATGGCACCAATGCCTCTTCATCATCCAAAGGGCACTGATGATGCAATGCCGCCAGCGCCAGCACGCGGTAAATGGCACCGGAATCAAGGAAGTGCCAGCCCAGCTTATCGGCCAGTTGCTGACACAAGGTGCCTTTGCCTACGCCGCTTGGTCCGTCAACGGTAACGACGGGTACCAGTTCAGCCATAAAATCCTCCATGTCTGCGGATGCGAGCCAAAGCCCACAGGCGTCGGGCGCGCATTATAGGGCAAAAGCTTTTCAATTACTTTGCCGTATTGCCGCAAAACGATTAAAGAAATCCGGAAAGGTTTTGGCCGTGCATTTAGGGTCCAAGATCCCCATCGGGCTTTCACCAAGCGCCAACAGGGCAAAACACATCGCCATGCGGTGATCGTTATAGGTGGCTATTTCAGCGTATTGAATGGCGCTGCCACGACTCACCTTTATGTAATCTTCGCCCTCTTCTACCTCGGCGCCGACTTTTTTCAGCTCAGTTGCCATGGCATGTAAGCGGTCAGTTTCCTTAAGGCGCCAGTTATAAATGTTGCGTATAACAGTTTGCCCTTCGGCAAACAGCGCCGTGGTGGCAAGTGTCATCGCGGCATCAGGAATGGCATTAGCATCAATGTCGATGCCTTTAAGCGCGGCCTTTTTAATCCGCACTTGATGATCGCCCCACTCCACCTCAGCGCCCATATCCTCCAGCGCATCAATAAAGTCCACGTCCCCTTGCAGCATGCCTTTAAAAAGGCCCTTGATGGTCACATCGCCGGCGATAGCGCCTGCCGCCGCAAAGTAAGACGCCGAAGAGGCATCGCCTTCCACATAATACTGCCCGGGGCTTTGATACTGGCTGCCCGCTTTAATCACAAACGTGTTTACATCAGGGCGCTCGGCTTTTACCCCAAAAACCGCCATCAGTCCTAACGTCAGCTCAACATAGGGTTTGGAAACCAGCTCACCTTCTACTTTCAGGGTCACGTCGCCTTCACAAAGCGGCGCCGCCATTAGAAGGGCCGACAAAAACTGGCTAGAAAGGTCACCCCTTACGTTAACAACACCGCCTGCCAGCTTTTTACCCTGGATGTTTAAAGGTGGGTAACCTTCTTCACCAAGGTAATCAATCTGTGCGCCCAACTGACGCAGGGCATCAACCAAATCGCCAATCGGTCTTTCATACATCCGCGGCTCGCCGGTTAACTGGTAAGTACCGGGCGTAAGGGCTAAAGCGGCGGTAAGAGGCCGCATGGCGGTGCCGGCATTACCGAGAAAAATCGCTTCACTCGGACTTTTCGGTTGCCATGGGCCGGTAACCGACAAGCGCTCGCCCTTATCTTCAACCGCCACACCCAGCGCCTTGAAAGCGCCGCGCATATAGCGAATGTCATCGGCATCAAGCACGTTGCTAAGTAGCGTCGGCTCGCGACAAAAAGCGCTTAACAGTAGCGCCCGATTAGACAGTGATTTACTACCCGGCATTGCCAAGGTACCAGCCACGGCTCCGCCCGCTGCCAGTTTAAGAAGTTCCATACTATTCATCCGAGAGTAACGGCCAAACATCAAATTGATGCCCGGTCACTAAAAACCAGTTATCGCCCACCGCTTGCCCCGGAGGTTGGTGCTGCAATGCCCAGGCGCCTGATTTAGCGCCATCAGCGGTGAGTAAAAAGCCGGGTTGGTCATTGTGAAAAAAGGCCGCGGCTGGCAGCAGCCCGGCTAAGCTAGTCGGCAAGGGACCTAGCCAAAGCACGCCCTGGGCAGTTCCTTCAAATACCGCTTTAAAAGGCTCGGGGGTCTGCAGGGTTTGGGTATAACGGCCCAGCAGTGCATCCACCCAAGCGGTATCCGTTGCAGCAATACGAAACGGCCCCTGGTGGGCCCGGCACAATGACACCCAGTCACGGCAAAATTGCCGCACCACTGGTGCAGCAAGGGCGCTGTGCTGCTTGACATGGCCTTCCACCAGCGCAAATTCGCGGGCCGGATCAAAGACCCGGCCACCTTTTAATTCGCCAACGCTGTCGGCAAGCTGCAAACGTTTTGCCAGCAAGGACAGCAAACTGTTGTCAATGTCTTCTATTTGCTGGCGTAGCGCTTTGAGATCAGCCATGGCGTTTGGCAAAGTCGTCAAGAAATGCCACCAAAGCCTGAGTGCCCTCAAGGGGCATGGCGTTATACATAGAAGCGCGCATGCCACCCACCGAACGGTGACCTTTTAATGCCAGCAGGCCAAGGGCGTTCGCTTCGGCTAAAAAGTCGGCGTTTAAGCTATCGTCTTTTAGTTGCCACACCACATTCATGCGCGAGCGGCAACTTGGGTCAACCTGGTTTTGGTAGAGATCCAGCCTATCAATAGCGCTGTACAACAGTTCTGCCTTCGCGGCGTTGCGTTTTTCCATGGCGGCAACGCCACCAAAGTCTTTTAGCCACTCAAACACCAATCCCGCCAGATACCAAGAATAGGTTGGTGGCGTATTGAACATAGAGTCTTTGCTGGACTGCAGGCGGTAGTCCCAAATGGCCGGGACGGTAACATCGTCACGCAACAAATCGTCACGCACTATCACCACCGCCAAGCCTGAGGGGCCAATGTTCTTCTGGGCACCGGCATAAATAACGCCGTATTTGCTGACATCAATTTGCCGCGACAAGATACAAGACGACATATCCGCAACCAGCGGTACATCTACCTCTGGCTCGGCAAACATTTCAACGCCGTCAACGGTTTCGTTCGGGCAAAAATGCAGGTATTTGGCATCTGGCCGCACCTTGATATCGGTGGGCAGCTTGATGGGCTTTTGGCTGAAATCAATTTCACCCGCAATGGCGACATCGCGAAAGCGTTTTGCTTCATCAAAGGCTGATTGTGACCACTGGCCGGTAATAAGGTAATCGGCCTTCTCGCCTTCTTTTAACAGGTTCAGTGGCACTGCCGTAAATTGGCCACGGCCACCACCGGCCAAAAACAGCACTTTATAGTTGTCGGGAATGGCCATTAATTCACGAAGGTCCGCTTCGGCTTTCGCGGCAACCGCCATAAAGGGCTTGTCGCGGTGCGACACTTCCATGACCGACACGCCACTGTCTTGCCAGTCAACAAACTCTTGCTGGGCACGTTGCATTACCGCCGGGGGCAGCATGGCGGGACCGGCGCAAAAATTAAATACTGTTTTCATACAACCCTATCAACATAAAAAAAGCGGCCAATCGGCCGCTTCTGACTTACTCGTCGGCACCTTCGCCTTCAGCTTCCGGTAGAACCTCTTCGTCCACCTCAGCGATGCGTTGTAGGCCAACAACCTTTTCATCCGTCGCGGTTCGGATAATGGTCACACCCTGGGTGTTACGGCCAACACGGGATACTTCATTAACCCGTGTTCGTACCAAGGTGCCACGGTTGGAGATAAGCATAATTTCATCTGTATCTTCAACAGCAACTGCGCCAACCACTTTACCGTTACGCTCAGAAACCTTGATAGAGACCACCCCTTTAGTGGCGCGGCTCTTCGCGGGGTATTCGTCCTGAGCGGTACGCTTGCCATAACCATTTTCGGTCACAGTAAGGATATCCACGTTTTCATTCGGGATAACCATTGACACCACAGACTGACCTTCCTCGAGGTTAATGCCCCGAACACCGGTCGCACCGCGGCCCATGGCCCGCACTTGGCCTTCACTAAAGCGCACCACTTTACCTTCATCGCTAAACAGCATGACTTCGTTGCTGCCGTCGGTGATGGTAACGCCAATCAGTTCGTCCCCTTCGTTGAGGTTAACAGCAATAATGCCGTTAGAACGGGGGCGGCTGTACTCGGTCAGCGAGGTTTTCTTCACGGTACCAAAAGCGGTAGCCATAAAGATGTACTTGCCTTCTTCGTACTCACGTACCGGCAAAATGGCGGTAATGCGTTCGTCAGCTTCCAGTGGCAGCAAGTTAATAATGGGGCGGCCACGGGCGGTGCGGCTAGCCAGTGGCAGCTGATACACCTTCAGCCAGTACAACCGGCCACGGCTGGAGAAGCACAAAATGGTGTCGTGGGTGTTGGCTACCAGCAACTGTTCAATGAAGTCTTCATCCTTCATCCGCGTTGCGGCTTTACCTTTACCACCACGGCGCTGCGCCTCGTAGTCAGTCAGGGCTTGATACTTAACGTAACCTTCGTGGGACAGCGTCACCACTACGTCTTCTTCGGCAATCAAATCCTCAATGGAAATGTCGGCAGAAGATTCGCTGATCTCGGTGCGACGGTCGTCGCCGTATTGCTCGGAGATAGCCACCAGCTCTTCGCGGATGACTTCCATCAAGCGCTCAGGAGACGCCAAAATGTGCAGCAGTTCCTTGATGATGTCCAAAAGACCTTTGTATTCATCAAGAATTTTGTCGTGCTCAAGGCCGGTCAAGCGGTGCAGGCGCAGGTCCAAAATGGCCTGGGCCTGTACTTCGGTCAGGTAATATTTGCCGTCGCGAATGCCGTATTGCTCTTCCAAACCTTCAGGGCGGGCAGCGTCAACGCCGGCGCCTTCCAGCATGGCCGCCACATTACCCAGCTCCCACGGCGTGCTAACTAAGCCCGCTTTGGCGTCGCTCGGGGTCGGGCTGCGGCGAATAAGCTCGATAACCGGGTCGATGTTGGCCAGGGCAATGGCCAAGCCTTCCAGCACGTGCGCGCGCTCACGGGCTTTACGCAATTCATAAATGGTGCGGCGGGTAACCACTTCACGGCGGTGGTTAATGAAGCACTCAAGGGCATCTTTGAGGTTAAAGAGGCGCGGCTGATTTTGGTCCAGCGCCACCATGTTGATGCCAAAGACCACCTGCATCTGCGTCAGCGAGTAGAGCTTGTTGAGCACCACTTCACCGGCTTCGCCGCGTTTGAGCTCGATAACCACCCGCAGGCCGTCTTTATCGGACTCGTCACGCAGAGCGCTAATGCCTTCAATGCGTTTTTCTTTTACCAGCTCGGCGATTTTTTCAATCAACCGCGCCTTGTTCACCTGATACGGCAACTCGTGAACAACAATGGTTTCACGGCCAGTATCTTCGTTAATTTCAACTTCGGCGCGGGCACGAATATAAATTTTGCCGCGGCCGGTATGGTAGGCATCACGAATACCGGCTTTGCCGTTAATGATGCCATGGGTCGGGAAATCGGGGCCCGGGATAAATTCCATCAGCTCGTCGATGGTCAAATCCGGGTTATCAATCAAGGCCACACAGCCGCCAACCACTTCTTTTAAGTTATGTGGCGGAATGTTGGTTGCCATACCCACGGCAATACCGGCAGCGCCGTTAACCAACAGGTTGGGCACCCGGGTCGGCAGCACGTCGGGAATTTGTTCGGTGTTGTCGTAGTTGGGAACGAAATCGACGGTTTCTTTATCCAGATCAGCCAAAAGCTCGTGAGAGATTTTGGCCATACGCACTTCCGTATAACGCATTGCCGCGGCGGAGTCGCCGTCGACAGACCCGAAGTTGCCCTGGCCATCTACCAGGGTGTAGCGCATGGAGAAAGGCTGGGCCAGACGCACAATGGTGTCATAAACCGCGGAATCACCATGGGGGTGATACTTACCTATAACATCCCCTACTACACGGGCCGATTTTTTATAAGGCTTGTTCCAGTCGTTGCCCAATTCATTCATGGCAAATAGAACGCGCCTGTGTACCGGCTTGAGGCCGTCGCGAACATCGGGCAGTGCCCGGCCCACGATAACGCTCATGGCGTAGTCAAGGTAGGAGCTCTTGAGCTCGTCCTCGATACTGACCGGTACAATTTCTTTGGCCAGATCGCTCATCTAAGTCGTCCCTATTAAAGGTCTTCCAACAAAGTAAGGCACTATACCACATCGATTGACGTTGACCATGAAAAGGCAACGCAGTCAGGGCTATAATGCCCCGGCTCCCCATCTAGGAAGGTGAAGATGAATAACAACGTTGATACTGCCGAAATTGCCAAGTTCGAAGCCATGGCTCACCGCTGGTGGGATAAAGAAGGGGAATTCAAACCCTTGCACCAGCTTAACCCGGTGCGCCTGAGCTTCGTTGAAGAAATGGCAGACGGCATTGGCAATAAACGGATTGTCGACATCGGCTGTGGCGGCGGCATTTTGGCCGAATCCATGGCGCGATTAGGCGCAGTGGTAACCGGCGTTGACATGGGTACAGAACCGCTGAATGTGGCCCGCGCCCATGCCGCTGAAGTGGGGGTTGAACTCGAGTACCGGCAAATTACTGCCGAAGCCCTGGCCGAAGAACTGCCCGAGCAATTTGATGTGGTGACCTGCATGGAAATGCTCGAGCACGTACCGGACCCGCAGTCGGTGGTTTCGGCCTGTGCCAAGCTTTGTAAACCCGGCGGCATGCTGGTGTTTTCCACCCTTAACCGCACTCCCAAAGCCTGGGCGTTAGGTGTTTTTGCCGCAGAGCGCATTTTGCGCTGGCTGCCCGCCGGCACCCACGACTACCACAAGTTTTTAAAGCCAGCCGAGCTAATGGGCTTTTGTGATGTGGCAGGCTTAATTCCCAACAAAGCCGTTGGCATGAGTTACAACCTGCTGACCGGCCAGTTTAGCCGCTCTGAAAACCTGGACATGAATTACTTGGTTGCCGCCAGGAAGCCAGCATGACCGCGGTGCTGTTTGATCTTGACGGCACCTTGTTAGATACCGCCCCGGATCTTTGCCGGGCACTTAACGAGGTGTTGGCGGCGCACAACATGCCCCTTAAAACCCTGGCAGAGGTGCGCCCGCACGCTACCCACGGTACCCGCAGTCTGTTGACCTTAGGTTTTGGCGAAGGCGCCTTTGAGCAGGAAGATTTACGCCAAGCATTTTGGGACGCTTACTTAAGTGACATCTCGGCAAAAACCCGTTTGTTTGAAGGCGTACCGCAACTGCTTTTGGCGCTCAACAAGGCAGGCATTGCCTGGGGCATCGTCACCAATAAGGTCACCCACTTAACGGTGGCCGCCCTGCCCCATTTTCCAGAACTTGACGCCTGCCAGGCACTGGTGTGTGGTGATACCCTAGAAAACCGCAAACCACACCCGGCGCCACTGTTACACGCCGCCACCCTGATGGGCGTTGATGCCAAAGACTGCCTGTATTTGGGCGATGCCTTAACCGATATGCAAGCAGCGCGCGATGCCGGCATGCAAGGCTTTGTGGCCAGCTGGGGTTATGTGGATGAAAACTACCCTTCCTGGCCGGCCAGGAGTATCCTGACTCAGCCACAGGATCTGGCGGATTGGTGCAAGATCACACGATCGAACATTTGATCGTGTTTTTTTGCAAGGGGCTTGTATTTTATCAAGGACGGCCACAAGCCCGGCCCCCTGTTAGTGAACACTAACCGGGTTAAAAAGACGTCAACATTGATGCTTGAAAGAAGCCCCATACCTCACTATCTTGTTCCTCAGACTCGAATTGAACCCAATATGTTGTGTATCTAATACACAATAGACACTACGCGCCCTGCTCGATTTTCGCGGGCGGTACTTATGGAAAAGTCTGATAAGGTAAGTCATGAACAAGCACCTCCTCGTCACCAAGCGTAACGGTCAGCAAGAATCCATCGATCTGGACAAGATCCATCGCGTGGTGACCTGGGCCGCTGAAGGCCTCAATAACGTCTCTGTTTCCCAAGTTGAACTTCGCGCCCAGATCCAGTTTTATGAAGGGATCAAGACGGCCGACATTCACGAGACGTTGATCAAGGCCGCTGCCGACCTTATCAACGAGGAAGCGCCTGATTACCAGTATCTGGCGGCACGTTTAGCGGTTTTCCACCTGCGTAAAAAGGCCTACGGCGAATTTGAACCGCCGCACCTGTTTGACCATGTCAGCAAGATGGTGGAACTGGGTAAATACGACAAACATCTGTTAAGTGATTATTCTCGCAGTGATTTCGACGCTTTAAACGGCTTTATCGATCACAATCGTGATATGAACTTTTCCTACGCAGCGGTGAAGCAGCTGGAAGGCAAATACTTGGTACAAAACCGGGTAACGGGTGAGATTTATGAATCCGCCCAGTTCCTTTATATCCTGGTGGCAGCCTGCTTGTTCGCGGATTACCCGCATGATACGCGCCTTGATTACATCAAGCGTTTCTACGACGCGGTATCCACCTTTAAGTTGTCACTGCCCACGCCCATTATGAGTGGCGTTCGTACCCCGACCCGCCAATTTAGCTCTTGCGTGCTGATTGAAACCGGCGACAGCCTGGACTCCATTAACGCCACGGCCGCTGCCATTGTGCGTTATGTTTCCCAGCGCGCCGGTATCGGCATCAATGCTGGCCGCATTCGCGCTTTGGGTAGCCCCATTCGCGGCGGTGAAGCCTTCCACACCGGTTGTATTCCTTTTTATAAGCATTTCCAAACCGCGGTAAAATCCTGCTCGCAAGGCGGCGTACGTGGCGGCGCTGCTACCCTGTTCTACCCGATGTGGCACTTGGAAGTCGAAAACCTGCTGGTACTGAAAAATAACCGCGGCGTTGAAGAAAACCGCGTACGCCACATGGACTACGGCGTACAGCTAAACCGCTTGATGTATCAGCGCCTGATTAAAGGTGGCGACATTACCCTGTTTAGCCCTTCCGATGTTCCTGGCCTGTACGACGCTTTCTTTGCCGACCAAGCCAAATTTGAAGAGCTGTACGCCAAATACGAGCAAGACGAATCGATTCGTAAGAAAACCATCAAAGCGGTTGACCTGTTCTCGTTGCTGCTTTCTGAGCGCGCCTCTACCGGCCGTATCTACATTCAGAACGTCGACCACTGCAACACGCACAGCCCGTTTGACCCGGCGGTGGCACCGGTGCGTCAATCCAACCTCTGTTTGGAAATTGCCCTGCCCACCAAGCCGCTGAGCGACATTAACGACGAAAGTGGCGAAATTGCCCTTTGTACCTTGTCGGCCTTTAACCTTGGCGCCATTGAAGATGTCAGCGAGTTTGAAGAACTGGCCGACTTGGCAGTGCGGGCCCTTGATAGCCTGCTCGACTACCAGGACTACCCGGTAAAAGCGGCGCACATTGCCACCATGGGCCGCCGTACCTTGGGTGTGGGCGTAATTAACTACGCCTATTACTTGGCCAAACACGGCGTAAAATATTCCGACGGTTCTGCCAACGCCTTGACTCACCAAACCTTTGAGGCAATGCAGTATTACCTGCTCAAAGCCTCTATGGAGCTGGCCAAAGAGCGCGGCGCTTGCCCGATGTTTGAAGAAACCACCTATGCCAAAGGTGTGTTGCCCATCGACAGCTACAAAAAAGATTTGGACAAAATCGTTGCCGAACCCCTGCACATGGATTGGGAACAGCTGCGCAAAGACATCGTTGAATTTGGCCTGCGTAACAGCACCCTTTCCGCTTTGATGCCGTCTGAAACCAGCTCGCAGATCTCCAATGCCACCAACGGCATTGAGCCGCCGCGCGGCCACATTTCGGTGAAAGCGTCTAAAGACGGCATTTTGCGCCAGGTGGTACCCGATTACGAAAACCTCAGAACCGCATACGAGCTGCTGTGGGATATCCCCAACAACGACGGTTACCTGCAGCTGGTCGGTATTATGCAAAAATTCATCGACCAATCTATCAGTGCCAACACCAACTACGATCCGGCGAAATTCCCCGGCGGTAAGGTACCGATGCAATCGATGATCAAAGATCTGCTCACCGCGTATAAATACGGTGTGAAGACCCTTTACTACCACAACACCCGTGACGGTGCGGCGGACGCCCAAAAAGACTTCACCGTCACCGCCGCCTCCCTGCCACAAGCAACCGTGGCCGTGGAGGAAGAAGACGACGGCTGTGCCGGCGGCGCTTGCAAGATTTGATTTAAAAAAGGGGCCAATCGGCCCCTTTATTCAGGGAGTTATTTCGAATGCGTTACACCACATTTAGCCGGGTTAACAATAACGCACTGACCGAGCCGATGTTTTTCGGCCAGCCGGTTAACGTCGCCCGCTATGACCAGCAAAAATACGAAGTCTTTGAAAAGTTGATAGAAAAGCAGCTGTCGTTCTTCTGGCGCCCCGAAGAAGTCGACGTTTCCAAAGACCGCGTCGATTTTGCCCAGTTGCCCGAACACGAGCAGCACATCTTCCTGTCCAACCTGAAATATCAAACGCTGCTGGACTCCATTCAAGGCCGTAGCCCCAACGTGGCCCTGCTGCCGCTGGTATCAATACCCGAGCTGGAAACCTGGATTGAGACCTGGTCTTTCTCTGAGACCATTCACTCGCGCTCCTACACCCACATCATTCGTAACATCGTTGCCGACCCCTCCAAGGTGTTCGACGACATCGTGATGAATGAAGAAATTCAAAAGCGCGCCGATGAAATCGCCGGCTATTACGACGTACTGATTGAGTACACGCAAATTTGGCAGTTGCACGGCGAAGGCAACCACCAAATTGCTGGCAAGAGCTATGACATTAACCTGCGCGATCTGAAGAAAAAGCTCTATCTGTGCATGATGGCGGTTAACGCCCTGGAAGCCATTCGCTTCTATGTGAGCTTTGCTTGCTCCTTTGCTTTTGCTGAGCGCAAGTTGATGGAAGGTAACGCCAAAATCATCAAGTTCATCGCCCGTGACGAAGCACTACACCTCTCTGGCACCCAACAAATTCTTAACCTGATGCGTGACGGTAAAGAAGGCAACGAGTGGGCCGAAATTGCCATCGAGTGTAAGGCCGAATGCGAGGAACTCTTTAAACGTGCCGCCGAGCAAGAAAAAGCCTGGGCCAAGTATCTGTTTAAAGACGGCTCCATGATTGGCTTGAACGAATCCATCCTCAGCCAATACGTGGAATACATCACCAACGTGCGGATGAACGCAGTGGGCCTTATTCCCGCCTTTAGCACTACCTCCAACCCTATTCCTTGGATCAATGCCTGGTTGGTATCAGACAACGTGCAGGTGGCACCACAAGAATCAGAAATAAGCTCCTACCTGGTGGGCCAAATCGACGCCAACGTCGACCTTGGCGACTTGGACGACTTCGACCTCTAAACCAAACCCCGCTTCGGCGGGGTTTTTTACAACTCCTCCGCGCTGTTGATCCAGATCCTGTGCTTTAGCCAATAACTGGTTACACTATGGGCAAATTGCGGCTGGGCTCTTCATGATCAACGTCAGGCACTACCTTTCCTTTGACCGTATGAAAGACGGCACCCCCGTCTTTGTCCGCGCCATCCGCCGGGAAGACAAATACGCGCTGCTCAAAGCCTACGAGCACATGTCAGACCGCTCCATTTATTACCGTTTTATGCGGCCAAAATGGCAGATGAGCCTGGATGAAGCCGCCCGTTTTACTGACGTCGACTTTGATAACCACGTCGCCATTGCTGCCGGCCATTACAGCCAAAAAGGTGAGGAAGAAGCCCTCGGTATTGGCCGCTATATTCTGATGCCAGGCGGTAAGGTAAAAAGGGCGGAGTTTGCCTGCGCCGTGCTCGATAGCCTGCAAAACCTCGGCGTTGGCAGTATTCTTTTTCATCACTTGCTAAAGATCGCCCGCGAACAAGGCGTTGAAGAGTTTATTGCCGAAGTGCTGCCGCAAAACCGCGGCATGATAGGGGTGTTTCGAAAGGCCGGCCTACCCACCCGCACCATTATGGAAGATGGTCTGTTGCGGGTGAATATGGATCTGAGGCAACGGGAAGTATTAGAGTCAGACTAACGCTTTTGGGTAAACACCAGAGGCGTTGCATAGCCGTCGGAATACAGTTTTAACGTGCTACCGTCTTGTTCTATCCAGTTACTCTTTTGCAAACGATTGAGATAAAGCCCTTCCGCTTGCATCAGCTCGCCGGTACAGGCCCTTTTGGTGCTGCCAAGCTTCGCCACTTCAATGGCAGCGCCATTAACCAACCGATAGCTGCCAAAGTAGCGGTTACAGGCGCTGTTGCCACTGAGCTTGCCATCTGAGGTCAGCATTAACGAAATGCCTTTGGCGCTAACAGCACCGCTATGCATAGGGCCGTTAACGGTGCTGCCATCAAGGTACCAAAGGTTGTCAAAAAAACCGGGTTCACCATTGTTTTGGCAACCAGCCAAGCTAAGGGTACCAAGCAATATCACCAGCCGTCTGTCCATGCCGAAAACCTCCCTACCGCTCCGGCACGAAGGCCGGACTTCAGTGACTGCCAGCCGCTGTTGGCTCAGGCGTTAGCTTCCAGCATAGCTTAGGATCGCCCTGCCAGCGGATCCGGCTAACCTTGCCGTCATTACCGATAACAACCTGCCGGGTACAACCAGTGGTACTGGGGCCTCCGCCCAAGGTGGTACCTAATGAACCGAACACGTTGCCGGAACCGCCGCCAACCCCAAGCCCAATCGTGGGTTTGGCGCTGGTTTGGGTGTTGCGATAGACCAGCCAATCTTGGCCTTCAACTTTAGTGGTCTGAGAAGGAACGCCCCATTTATCCATCAACGCCTCAGCACTGACGCCCTGCCACATCGCCATTCGGGCATCTACCTTGGCGGGCGGTACAGAAGCGCAGCCGCCAAGGCACAGTAGCGCAATAAAAGCCCACTTTTTCATGGTGCTATCTCCTTTGCTTTTGCATTTTACTCTGACATGCACCCTGGTATTTCGCCACGCCAAAGGCGTAACGGTTCAGCCGGCTTTACAGATCTGCGCTAGCGTGCGAAGGCGCCGCTTTGATTCGGCCACATAGGGATTCGTTTTGTCCCAGGCGTAGCCAGCGAGAATAGAACACACCATGCGCTTTATCTTTGGATCAGGGGCCGGATAGAAGATAACGTCCTGAAAGCTGCCTTGATACCAGCCTTCTACATAGGTACGAAATACATCCACTCCGCCTTGCAGCGGCTCGGCAAAGTCGCGCTGCCAGTCAACGGTTTCACCGGCAAACTGGCGAACCAACGCTTTGGCCGCCAGGCTGGCCGAGGTAAAGGCGATGGTGACACCAGAGGAAAAGACGGGATCAAGAAACTCACCGGCATTACCCAACAGGGCGTAGCCCGGACCATAAAGGCTTTTCACCTTGGCCGAGTAGCCTTTAAGGGTATTAACAGGCTGGGGAAATTCTGCTCTTACCAACAACTTGGCAAGGCCAGGCTCAGCAAACACCAGTTCTTTTAAGATGGCTGCGTGGTCACCAGACATTTGTTCAAAGAAGGCAATCTCTCCGACAACGCCTAACGAACAAGTGCCATCGGCAAAGGGAATAAGCCAATACCAAACCGCAGGGTGTTCTGGGTGAACGCTAATCAGGATCTTATTGCGGTCAAAGATATCAGGGTCGATACCATCCACCACATGGGTAAAAAAGGCTTGTCGCGGCGCAAGCTCTGAGGGCATTTCCAAATCAAAGAGCCTTGGCAGCACCCGGGCAAAACCCGAGGCATCCAGCACAAAGTCGGCGTTGAGCTGGTATGACTGGCCGCTGGCATCGGTGCCCAGAAGGCATGCGCCCTGCTCCGTCATATCGACCTTATCAACGCTGTGCTCAAAGCGAATATCCACGCCTTGGGCCATGGCTTCGTCCGCCAGTAGCTTATCAAAGGCCGCACGTTTTACCTGGAAGGTGGTGCCAGGGCCGGGGCTGAATTTATCGGTGAAATCAAATTGGGCCTCTTGGCCCTGATAGCCAAAAGCGGCACCATTTTTAAACTGAAAACCCATTGCATCAGCCTTTGCTGCCACCGCCTGGGCAAGGCCGGCTTCTTCGAGATAAACCATCGATTGCGGCAACAAACTTTCGCCGATAGAAAACCGCGGGAAACGGTTTTTTTCTAGTACCCGCACCTTAATACCCTGGCGGTGCAGTAACGTTGCCACCAGTGCCCCTGAAGGCCCGGCACCGATAACGGCCACCTGGACACTGTCATCCTTTTGCATTGTTGTTATTCCTGATAACGATTAAAAATCAACGAAGTATTAATGCCACCGAAGGCAAAGTTATTACTCATCCAGCAGTCGATATTCATTTGGCGACCACGGCCCGTTAGGTAGTCCAACTCACCACAACGGGGGTCAAGGTCGGTCAAATTTAGGGTGGGTGCAAACCAGCCGTCGTGCATCATCTCGATGCCCAACCAGGCTTCCAAGGCGCCGCAGGCACCAAGGGTATGGCCAAAATAGCTTTTCAATGAATGTACCGGCACTTGCTGGCCAAATAGCTTGGCGGTGGCCTGGCTTTCAGCAATGTCGCCCTGCTCGGTCGCGGTGCCATGCGCACTGATGTATTGAATGGCGCTGGCGTCTAAATCGGCGTTATCCAGCGCCAGCTGCATGGCCACTTCCATGGTCTCACTGGTGGGAGATGTAACATGGGCACCATCGCTGTTGGTACCAAAGCCAACAATTTCGGCGAGAATAGTGGCACCGCGCGCCTTGGCGTGTTCTAAGGATTCCAGAACTAAGGTTGCAGCCCCTTCGCCGATGACAAGGCCATCACGGTCACGGTCAAAAGGTCTTGGGGTTTGACTTGGCGTCGCGTTTTGGGTCGAGGTGGCGTAAAGCGTGTCAAATACCGCCGCTTCAGTTGGGCATAACTCTTCAGCACCACCGGCCAGCATCACCGCCTGCTGGCCATATTTAATGGCTTCATAGGCAAAACCAATCGCCTGAGAGCCTGAGGTACAAGCGCTAGAGGTTGGGATCACCCGGCCTTTTAACCCAAAAAACAGGCTGACATTGACACAGGTGGTGTGAGGCATCATCTGGATATAGCTGGTGGCAGTGATCTTTGAACAATCCTGCCGCTCCAACATGGCTGAAAACGCCATAATGGGCGGTGTTGAACCGATTGACGAGCCATAGGCAATGCCGGTGGAACCGTCTTGAAGGCAGGCGGCGCCCAGCAACCCTGCCCGCTCTAAGGCTACTTCGCTAGCGCGGGTGGCCATCATCGCTACCCGGCCATGGGAGCGAATTTGTTTGCGCGAATAATGCGCTGGCCGCGAAAAGTCCACCGGCCCTGCCAGCTGTGTATTCATGCCTTGGTACTGCTGCCAGTCTTCCATTCGCACAATACCGTTTTTACCGGCTTGCATCGCCGCTTTTACGCTGGGCCAGTCATGGCCAAGGGAGCTGATCCCGGCCATACCGGTAACAACAACGCGGTGCATCAGCAAAGCCCTCCGTTAACAGCGATCACCTGCCGGGTAATGTAGGACGCTTTATCGGAGCATAAAAACGCTACTACATCGGCCACTTCTTTGGCCTGGCCAGCGCGGCGAAGGGGAATAAGCTCCTTAATGTGCGCCGCCGCTTCCAAATCCTCGGTCATCTCGGATTCAATCAACCCAGGTGCGACACAGTTAACGGTAATTTTGCGTTTGGCCAGCTCTAACGCCAGGGCCTTAGTGGCGCCAATAATGCCAGCCTTGGACGCCGAATAATTAACCTGGCCACGGTTGCCAATCAGCCCTGACACCGAAGCAAGTGTGACAATGCGCCCGCCCCTTCGCCCCTGCACCATCGGCATAACCACCGGTTTAAGCACGTTATAAAAGCCGTCGAGGTTGGTGTGAATCACATCATCCCAATCATCATCGGTGAGTGCCGGAAAGGCGCCGTCGCGGCTAATACCGGCATTTACCACCACGCCATAATAAGCGCCATGCGTGGCAATATCGGCTTCAAGGGCTGATTTCGCGCTTTGGCGGTCACTGACATCAAAGGCCAGTAAACGGGCGTGGCCACCGGCCGCTTCAATCTCGGCCAAAACCTTGGCAGCGGCGTCTTCACGACAGCGATAATGGATAACCACGGTGATATCTTCAGCGGCTAGCGCCTTAGCAATAGCGGCGCCAATACCCCGGCTGGCCCCGGTGACCAAAAACTGTTTCATGGTTGTTCTCCTGCCAGAATAGATGCAGCATCGTTGGGCTGATAAACGGTTAACTGCGCGGTTTGGCGGCCTCGTGGGCCGGTTAACTGGCAGCTAAAAACGCTCAAGCCATTTTCCTGCATAAAACTTTGGGTAACGGCAATTTCTACCACGTCACCCAACTGGAAATAATCAAACTCGGATTCAAAACGGCGTGTGCCCAGCAAAAAGCCCATTTTCACTGGCTCACCGGCCTGTTCGGCTTTAAGGCCAGCAAAAACGGCGATAGTTTGCGCCATGTATTCGATGCCCACCCAAATCGGTACGCCTTGTTCATCGGCAAAAGTGCTTTGTGCGTCAATACGTACTTGGCAGCGGGCAAAGTCGTCCCCCCCGGCAAGCACCTTGTCAATTAGTAACATTGGCGCGCGGTGCGAAAGGTAATGAGCTGGTGCTTTAAATTCAGTCTGTTCAAACATGGCTAAAAATTACACTCACGTTACTGCCACCAAAGGCATAAGAATTCGACATCACATGGCGCAGTGGTGTTTGTTGGCCGACTTCAGCAAAATTTAACGGCGGCAGTTGGCTGTCGTAGGGTGCTTGCCAGACTTGTGGCGGGGCGGTGTTTGCTAGCAGCGCTAAGTAACAAAAGGCCGCTTCCAGCGCACCTGCGGCGCCCAGGCAATGCCCTACCTGCGCTTTTGACGAACTGACCAGGGGCTTGTGGCTGAAAAAGCGCGCCACCAAAGCCGCTTCCATGGCATCGTTCTTTACAGTGCCGGTACCGTGCAGGTTGACATAATCGATGTTACTAACGTCCAAACCTGCTTGCGCCAGGGCTTGGTTCATTGCCAGCTCAGCCCCTTTACCCTCAGGATCTGGCGCGGATATGTGATAGCCGTCTGATGACTCGCCCACCCCCGCAAGCTTTACAGCACTGTTACGGCGCGATAGCAGAAAAACCGCCGCGCCTTCGCCAATATTGATGCCCTGACGCCCTTCACTAAAAGGACTGCAAAGCTTGCTTGATACCGACTCAAGCGCTGAAAATCCATTTAGGGTTAACCGGCAAAGGCTATCAACACCGCCCACCACAACCGCATCAGCAAGGCCGGTCTGAATTAATCGCCAAGCACTGGCAAAGGCCTTACCGGAGGACGAACAGGCCGTGGACAAGGTGTAACTGGGCCCAGAAATACCCAGGTAATCACTGGCAAAGCGGGCAACCGAGCCAAGCGTCTGCACGTCGTAATTAAAGCTCTCTGGCAGCCGGCGATGCTGCTGCCAATGCACCAGCGCTTGTTCACCGACATCAATTCCCGCAGTAGAGGACCCTAACACCACGCCTATCCGGTCTTGGCCGTACTCAGCCATTGCCCAGTCGATATCTGCTTTAAGGCCATCTAAAACTTGACGCAACATGCGGGTATTACGGCAATCAAGGTGCGAAAAAGCTGCCGGTAATGGCGATAAAGGCGCGGTAACTTTCCCCACCCAGGCCGGGGTTTCGTCAAGCAATAGACCTTGCTGCGCCGTTAAACCGACCTTGCCGCTAAAAAGGGATGTCGCTACCGCTTCTACGCTGTGGCCAATGGGTGTGAGCAGCGACGGTGCCGACAGGTATAAATCACTCATAGGTTACCTCAAAGCCGTAACCAAGTTGCTGCTGGGAAAAACGAAAGCCCATGGGCTGATATTCAATAACAATAATGGCCTTACCTTGTTTACTAATAACGCGCCTATGGTCCTTTACGCTAAGCACTAAACCCAGCGGGGCCAAACTTTGCTGCAGAACAGCCGTTGGCATCAGTGCCATGCTGAGGTCGGCTAATAAATGGCCTGGGTTAGCTTTGGCGGGCACTAATGCAGAACGTTTGGTGGTTAAAACGGTACCGTCAAAATTGGCTTGGAACAAAAAGGTACCGAAACCACTGAGTGCAGTTAAAGTCATCTTTTGGGGTGACAACGAAAGTTGGCCAACTAATTGCCAGCGCTCTTTACCATGCCAGGCTACAACCTGCTGCGTTTTATCGCGCTCCCCCTTCACCCAGCCCAAATCGGGCAACGACCAGACAAGGCCCTGCCCTAACGGGATCTGTGGCTTCACTGGCGCGCTTAGGGTTTGGCAGCCACACAACAGTAACAACAGGCTCACCAGTAGTAGTGGCTTCATGACGACCTCGCCCATAACAAGCTGCTACACCAGGCACATAACAGGCCAACTGCCACCACAGCCCCAAAACCTGCTAACACCGGCGTGCTCGACGCCATTAACAAGCCAAAGGCTAAAAGACTGGAGGCGAGCGACAGCAGTACCGCCAACAAGGTATGGTTTGCCGGGGCTTTTGAGGCGAAAAAGAGACAATAATCAAGGCTAAGCCCCAACACCAACATCAGCCCCAGCGCATGAATAAGGTTAAAAGGCTGCCCTAAAAAGGCGGGGGTCACCGCTGCGGCCGCCAAGGCCAAGGCACTGGCAAAAATGACCTTAAGGCCATTTTTCTTAAGCGTAACCACCAACACGACAGCCAAGAGTAAAAACGCCAGCGCCAATAGTTTGAGCACTTGGTCGCGATAATGACCAAAGGTTTTTGTGGCCTGGCTTGCCGGGTCAATAAGGGTAAGGTCGTTAAGGGCTTTGGCACCGCTAGCACTGAGCCCCTGCAGCACCATCACCGACGTATGTTGGTCTGTTAATAAAAGGCTCAAACGCCCCTCTTTTATCGGCCAATGCTCAGGAGATAAACCGGTTGCCAAAGCAGGTGCAGGCCCAAGCGCACCGCCAACCTGGCTATTGAGCTGCTGCCATAGCTGACGTATGCGCTGGTGGTCGGCCCGCTGGCGCGCAAGCGAAGGACAGCGCTGGCTAACGGCTAGTACCGACGCCAGTTGGTCTTTAGCCTCTAACGCTTGCAGCCTTGGCATTATTGCCTCTTCTTTTTCCAGCAACTGTTCGGTGCTAGCGGCGGTGATAAGCAAATATTGGCCGCCCGGGCGCTGCCCCAGCCAATAGGCCAAACGGTTGGCAACTGCTTCCAGGCTCGGATCTTTTGGCTGCCACTGACGAATATCGTCATTAAATGACAGCTGGCGAACACCCAGGGCGCACCAGACAGTGACGATAACCAGCAACGCCCACTTGGCCCAGGGCCGGTGCCTGCTTACCGCTAATAGCAGCGTGGCTGGCCATTGCCGGCTGGCAACCTTAGGTATTGGCGTTAGAAAACGCACATAACAGTACGCCACCATCAGCCCGCCAAGGGCGGCAACGCCCAGTTGCGCCAGCCCCGGAAATGGCGATAACACCAGCACGCCATAAGCGCAGAGGCTTGAAACCAGCCCGCCCAACAAGGGGCCTCTGATGGCGCGCTGATGTTCCCCAGCCGCCAAGGCGTGAAAGCCATAGTCGGCACAGATGCCAATAACACTGGCCCCCATCACCAACGCCAGCCAGTGGGCATGGGGAAAACACCACCACAGCGCCGTTAAGGCACCGATAAGCGACAACGCCAATAACCCCGCCATAAACCCAAGCGCTCTTAGGCCACCAAAGCCCCAGACAATTAGCACCAATACGCCAACCAGGGCCAAGCTACCAAAACGGCTGACCTCTCGCTGCGCCTGCTGGGCACCTTGCTGCGCATAAAGCACAGTGCCTAAGGCTTGTGCTTTTACCGGCAGCGCCGCTAGCCATTGGCTCACCCGGCGCTGCACCTTGGCGTCATAAGCAGAGCCATTAATTTCGGCCGACAAAATAAGCGCGTAACGACCGTCTTTTTGCCACAGCGGCCAACCATCGAACAGCTGAATGTGGCTGCCGGCGGGGCGTAAATCTTGTAGCCAATCACTAAAGGTAAATAAGGGATCAGCGCGCAGGCTGGTGGGCGTTGGACCAAACCAAAGTGCCATGGCCCTATTAATGAGCTGAGCGTTACTTGCTTGGCGGTCCTTAACCGACAAAACCTGGCCCCGGAATTTGGCAAGGCGCTGATAACCGGCGTTATTGCCGCCCTGCCAAGCGCTGATGATGTCACTGTTATCCAGCACCTTCGCCAGGGCATTGCCTTTTTTAACCAGTGTCTTTGGGTTGCTATCTTCCACCAGCAGCCACAGCTGGCGATCAAAACGGCTTTTCAGTTGTGTAAAGGCGCCATTATTGGCCCCTTTTAGCTCGGCAAAATCCTTGGGTAGCAGCTCGCTTAGCTGCGAAGACGGCGCTACGCCCAGCAACAAGCGCATCGACAATAGCGCCACTAATACCAAAGAAAAACCCGCAAGCCTCACTGGCATTGCCCGCGAGTAAGGGTAATAAGCGTTTGCCCGCCTTGCGGTTCATCAAGGCGAATGCGGTGTGGCGGTTGCCCGGTGACGGTAATGTCACTAATGCCTTTGGCCACCAGCGCGTCTTGGGGCACCAGGGTTAATGTTTCTCCCTGGCGATTAACCTTGAAATGTTGTGCCAGCGCCTTTTCATCCCCTGTCATTACCGCCGCTAACAGTGTCCCTAAGCTTGCCACTAACGGGTTGTCGCCATTGGCTATTTGCTGGCGCACCTGACCCGGCAGGCTTTGATATAGCCCTGCTGGGCTGACTTCCAGCGTGCTGGCGAAGGGTTTTAAAGTTTGCCAAATAAGGGTGTTGCCTTGCAGTTGGTAGTGCCCGGAAGAATGAAAGGCCTGGTGCATGCCCGGCACTTGCTTTTGCTGCTGAAAGTCGCCGCACGGGGCCGGTTTTGCCAATGCGTTTGCCAGCATCAGCGCTGCTAGTACGGCCATGGTTCCCCCAGCTTGTCAAACAACACTTTCGGCGATACAAACTGCATTTCGCCGGAGTTTTTATCCACGGCAACTTGCACACTTTGCGCCTTGGTAAGGCGAGTTCCAGTTTCCTTGCAGCGCACTTCATAGCGCATCCCCAAGCGATTTTGAAACTCGGTCAGGGTCGCGGTCACCAGCAGGTGTTGGTTTAAGGTCGCCGAGCGAATGTATTTCACCTTCAAATCGACGATGGGCCAGACATAACCCGAGGCCTCCATTTCCAGATAGTTGTAATCAAAGCTATCGAGCAACGCACTTCTGGCCACTTCGAAATAGCGCAGATAGTTACCATGCCAGGCCACTTGCATTGGGTCGAGGTCGTGGAAAGGGACCTGTACTTCCACTGTAACTTCACGCGTCTTCATAAAGGCTCCATGACTGCTGGCGAAGCTGTGCCATTAAGTGGCGCAAATCAGCTTCAAGTGGCCTGTCGTTTTTCACGGGTTCGCAGTATGTGAATACGGCGCTGATAAAACGGTCTAAAGCCGCACTTAGCGCCAGGGGTTGCTGCTGGGCTCTTAACCAACAGCCTTGGCAAGCGGCCAATAAAGAGGCGGCAGTAACCTGTTCGGTTAGCTCAATAATGCGTAAACAGTCGCGGGCAGCAATAGTGCCCATACTGACCTTGTCTTGGTTGTGACATTCGGTAGACCGGGAAAAAACCGACGCCGGCATGGTGTGTTTCAGTGCTTCTGCCGTCCAGGCCGAAACACCAATCTGCACCGCTTTAAAACCGTGGCTGATATAACGTTCACGACCATCGGCACCGGTCAAGTTAGCCGGTAAGCCGTTATTAAACTTGCTGTCGACCAAGGATGCTAGCTGCCGGTCTAAAAGGTCAGCAAGGTTAGCGACCTGCACTTTCAGGGTATCCATGGCCATGGCGATATGACCACCGTAAAAATGACCACCGTGCAGCACTTGCTCACCTTCGCTATCGATAATGGGGTTATCGTTGGCGCTATTGAGCTCGGTTTCTATCAGGGTGCGAAGCCATGGCAGAGCGTCTTCCAGTGCACCTATTACATGGGGCGCGCAGCGCAGCGAATAACGGTCTTGTAAACGGCTATGGGCAGCATCGCCCTGGTAGTTAAGGTCGGCGCGCAACCGCTCGGCAACAAGGCCCTGGCCGGGGTGCGGCTTTACGGCAAAAAGGGTTTTATCAAAGTGATAGCTATTACCGCCTAAAGCTTTACTCACCAATGCTGTAATACGGGTTGCCATGGCGCTTAAATAGCGGCTTTGTGCAAAAGCCTGGCAGGCCAAGGCGGTCATCACTGCCGTGCCATTCATAATGGCTAAGCCTTCTTTTGGCTTAAGCGTTAGCGGTTCTACCCCCTTTAGCGCCAGCACGGCTTGGGTTTCTTGCACCTGGCCTTGGTAATACACCTGCCGCTCGCCCACCAAGACGGCGGCAAGATACGAAAGCGGCGTCAGATCGCCAGAAGCGCCAACCGAACCTTCGGCAGGAATAACGGGAATAATGTCTTCTTGCAGCAACCAAACCAGCCGCTCTAATAACGCCAAGGTTACCCCGGAATGGCCTTGGCACAACGACGCCAAACGGCTTGCCACAATGGCCCTGCCTTCTTGCAAGGTGAAATGCCGGCCCAAACCGCAGCCGTGAAAACGCGTTAAATTAAGCGGCAGCGCTTCAACCAATTCCGACGGGACGGCAACGGTTACCGAGTCGCCATAGCCGGTAGTCACGCCATAAATGCCGCCTTCTTCACGCCAGAGGCGGTCGAGAAAAGCGGCACCTTTTTCAATATGCTGGCGATACGGCGTACTGTCATCAAGCTGCACAGCCACCTTACGTGCAGCAATGGCATTAATATCTTCAATGCCAATAGGTTTCCTACCAAACACCACTGTCATGGCTTGTCTTCCTGTTTACGCTCGCCGTTATCGGCCTGCCAAAAGTCGAAAAAATTAAACCACTGCAATGGGGTTTGCTGGCAATGGCTGCTGAGCCGGTCGGCAAAGCGCTGGGCCCAGCTGCCAAGTTGTTGCTGACGATTTTTGCGTGAAAGCACAATGCCTTCGGCGGCAAAGGGCGCTAACGACACTCGGTGGTGGCGCCCCTGGCGGGTGCAAAAAAGGGTAAAAACCGGGCATTCGAGGACATGAGCCATAACCCAAGGGCCAATAGGAAAAGGCGCGTCTTCACCGAGAAAGTTGCAGCTGACGGTATGCCCGGGTTTCGTCGCCGAGGTGCGATCCCCCACCATCACCACCAATTCGCCAGCCTCAATACGCTGGCGCAAAATCATCGCCGTATCGGGGCCCATTTGACTGACTTCGAGCATGTTCATTTTGGCGGCGGGATTAATTTCAGCCAGCAGTGCATTGAACTTCAAGGCATGTTCGGTGAGCACTAGCACCGTCATCGGTTTATCCGACAACGCCCGGCACAACTCGAGGTTACCAAGGTGGGCGCCAACCAATAAGGCGCCTTGGCCACTTTGCTGAAGTTGCGACAAATGCTCGCGCCCATCAAAGGCGAGTTGCTCACGGGTTTCGCCGCGCCCAGCCCACGTTGCCAGCTTATCCAGCACACTTTCCCCAAAGGCCATGTGGTGACGAAAACTGGTCCAAAGCCCAGGCTTGGCGGCGACCCCAGGCATGGGGCCAAACTGCTCAAAACAGCGCTGCAGGTAGGCTAAGGAATAACGTCGGCTGGCGCCGGTGGCAAAGAAATACGCCATCACTGGATACAAAAACAGCCGAAACCCAGGGCGCCCAAATAGCCGAAAGGCAAGCCACAGGCAGCGCATACCTAAGCGGCTGCCCCGCTCCCCCATTGCCGACCAGTGTTTAGGCTTTGCAAAACGCCGAGCCAGCAACCAAGGCGCCCGCCAAATCATGCCGAAAAACAGCCGGGTATGCATTTTCGAGATAAGCCAGTTGTCTTGCCAAGCATTAAAGTGGGAAGCGCCATCTTCGGGGTAGATAACCTTGGTTTTAACCTGTTTGATGGCCATGCCAGACCAGAGCAACCGCACCATGACTTCAATATCAAAATCCATGCGCTGGCCTAGCTTTACGTTGTCAAAAAGAGCAACGGTATCCGCCAATGGATACACCCGAAACCCGCACATAGCGTCTTTAATGGTCAAGCTTAAGGTTTCAATCCATACCCAAACATGGGTGAGATAGCGGCCATATAACCGGCCTTTCGGCACTGACGCATCGTAAGCCGGCATGCCGGCGATTAATGCTTTTGGGGCCGCTTTGGCTTCGCTAAGAAAATGGGGAATATCGTCAAGGGCATGTTGGCCGTCGGCATCGACCTGAAAACCGTGGCTAAAACCGGCATCAAGGGCGCTGCGCAGCCCTGTCATAACGGCGCCACCTTTACCCAAATTTTGCTCATGGGTAACGATGGTAATAGCGGGGTATTTAGCCACTGCCGCTTGCAACATAGCACTATGCTGCGGTGAAGAACCGTCATTAACCACAATCACTGGCAGCCCGGTTTCTGCCAGCAACGGCAAGGTGCGGCTCGCCGCCGGACCATGGTTGTAAAATGGCACCACCAAGCAAGGCTTAAAACTCACCGTGCCTCCTTGGCCATGAGAATACGGCCGCTGGCATGATTACCCCGGACCGAGTGGTAGCTAAACAGCAGTCGGCCTTTCACGTCGTCATATTGCAAGCGAAGATGCAGTTGCAGGCCAGGTACCACCAGCGCTTGAAACTTTACCGCTTCCATACGCTGGCTTTTCAGCGTTAAGCCAAAATGTTCAGCACCAAAGCGTGCCGCCCAGTCCAATTGGGCAACGCCAGGCAAAATAGGCAGTTCGGGAAAATGGCCCTGAAAATAGGCCAGCTTTGGGTCCATCTCTAAAACCAATTCCAGACCCTGCTCGGTCAGATGGCGCTCTACAACTTCAGGCAGCGTCAACATAGATCACTCTTCAAATAAAGCGGATAGCGCTTGTTGGGTCAGTTTACCCTGGCTATTCACAGGGAACGACGCCACTATCCGCCAGCGGCGCGGTAGCACCACCGGTTCAAATTCTGTTAGCAGCGATTGGCGTAGCTGCTGCACAAAGCGGTGTTTGCCAAGCTCAGCCAAAGCGTTCTCACCCTTGCTAGAGAGCAGCAACACTGCGCCCAGTTGTTGGCGTCGGCCGCTGAGCAGCAGGCATTTGCCGCTCTGTACATAACAATGGCGCGCTAAAGCGTTCTCCATGGCATCAAGAGACAAGCGCTTTTGCTCGACTTTAACAATGCGATCGCGTCGGCCCTGCAACATAAAGCGGCCGTCATCCGCGAACGCAACCTTATCGCCCATCACAACCGGCGCGCCACTAACGATGGAATGCACCACCAGCACCCCTTCACTATCAAGACTGCAATCTACCCCCGCAAAAGGCTGCCATTGCTCGCTACGCTGCTGACAGCGCCAAGCAACACCGCCGGTTTCGGTAGAGCCAAACACCTCAATGGGAGCCACATCAAAACATTGCAGGCAATCTGCAGCGCCCTCGGCACTTAACAGGCCCCCAGAGCTAAATACGGCGCTCAATTTGCCTTTTATTGCCGCAAGCATCGATGGCTCAGGCAGGCGCGCTAAGTGAGCAGGGCTTGCCACTAACACAAAAGGGCCGCTTTGGCGCTGCCCAATAGCGTCAAGTTGCTCTGGATAATGCAGCACCTGGCGGCTGATAACGGCGCCTGAAAATACCGGCCACAGCAGCCGAAACAGCAAGCCGTATATATGTTGATGGGAAACCGTGGCTAACAGTTCACCTTCAAGGGGGCCAAACTGCTGGTCAAGTACCTGTATTTCAGCCAACAGTTGGCTGGCTTCTTTGGCCACCGATTTCGGCTCACCCGTACTGCCTGACGTAAAAAGCTGTATCGGGCCAAGCGGCGGGTAACAGCCTGGGCCCGGGTGGTCGAAGGGGTTTAATCGCCGTTGCCGGCTAGCGATATTTTGGCTGCTAATAATGCCATCAACTTGCACCATTGCGAGGCTTTGCTCTTGCCCATTGGCGGGCAAAATAGCGCTGGCCTCCGCTTGCCAACAGGCCAGCAGACCAATAAAAAAACCGGCCACATCGGTATCCCAAAGCAGCCAGCACTGCCCTTTTGCTAGCTGCTGACTCAGCCCACCTGCTAGCCTGGCTATCTCTTGGCCGCTAAGTACCGGTGAATTAAAAAGCGGTGCGGCGCTATCTAGCCGCGCCGTTAGGGCCGCTATCCAGCGCGCTTGTTGCTGCGAATAAACCATTGTCGGTAACACCATTCACCGGCAAAAAGGCAGCCCATCAGCACATAACTGATGGCGCCATTGTAAAGTGTCCATAACTGACGAGAGCCCCAAAAGGCCGTCATCAATGCCAAGCTGCCGTTAACCAGAAAAAAGCCGCACCATACCCAGGTAACTTTACGGGTATAGGCAACGCCAGATGCCGGTAAGTCGGGCTCTTTTAAACGGGCTAAGCGTTCTATCATGCAGGGGCCTTGGTAAAGGCTATAACCAAAAGAAGCCAATAACCCCAGGTTCACCAGTACCGGGTACAGTTTTAACCCCACGTCACTATTGCTAAAGGCGGAAAAACCAAGCGCTAATGCAGCCAGCGGCAGCCAGAATTTCTCGGCGCGGCCAGCGCTTCGTAGCCGCAGCGCCAGTAATGCCAGCACCAACAAGGCAATGTAACCGGGCGCCAAAAAATGTAGCCCCAAGCCAATGGCCAAGGGATACAACAGCCACAATAACACGCCTGGCTTCAAGCCGCGGCCACCAGGCTCAATACCGCATCGACCACATCGTCAATAGTGCGAACGGTTTTAAATTGCTCGGGCTGGATCTTCTTACCGGTTAAATCTTGTAGTTTGACCACCAAATCGACGGCATCAATGGAATCGAGGTCCAAGTCAGTATAAAGATGCGCTTCTGGCACTACGGCTTCGGCATCAATTTCAAAGTCATCGACCAAAATGGTCTTTAGTTCGGCAAAAATCTGGTCGCGCGTCATGCGGCCTCCTGAGAACGAATAAATGCGGCCAGGCTTGCAACACTGGCAAAATGAGACTTGGTATCGCTGGCGTTGGCGTCAATTTTGACTTTATAGCGTTTTTGGATCGCAAGACCCAGTTCTAGCGCGTCAATGGAATCAAGGCCTAAACCTTCACCGAACAGAGCGGCATCAGTTTCGATGTCTTCTTCACAAACGTCTTCAAGTTCCAAGGCGTTGATAATCAACGTCTTCAGTTCGGTTTCCAGATCGCTCATCTGTGTTGTTTTCCTTATTTAATACCTGGGCCAAATAACGGGTCAGTACCCTGGCCGACAGGGCCGTGCAGGGGTCTTGGTTAGCAAAAGACTGGGGCGAAATCGGCCTACCGACCGATGCAGTCAATAAAAAGCGTTTTTTAGGTACCTGATACCAAGCGGTTTGCTTGGTTAGGGTACGGGGAGCAATTTGTAAGTTCACCGGCAGCAATGGATAGCCAGTTTTCAAGGTCAGTTGCGCAGCGCCACGGGTCAGTGGATTTAGCTGCACCTCAGGCTCGGTGCGGGTACCTTCGGGAAAAATAATCAGCGAAAAGCCATCGTTCAAACTCTTTTGGGCCGCCTCAATCAGGGCCTGCCCTTGGTGCTGATTGCTAATGTAGCCGGTCGCCTTTACTACCCCGCGCATAAACGGGTTTTTCCAAACACTGGCTTTGACTACGCAGTCAGCCTTAGGCATGTGCGCTATTAGCAGTACCACATCTAACAATGACGGGTGATTTGCCACAACCACACAGGGCTGTGCATTTAATGCGGCCTCGTCATCGACTTTATAGCGGCAGATCCCAAGCCATGTCAGGGCGTTTAAGAAAAAGCGAAAACTTTTAGACACCACCTTTCGCGCCACCACTTTACGACGATGGCTGTCTTTAAAACGCAAGCTAATCAGCGGGAACGCTGTTAGGCACAGGCAGACACCACCGATACCAAAAGCACTAAACGCAAAGCCGGTTGCCACGATACGCCAACACCGATTCAATACTGCCATTGCCATCCCTCCCCTTGGCAATGAAGATGGCCACTGTTACCGGTGGCCAGTAACGCCGCCAGTTGCATCGCCATTGGCCAATTGTCATCGCTACTGCAATCAGAACGGCTGACACTCACCTCTTGGCCTCGACTCAATCGCAGCGCCAGCGCATGGTCCACCTGTTTATTGTGCATGTAGGGTAAATAGACGTCTGGCACGGCTTGTTCACCGGCTATCAGCAGCACTTCATCGGCGCCACTTTCCAAGGTGGCGTAGGCTTCGATTAAGCCACTTATCAAGCTATCGTCGCCGCCAACCACAACGTTGGCCGGCGCTTTATCACGGCGAAGGATGCCAAAAAGCCCGGCGGCGGCATTGTGCACCGACAAACTAAAGTGGGTAGGAGATAGGGGTTCGGATTGCCCCAGGTCAGTTAACAGCTGAAAAGTACGATGCAGCTCGCCATGGCGACTGGCAAAGATAACCGGCAAGCTTTCATCGCCTGCAACCTGTTTAGCGCAAGCCAACTGGATACGGGTTAACGAGGAAAGACGGCGGCGCTGCACAGCCGGCACCCAGCTTATATCGGGCGGCGATGGCTCACCAAGTACTGGGTTTTGCGCCCATTGCCGCCAAAGCGCCGGTTGATGAACACCTGGGGCCCAAGCTGACCAGGCTTTAACAGCAAAGCGTAACATCACCAGACCGCCCTTTTACCCACCGGGTCAAGGCACGCCTTTTTATCCGTTTTATGCGTGTCACCAACAAGGGTGAAATGGCTTGTTATTACATTCATCCGTATCCCCTCTTCGCGCTCCAATTCCATGCGAAGAAGATGCAAAAAAATAGCAAAACCGTATTGCCAGGCCGGTAAATTCAGCGGCAGCGGACTGGCGATTCTAGCAAATATTCATCTGCCATTAACATCGGATTTTGCCATTTAGGTCGTGTTTTTGTGACAAACGCTATAGACATGAAAAAAGGTTGTTGCCCTGTATAGCAATACAGGGTTTCCCCACAGGGCAATGTAATGAGTCCGCGGTGTTGAGTAATATCTGCGGTGCTCACATCGCCAATGCCTGTTTTAAGTGCCGCCTCGTAGCTACACCAACGGCGGTAAAAGTCATGCTCTGGCCAGCCAAATTGCGCCGCCATGGCAGCAATGGGCCGACGCGGCTTAGGCACTTCAATATCGATACCTACCGGCAATCTTGATACCGCCGCGGCCACCCATTGGCCGCTATGGGAAAGGCTCACCTTGGCATCGGGATGCACCGGTGCTCCTTCGGCGCTGCGCCCAAGCGCTTGGTTGCGAACCTTGCAGCCAAGCAAGCGACTTAACAATAAAACCCCCAGCCATTGCGCACCTTGACGCTGGCGCGCCTTATTGTCAGAGGGCAGAGAAAACCGTGAAGCCAGCACATCAAGGTGGCAGCGGCTGTAGAAAAGTGGCGCCATGAGGTGATCCAAACCAAGCAAGCGGGTAGTATGACGTCCCAGTTTGACTTTAACTGTTGAGAAAGCCAAATGACGGCCAATCCCGTGCTTATTACCGGCGCCGCCCAACGCGTCGGCTTGCACTTGGTCAAGCGCTTCGTTGATGCCGGCCAAAAGGTGATCATCACCTACCGCCAATCACGCGATATCATTGACCAATTGACCGCCCAGGGCGTGCGCTGTATCCAGGCGGATTTTTCCACTGATGATGGCATAGTGGCGCTGGCTAAAACCTTAGCCGGCCAGCCGCTGTCGGCCATCATTCATAATGCGTCTAGTTGGGAACTGGAAGCTGACTTGGATGATGCCGGTCGGCATTTTGACGCCATGATGCAGGTACATGCCAAGGCCCCCTATCTTCTAAACAGGCTGCTGGCCGAGCAACTAGAAGATGGCGGCAATATCATCCACATCACCGACTACACCGTAGAAAGAGGCAGTGACAGGCATATGGCTTATGTTGCGTCAAAAGCGGCACTGGCCAATTTGACGCTGTCTTTTGCCAAATCCTTGGCTCCTAGGGTTCGGGTTAACAGTATTGCCCCCAGTCTCATCATGTTTAATGAGCAGGACGATGCTGAGTACAAAGCCAAAACCCTGGCCAAATCGGTAATGAGAATAGAACCAGGCGCCAACGAGATTTGGCTTGCCGTGCATTACCTTTTAAACAGTCAATACGTTACAGGCCGAACCCTCCATGTTGATGGCGGCCGCCATATTCGTTAAGAGAGCAATTCATGACTGACCAACTGGCTAAACATTACGAAGCCATTATCCGTGGCCTGGGTGAAGATCCCGCCCGCGAAGGCTTACAGAAAACCCCTGAGCGCGCAGCCAAAGCCATGCAATATCTGACCCGTGGTTACCAGCAATCACTGGAAGAATTGGTTAACGGTGCTGTATTTAGCTCAGATAACGACGAATTAGTCATCGTCAAAGACATCGAGCTTTACTCCTTGTGTGAGCATCATTTGCTGCCGTTTGTTGGCCGTTGTCACATTGGCTATTTGCCCAATGGTAAGGTTTTAGGCTTGTCCAAATTTGCCCGTATCGTTGATATGTTTGCGCGGCGGTTACAGATCCAGGAAAACCTGACTCGGCAAATAGCCCTAGCGGTAGAAGAAGTCACCGGTGCCCAGGGTGTGGCGGTGGTGGTTGAAGCCAAACACATGTGCATGCAAATGCGTGGCGTTGAGAAGCAAAACAGCTCGATGAAGTCATCGGTCATGCTCGGCGCATTTCGAGAATCAACCGATAGCCGCCGCGAGTTTCTATCACTCATTCGCTAAAAAAGAGGGCGCAAAAGCCCTCTTTTTAATTTATGTAACAAAGCATTAGCTTTAGTGTTCTTCACGCCATGGTTTGTGGCGGTACAATGATTTGGCAAGCAAGTATTTAGTGTTGCCGCCCGGCCCTGTTACCGCGGCGGCTTTTCTTTTTATCCTCGCCCTACTCTCTTTGATAGCCAATAAAACGGCTTGTTTTTCATCGCACTAGCCGCTAGCGTCAACATAAATTCACCGCTAGAGATCCCGATGTTTGGCCAACTCAGTGCTTATGCTCTTACCCCTTTAGTAAATGAGCGTTTAGATAGCAACGCTTTTGCACGGGTCATCGAACCTTTGGTTGCCGCCAAGGTGCCTTGTATTAGTGTTCTGGGTTCAACCGGCTGCGCCCCCTATCTGACCCTGGCCGATAGAAACGACGCGGCAAAAATGGCGATAAGCATCGCAGGCGACATTCCGGTGATGGTCGGCATCAGCGCTATTGCCACTCGCGACGTATTGATGTTGGCTGAAAAAGCCCAGCAAGCCGGTGCTAAAGGCCTATTAGTTGCACCGCTGTCGTATCAACCTTTGCAAGAACAAGAAGTGTTCGGACTCTATCAACAGCTAAACCAGCAGGTGTCTATTCCGATTTGTGTTTACGAAAACCCCCGCACCACACAGTTTCATTTTTCTGACGCGCTGCGCCTACAACTTGCGCAATTACCGTGGATAAAAGCGTTTAAAATTCCCGGCCTAAATGGCGAGCTAATAAAGCGCCTAGCACCACAGCTCCCTTCTGACATTAGCCTGGGGGTGGCTGGCGATGCGCTAGCCGCCAACGCCATAGTGGAAGGCGCCGCACACTGGCATAGCGTGCTGGCAGGTACCTTTCCGGCGCCTTGTATGGCCATAAGCCAATTGCTATTTGCGGGTAACAACAAACAAGGATTGGCACAGGCAAGGTCGCTGGCTCCCTTATGGGCACTTTTCAGTCAATATGGCAGTTTAAAAGTGATGGCTGTGGCAGCAAGCCTGATGGGAGTTGCTGCACAGACTTTACCGAAGCCGCTGCTGGCAATATCAGAAAAAGGGAAAAATGAGGTTTATGGCGTCTTAAAAGCCTGTGAATGGCTATAGCAATTAAGGCTTTTTGCGATCTTGGTGGTAACCGGCTTCAGGAACAGGGCATGAATGTCGCTCTATGCAAAAGCAAGCATTCTCGTCACTTGACGCCGCCACTGAGAATCCCCTCTTTACCCTCTCGCCGTGGCGGATTTTTTTCTTTGTTATTCGACAAGTTGCCCAGCTAACCAAACATTAAACCGACTCAACAAGCTGTTCAAGTTTCATCCGAAATACAGCAGGTAGTTTTGTACTGTTGCCTGTGCCAGTTCAAACCCATGTTATCAACAGTTTTGCCCCCAGCTTCTGTTGATAACTTTAAGCAGCTTGCACAAACCGCACTAGCAGTTATCAATTGGTTAAAGGATGATGAAAGTAACCTAACCGTTGCCGGGTCTTTTCCGTAACAGCACCAACAAGCTCATGGAGTACTGCTATGTTCAAGCGTCTTTTACCCCTGTTGGCATTACTGGCCTTGCCAGCCTTTGCTAGCGACTGCCCAGACACCCTAAAGTTTATTAAGCGCAAACTAAACTCAGACCAGACAGTCAATCTTTGCCAAGCCTATAAAGGAAAAACCTTACTGATCGTCAACACCGCCAGTTATTGCGGTTTTACTCCACAGTTTAAGGGGCTTGAAGCTCTTTATAGCCAATATAAAGATAAAGGCCTCGTGATCCTGGGTTTTCCATCTGACGACTTTAACCAGGAAGCCGATAACGAAAAAACTACCGCTGATATCTGCTTTACCAAGTACAAAGTTAAATTCCCGATGTTTGAGAAGCTGCACGTCAAAGGGGCTGATGCCGACCCGATGTATCGCATCTTGGCCAAAGAAGCCAATGGTGGCGTACCAAAATGGAATTTTTATAAATACCTGGTCGGTAAAGACGGCAAGGTTATCGAACTCTTTTCTTCCAAAACCACACCAGAAAGTGACGAGCTACAGTCGGCCATCGAAAAAGCACTTTAAAAAAGCGGGCCTGGCCCGCTTTTTTATTCGCTATTCCTAGCCGTTTACAAAACATTTATTGCTACGCCTTTGTTGTCGATTTCTGCCACGAAGGAAAAAAAACCACCTCTCCAAACACCTCCACCCCGGCAAACAAAAAAGCATGCCTAGCCTAAAAGCCTTTAATAGTGTAGGCTGCATCAAATTTTTTACTGATTAAAAAACAGGCGTGCCTAGATTTCGGTACAAAAACAGTCTTTTGTGACGTGAAATGTTGCCGGCAAAAAATAGCCGTGGTCAGAGGACGCCTGAACAGCTAAGCAACGCTTGAGCGTAGCGATAGGTTTCGCACCTGATTGAATTCGCGGCATGCGCAAATGCCCTCACTCAATCAGCCCCATTGCGATAAAGGAGAAAAAATGCAGGGGATCTTACTTAACGGTCATTTGCGTCTTCACCGTAATCCGCTGTTTGAAGGCATAGAAGAAGCCATGCTGTTGTGGACATGGCCTAAATTACTCACCCCACTAAAAAGAAGTTGGCTGCAAACCAATCTGGCCAAACTGCAAATGGCACTGCGGGCAAGGGGGGCTGATCTATTCGTTATAGAGCCGCAGCATCTGGGTCCATTTATGGACGCTAACCATATCAGCCGTCTTCGCATGGCACAGCCGGTGGATAACGAAGGCGATGACCTCGCAAACCACCTTGATGCCGAAGTGATTAGTGCGAACAGGCTGTTTGACCGTTTGCCCCATCACGACACCTTTAGCGCCTTTCGCCAACATATTAAGGCGCCTAACTTAACCCGTAGCTTTGCACCGGCGCCGATAAGTCCCGTAACAGCGCCAACGATCACCATGCCGCCACCGATGTTTCGCTTCGACCATGGCGAAGATGCCGCCATTGAACGGCTTTTCTACTTTCGGGAGCGCTTCTTACCGAATTACCATCAAAGTCGGCAAGCGCTGCTTGGCAACAGTTTTTCAAGCATGCTGTCGGTGTACCTAGCCACCGGTATCTTGGCGATTGACCATGTCTGGCAATCTATCCACAGCGCGCCTAGCGGCCAAGGGCGCGACCTGCTTTTAAACCAATTATTGTGGCGAGAGTTCTTTCAGCACTGGCAAGACAACCAGCCAAAAACGCTTTTTGAAAGCCTGCCAGCGCCGGTTGATACTCGCCTTAGCTCCTGGCAGCAAGGTAAAACCGGTATGCCGTTGGTTGACGCCGCCATGCGCGAGCTGCAAGAAACCGGTTACATGAGCCTTAAAGCCCGCCAGAACTGTGCCAGCTTCTTGGTCAATGACTTACAACAAGACTGGCGCCACGGCGCTTTGTGGTTCGAGCAGCATTTGTTGGACGGGGATATTGCCAGCAACCGTGGCAATTGGGCGCAGATTGCCGGTTATCAGCAGCAAAGCCCCCTGTATTTTGATGTGCTAGAGCAAAGTCGACACTTTGACCCCGACGCCGCTTATATCAAGTATTGGCTGCCGGAATTAAACCAACTGAATGCCGACGAGATCTTCGAATTACCTTTCGCTGCCGAAGCCCAGCAAGATTACCCATTAGCGGTGGGCCGCGACCGCTGGCACCAATATCGTACCCAATAAAAACGCCAAGTGATCTGTTGTTGCTTTAGGGCCGTAAAAGACCCTAAAGCACACCATGCTGCGCTTGGAGCGGATAAATGTTAGGCACCTCAACGGGCTATTCAGGATATACTGATGCCAGACCCCTTTCGAAAGTGGACACAAAAGTGACACCGGAAAATCTGGCACAGGATCTTGGCAAAATTGCCAACATTCGTTGTAAAGATGCGTTCCGGCGTGTTTTTGCCCACTTCGCTCCCCGGCTTAAAGCTTTCGGGTTCAAGCAGTTTGGTAATGAACAGCAAGCGATGGAGCTGGTACAAGAGACCCTGCTGACCGTTTGGAATAAAGCGCATCTTTACGATCAAGACAAAGCCGCGGTAAGCACTTGGATTTATCGGGTCGCGCGCAATCAAAGTTTTGACATGATGCGCCGGCAAGCAGCCCGTCCTGAAACGCTGGTCGCTGACGACCTATGGCCACTCACCTCGCAAGAGTCTGACGATACGCCCCTTGATATGCAGTTACTTGGCCAGCAAACCCTGACGTGCCTCGCTATTTTGCCTGACGCTCAGCGTTTAGTTATCGAAAAGATTTATGTTGAAGACAAAACCCAACAAGAAACCGCCGATGAATTGGGCGTGCCACTGGGCACGGTTAAATCCCGCGTTCGTCTGGCGTTGGAACGTCTAAAGGAGCACCTGCACAGTGAAGATTAATCATCACCCTGCAAAAGCGCTTCTGGCCGCACACGTTACCGGGCAACTTCCCACGGCGACCAGTGCCGCGCTAGCTGTACACATTGATAACTGTCCGCAGTGTCAGCGTATTTGCCAAGCCGTTGAAGCACAAGCCAGCCAAGCACAGTTCAGCGACAGCATGGCCGTGGATGAAGGCCTGCTGGATACTTTGCTGGCGCAGTTAAACGACGAAGTGCCACCGGTAGCAATACGCGAAGCCGCACCGATAACGGTGTCTGTGAACGGCGACACCTTTGTTTTGCCTAAAGCCTTAGCCGGGCTCAGTGGCCAAATTGGTAATTGGCGCCGGTTGGGGTCCAAGGTGTGGACAGCGGATGTTGATTTGGGCGAAAAGGACGTGAAAGCCAGCTTTCTTTATGCAGACAAGCAAACCCGGATACCGCGCCATACCCATGGTGGTGAAGAGATAACCCTGGTGTTAGCCGGTAAGCTTAACGACGAGCGTGGCCAGTATGGTCAGGGCGATTTTATGCTAATGACCCCGGATGACGAGCATCAGCCTTTTACCCAAGAGCAATCTTGCCTGTGCTTTACTGTGCTGAGCGCGCCTTTGGTATTAACTGGCCCTTTGGGGCGTATGGCCAACCCACTGCTTCGCCTCTTTTTCTAAACATAAAAAAAGCCCGGCCAAAGCCGGGCTTTTTGTTACTGATGCTCCGCTTACAGCGCGCCAGCCAGCTCTTCAATCTGGGCTTTAGCCGCCGCCAAGGCTTTGGCTTTTGGCTCTTCACCCATGTTCAGGCCTTCGGCATAAATAAAGCTTTGGTCAGTAATGCCAATCAAGCCCATCAGCGTTTTGATATGCGGGGTTTGAGAGTCATATTCAGTACCGGCATAAACACCGCCACGGGCAGCCAGCACAATCAGTTTTTTACCTTCCAACAGGCCTACAGGGCCGTTTTCGGTGTATTTGAAGGTCACACCAGCACGGGCAATGCGGTCAAAATAGGCTTTGACTTGGCTAGGAATGCCCAGGTTATAAAGCGGTACCGCCAGCACAACGATGTCGCTGGCTTTGATTTCTTCAATAAGGTTATCAGAAATCGCTGCCAACTCGGCTTGTTCAGCACTGCGCTCAGCAGGCGCTGTCATCCAGCTCATCATTTCTGCAGACTCAAGGTGAGGCAAGCCAAGAGCAATCAAATCTTTTTCGGTGATGGCCACTTTGCCTTCGGTAGCGGCTTTGAAATAGCCAGCCAGTTGAGAAGAGTTGCCGTTTTCGCCAAAAATAGAGCTGGTCAGCAGCAGTACTTTTTTCATGGTGTGATCCTTTGGGTGAAAATGAACAGGCTTTACTTTACCGACAAAAAAGCAAAAGAATACTGCTAAAAATTGCAGTTTCAGTTGCACAAAATCGAAAAGTTCAAGTTTCTCTACTCTCACGCATTAAGGTCATCCGCTTTTTAACTGCTCAAACTACCCCGGCTACTCAAACAGAAAACCAATAAAAATCAAACTCCTGGCGGCTAATAGCCGGCTATGTCAAACTCTTGCTTTTCGCCCCAATAACAACTGAGCGCACGATGACAACAAGCTCCAGAGGACACTTTAGCTCGCGGTTAGGCTTCGTATTAGCTGCCGCCGGCGCCGCCGTCGGACTCGGCAATATATGGGGATTTCCTACCCAGGCCGCGCAGCATGGTGGCGGCGCTTTTTTATTGGTCTATCTGGTATTGGTGTTTGCCCTAGCCTACCCGGTGCTGGTTGCTGAATTACTTATTGGCCGCCATGGCCAAGCAAACTCGGTGCGCTCGCTAATGGCCATTGGCCAACCGAAACTCGCCGTTGTTACCGGCCTTGCGGGTATTTTCACGGTCTGCCTTATTTTAAGTTTTTACGCCATTGTGGCCGGTTGGCTGCTCAGTTACTTGCTGGGCGCCGGCTTTCGACTGACCGGCCTCATGGCTGCCGCCCAGTGGAGCGAGCAGTTCGGTTTTACTCGTAACGTATTATTTATGCTGATTTTTATGGTGATGACTGTTTGGGTTGTCAGCCGAGGCGTCAGCCAAGGCCTAGAAAATTGGTCAAAACGGCTGATGCCGATGCTGTTTGTTCTGCTCATTGCGCTGATTGGCTTTATGCTCACCCAAGAAGGCGCCAGCCAGGGCCTGGCCCGTTATTTAACGCCGGATTTAACTGCGCTCGACGATCCGGCCCTGTTATTGTCGGCAACAGGCCAAGCCTTTTTCTCGCTCGGTTTAGGGGTTGGTGCCATGGCGGTTTATGGCTCTTACCTTAAAGGCGATGCCAACTTACCCAAGTTGGCGCTGTCGGTAACCTTGGTTGACACCAGCGTTGCCTTTTTAGCGGGGCTACTGATCCTGCCCGCCCTGTATACCGCCCAGAATATGGGCCTCAATATTCATGGCCAAGATGGCAGCCTCGTCAGTTCATCGACACTGGTATTTAAGCTGTTACCAGCGCTATTTAGCCAATTAGGGGCACTGGGGCCTTGGGTGGCATTGGCGTTCTTTATTTTAATGGCCATCGCCGCCATTACCTCGTCCATTAATATTCTGGAACTGCCGGTAAGTTTTGTGGCGGAAGAAACCAAACTCAGCCGCCGGCAATCGGCTTGGCTTATTGGTATTTTGGTTAGCCTCTTGGCTGTGCTCATTCTTTGGCAATTTAACCTGCTGTTTGCCTTGGTGATCAAAGTATCTACCCAATACCTGCAGCCGTTTGTTGGCTTACTGCTGTGTATTTTCACCGGCTGGCTGTGGCACCGTCAGCGCTGTTTAGCGGCGCTTGCCGAGGGTAGCCAAAGTCTTGCCAACAGCAAGACGCTGCGCTTTTGGCAGTGGTACGTTAAATGGGTATGTCCACTGCTGATTATTGGACTTTTAGTACAAAGCTTTCGCTAGCAAAAAGCCCGGCTATACCGGGCTTTTTGCTATAACGTTGTCATCTTGTTGGATACACCATGCTCAATAAAAAACTCACTCTGCACCTTGATGCACTGCTGGTGATAGCCTTGCTGTTTATGTTCTCTATCGCTTTTAATTTTTATCAAAACCACCGTATTAAAAGCCTAACCCATGAAAACTTGCGCCTGCAGCTACAGCAAGCCGTGGACCAATTGAACCTAAAAGCACAGCAGGACACCATCAAACAATTAGCCCAGAACAATAAGCCCCACACCGAGTAACAGGCCTATCGAAACAAGACTTTTTCCTGGCGAAAGCAGTAAATACAAAAGCTGATAAAAAGTCCGGCAATCACCAGTGTCGATAACAGCACCAACCCCAATAAGCCCGTGTCCAGCGTGCCTTTTAAAAGGTCTTTTATGGCCAACGCAACATTGGTGATGGGTACCAACGCCCAATGCCCATTGAGGGTAACACCAGGCAACATCGCCACCACCAGCGGCATGATAAAGACCAAGTTGAGCATGCCCATATAATTTTGCGCTTCTTTATAGCTGCGGGCATACACCGACACCGACAGCATGACCGAGGCAAAAATGGCCGCCACCGGTACCAGCATCAACAGCACCAGCGCCATATCCATAATACCGACCGTGGCAAAAGCCTTAACCATGGCACTCACCGCAAAATGCTGGCCAACAACGACCGCCCACACACTAAAGCTCAATACCGACAATAACGCCGCCAACACCGAGGTGGTAAACACCACCAAGAACTTACCCAACACAAGCTGAGTGCGAGATACCGGCGACAGCAGTAACGTTTCTAACGTGCCCCTTTCTTTTTCCCCAGCACCTAAATCAATGGCCGGCATCATGGCGCCCATTAAACAGGTGAGAAACAGCAAATAGGGAATAAAGCCGCCGATACGCTCGCCCATGGATTCGCGTTTATCAGCCACCGACACCTTGGTTAAGGCTATCGGCTCAGCCAGGGCTTGGCGTTGCGGCTCGCTAATACCCAGTTGCCCAGCGTACTGGTCTTTTAAGCGCTGCTGCACGGGTGCCAAGGCTTTGTTGATACGGGTCATCACCGATTTGATGGCAGATGCATCATTGAAATACACCTGCCACTGGCTTTGTGCTAACGATTGACCATTAAAATTGGCGGGAATAGCCACCACCACATCCACCTTGCCTGATTTAATGGCGGCGTTGATGTTGCTTAAATCAACCCCCTGCACCCACTCTAAATGACTGCCGTTACGGATCGCATCGGCCACCATCGGCAGGGGCCGAGTAAGGGCAACTTTTAATTCAGCTGTTTGCGCTTTTGCAAATTGATGGGCGGTTAAATACCCCATACCGCCAAACAGTAACGGAAAAATTAAAATCGGCATGGCAATCGCAAAAAAAAGCGTCTTTTTATCGCGTAAAAGCTCTAATAATTCCTTTTGATAAAGCGTCCACATCAGGCAGGTTCCTTTTTAAGCAATGTCAGCAGCGCCTGACGTAAATCGGAATTTATCTCACTAAAAGCCGAAAGGCTGTCATTAAAAATACAGTGGCCTTTATCAATGACCACGACTCGGTCACAAAGGGTGGCAACTTCATCGAGATGGTGGGTTGAAAATATCACCGGCACGCCCTGCGCTTTTAAATGCCGCACCACAGACATCACGGTATCGGCCGCCATAATGTCGAGCCCGGTGGTGGGCTCGTCCAAAATCACCACTTGTGGGTCATGCACTAAAGCGCGGGCAATAGAGGTACGTTGCTTCATACCGGAAGACATTTGGTCGGCGCGGCGGTGCACAAAGCTGTTCATGTCTAAAAGCTCGAACAGCATTTCCATGCGCTGTGCCAATTCGCCAGGATAAAGGCCATGCATGCGACCAAAATAGGCAACATTTTCATAAGCGGTGAGTCGGCCATAAAGGCCTGTGGTGGCAGATAAAAAGCCAATGCGTTTGCGGGCCTGTTCGGGCTTTTTCACCACATCTACGCCACCAATATCAATGCTGCCACTGTCGGGCTTCAAAGCTGCACTTAGCATACGCAACGTGGTGGTTTTTCCGGCGCCATTAGGGCCCAAAAGGCCAAGTACCTGGCCCTTGTCACATTCAAAATCCACCGACAATACCGAATGAAAAAAACGCCCTTTTAAACGGGGGTCAGCCTTTTCTTCTGCTGACAGCTTTTTGGGGTCACTTACCACAAACCGCTTGGCCAAGCCTTTTACCTTTATCATTAAGGCTCCTATTTCCTTTGGCCTTTATCTTTTACCAGTTTAAAAAAATCATGTTGCGAACTTTGTTACAAAAAGTAAACCTTCCCATCGGGATCTTGACCTGGCTTCAGCCAGCCGGGAAACTTGCCATAAGGAAACAACATCGGCTCGATTTGGGCCAACAATAACGGAGCTCCCATGCAAAGTACCTCGGCCTACAGTGCCGCGCTCGATATCTTTGTTGCCCCTAGTCGTGCCTTAAACGGTGTCAACAATAATAAGTACTGGACCTTCCTGCCTTTCATTCTGTTACTGGGTTTGCCGGTCGCCTTTTTTGCCTTTTATTTTCTCGGCCATGATTTCAGCATTATCAAGGAACAGTTAATCGCCGCCATGGGTGATAAAAGCCCGGCAGAAATAAAGCGTGCTTCGGCCTTTTTTACTCCCCATTACCTAACCTTGATGATGAGTCTGCAGATTGTCATCTTTTACTTGGTGTGTTTTGCCCTGCATGGGCTTTATTTGCTGTTAGCCACCAAGGTCGACAGCGAAAACACCCACAGCTACGGCGACTGGTTTGCACTGGCGGTTTGGGCGCGGTTACCTGAGCTTATTGGTACGGTGCTGTCGTTGCTGATGGTGCTCTTTGCCAGCGCCCTGCCCAGCCTTAATGATTTAAACATGCTGAGCCTTGCCGGGCTTTTAAGCCTCACGCCCAGCGATAAGTGGTATTCCTTTGCCAGCTTTTTAACCCTCTTTACCTTTTGGGCGATTTTTCTTTCGGCCTTGGGTATCTCGCTTTGGACCAAGATAGATAAAACCCGGGCCTGGGTCATTGCCGCCCTGCCCTATGTGGTTTTCTACGGCGTTTGGGCCATCATCGAACTCATTAAAGGCTAAGGTCATGCGGCGACTGCTAATCGGCCTTGCCATTATTGTGCTGGCAGGGCTTTTGCTTTGGGTAAAAATTGGTATTGGGCCCTCTGGCGTCAAAGTCGACACCGTCGATGCCAAAATCGGTACCCTGAAACGTTCGGTGCTGGCATCGGGCAAACTCGCTTACAAAGAGCAGGTGCAGATGCGCTCTGAGGTTTCGGCCAGGGTGCAAAAGGTTGATGTAGAGGAAGGTGACAAGGTTAAAAAGGGCCAGTTACTTATTCAGCTCGACCCTCGCACCTACCAAGCACAAGTGGATGCACAAACCGCTTATGTTAGCCAAAGCCGCATTGCCATTGAGCGGCAAAAAAGCTACTTACAAACCCTTCGTACCCAGGTTGCCCGTAAAGTGGCGCTGCATAAAAAAGGCTTACTGGATACCGATTCATTCGACACCGCCAAATCTGACCTGGCGTTAGCTGAAATTGACCTGCAAACCCGTGAGCAAGCCTTAAAGCAGGCCGAAGCCGACCTTGCCAGCGCCCGCGAAACCCTGGCCAAAACCCGTTTTGTCGCGCCGATGAACGGCGAAGTGACGGCGGTGGATGTAAAGGAAGGGGAAACCGTTATCCCCGGTACCACCAATATCGTTGGCTCCAGCCTGATGACCCTGGCCGATACCTCGGCGATTTTAACCGAAGTGGAAGTCGACGAGGCCGACATTGCCGGCATCAAGCTTGGTGAAGACGCCGACGTTTACGCCGTGGCTTTTCCCAATACTCCCCTCACCGGCAAGGTACAGTTTATTGCTACCACCGCCCGCCAGGCACCGGGCCGCCAAGGCATGAGCTTTAAGGTAAAAATTCTCTTAGACGATATAAAGGGTAAAGACATTCGCCCCGGCATGAGCTGCCGCGCCGAGATATATACCCAAACTGCCAACAATGCCCTGCTGGTACCCATTGAAGCGGTGCGTTACAACAGCGACGACAAACCCTTTGTGATGACCGATGACAACGGCACCGCGAAAAAGGTATTCGTTGAAGTGGGTATTTCTGACGACACCCAGCAAATGATCACCAAAGGTTTGCAGACGGGAGCCAAAATCATTCGCGGCCCGGCGCGGCAGCTCAGAAGTTTAAAAGACGGTGATAAGGTCATAGCTAATGGCTGATGTCATTCGCCTGGAGGGTATTAAAAAAGCCTTTACCATGGCCGGTGAAGACTTTTGGGCGCTACGCGGTATCGATTTAGCGGTGCGCAAAAATGATTACTTGGCGATCATCGGCCCGTCGGGTTCCGGTAAATCAACGCTGCTGAACATCCTCGGCTGTTTGGACATTCCAACTGAAGGCCACTACTGGCTAGCCGGGGAAGATGTGGCATCGCTTCAGCAAAGCCAGTTAGCAGAGGTTAGAAACAAACAAATTGGCTTTATCTTTCAAAGCTTTAATTTGTTACCCAGGGCCAGTGCCCTTAATAATGTTGCCCAGCCGCTGGTTTATCGCGGCGTCGGCCTGAAAGAGCGTCAGCAAATGGCGCTGGATGCCTTAGCAAAAGTGGGCTTGGCCGAACGGGCGCACCACAAGCCCAACCAGCTTTCTGGCGGCCAGCGCCAACGGGTTGCCATTGCCCGCGCCCTGGTGACCCGCCCTTCCATCCTGCTTGCCGATGAACCCACCGGCAACCTTGATTCGCAAACCACCCGCGACATCATGGCGCTGTTTGACGAGCTGCACAGCGAAGGCCAAACCATTGTGGTGGTCACCCACGAGCAAGACATTGCCAACCACTGCCAACGGGTGGTGCGGGTGATGGACGGCGTAATAACCCAAGATACGCTTTTTGACGGGGAGGAAGGTCGCCTTGTCTAGTTTCACCGCCACCGGCTTTGAAAGCCTACGCGCCGCCATTAGCGCCATTCGCGCCCACGGCATGCGCTCGGTACTGACAACCTTGGGCATCGTCATTGGCATTACCTCGGTCATTGCCGTGGTTGCGGTGGTACAAGGGCTGACCGCCAGTATTGATAAACAGCTGGCCGGCCTTGGCAGTAATGTGTTGTCGGTCAAGCCTTATACCCCGCTCAAAGAACAAATTGCCGGTAACTTTGCCAAGCTCACCGAAACCGATGTGCAAACCATCAGGCACAACATTGCCGGGGTTTCTGATGTCACCGTTGCCACGCCACTTTCCGGCAATTTGGGGCTGATTAGCTTTCAGGGTCGTAAAACTACATCGCTGACTTTCGGGGTGGGCCATAGTTACCAAGAGCTCAACAGTGTTTACACCGACAAGGGCCGCTTTTTCTCCAAAAGCGACGAGCAATACCGGCGGCGGGTGGTGGTACTGGGGCAAACCGTGGTTAAAAATCTCAAGATCCCCGGTGACCCTGTTGGCCAATATCTGCAACTTGGCGAAGAGTGGTTCAAAATCATTGGCGTGCTGGAAAAACGCGGCCGCTTTTTTGGTTTTGACCAAGACGACCAGGTTTTTATTCCCTACGCCACGGCCCGTTCACTGCAAGGTTTTGTCTCTACGCCACAACTGACCATTTCGATGCTGGTGGATGACCTCAACCAGCAAGACAACATCAGCGAACAACTTAAACGGCTATTACGGCGTAACCATCATTTGGCCAAGGGCACTGACGACGACTTTGAACTGCAAACCGCCAAGCAGCTGCAAGACAAGCTTTCAGCCATTACCGGCACCACCACTTGGGTCGCTGCCGGTATTGTTGGGGTGTCGTTGCTGGTAGGCGGCATTGGCATCATGAATATCATGCTGGTGTCGGTCACAGAACGCACCCGAGAGATAGGTATTCTAAAGGCCTTAGGCGCCACCCGTGCCCATATCCTCTGGCAGTTTTTGGCCGAAGCGGTGCTGCTGTGCCTGCTAGGAGGGGTGATTGGTTTAGGGTTAGGTTACGGCTTGGCCTGGATGATAACGGCGCTAATACCCTCTATTCCGGCAGCAACGGTGCCATGGTGGGCGGTGGTGTTATCCCTGAGCTTCTCGGCCTTTGTTGGGGTGCTGTTCGGTATTTTACCGGCCATAAAAGCGGCGAACCTGCACCCCATCGATGCACTGCGTTACGAATAACAAAAAAGCGGTTATGGCAAACCGCTATGGGTTTAAAGCAAAAGCTGTGAGCAGGACCTGCCCTTTGCTGAAAAGCCTCTGCTCATCGCTGGCCAGATATTGCTGGCCCTGCCGGTAACGGTTACATCGGTGTGCTTTGTACTGGTGGTGATAAAAAGCCAGCCCCTTAAATAAAAAAGCGCCGAGAGGCGCTTTTTTATTTAAGGCAAAATGCGGCTTTAGCCAGGTCCGTAATGCCCTGCCAATCGCCGGTTTCCATCATTTCTTTCGGTGCTAGCCAACTGCCACCCACACAAAGTACGTTGGGCAGTGATAAATATTCACTGGCATTTTTCGGGCTCACACCGCCGGTTGGGCAGAATTTCACCTGCGGGATAGGTCCGCCCATGGCTTTAAGTGCCGGTGCGCCGCCACTGGCCTCGGCCGGGAAGAACTTAAAGAACTCCAGACCTAAATCCATACCGGTCATAACCTCAGACAGGGTACTTACCCCGGGAATGAGCGGCGCGGTGCCGGCTTTGGCCGCTTTGACTAAAGACGGCGTCATCCCCGGGCTAATCACAAATTTGGCACCCGCGGCAACGGCAGCTTGGTAGTCTTCGGCGTTGAGTACAGTACCCGCTCCCACCAACGCCTCAGGAACCGCTTTCGCTATCTCGGCAATGGCGGCTAAGGCGCAATCGGTGCGTAAGGTTACTTCCAGTACCTTAACGCCACCGGCCAGCAACGCTTTGGCCAAGGGAACAGCGTGCTCTAGTTTTTCAATCACCAACACTGGCATTACCGGGCTGGCGGTGAGCACGTCTTGTGGAGCAAGCTTCCAGGTCATTGGATGTCCTCATGGGGAAAGCGGAACAAGGTTGCACCCTGTTCGGCGCCACAAAGCTGTGGGCGCAAATTCATAAAGAGGCTACGCCCCATACCAATATTATTCGGCGTCAGGTTGGCAACGGCCGCCGTGCGCTTAGCCAGTTCGGCCTCATCAACCAGCAGTGTTAATTCGCCGCTACGGCTGTCCAGGCGAATAATGTCGCCGTCTTGCACCTTGGCCAGCACCGGGTTATCCAGCGCTTCTGGCGTCAAGTGGATAGCGGCTGGCACCTTACCGGAAGCCCCCGACATGCGCCCGTCGGTTACCAGAGCCACTTTGTAGCCTTTTTCCTGCAGCACACCGAGCGGCGGCGTTAGTTTATGAAGCTCCGGCATGCCGTTGGCTTTGGGGCCTTGGAAACGCACCACCACCACACAATCGCGGTCCAAAGAGCCGGCCTTAAAGGCGGCGTCCAGTTGGTTTTGGTCATAAAAAACCACGGCAGGCGCTTCAATAACGGTATTGGCCGCCGGTACCGCCGACACTTTAATAACGCTGCGGCCCAAGTTGCCATGCAGCACTTTCAAGCCGCCTTCGGGGCTAAAGGGCTGGTCAGGATCGGCCAACACGCTGCTATCAAGACTCTTGTCGGGGCTTGGCCGCCATTCGAGCTTGCCGTCGTTCAGCCACGGCTCGAGTTCGTATTGGTCAAGACCACTGCCAACGATGGTTTGCACATCTTCATTAAGCAGCCCCAGTTTTCTAAGGCTCTTAATGAGATAACCCATGCCGCCGGCGGCTTGGAAATGGTTAATGTCAGCTTGGCCATTGGGGTAGATGCGCGTTAGCAGCGGCACCGTTTTAGACAAGGCGTCAAAGTCGTCCCAGGTAATGTGAATACCGGCAGCGCGGCCCACCGCCACCAAGTGCATGGTGTGGTTGGTTGAACCGCCGGTTGCCAGCAATGCCACCATGGCATTCACCAGGGTTTTAGCGGTGAGAATGTCGCTAACAGGGGCGTAGTTACCAGACAGCTCGGTTAACCGTGTTACCTGTTTGGCGGCGGCCTCGGTTAAGGCGTCACGCAGCTTGGTATTGGGGTTAACAAAAGACGAGCCCGGCAGCTGCAAGCCCATCACTTCCACCATCAGTTGGTTGGAGTTGGCGGTGCCATAAAAGGTACAGGTACCGGCGCTGTGGTAAGACTCACTTTCGGCGCGCAGCAATTCGTTACGGTCAACCTGGCCCTGGGCATAGGCTTCGCGAATGCGGGCCTTTTCTTTGTTCGGCATGCCAGAGGGCATAGGGCCTGACGGCACAAAAACAAAGGGTAAATGGCCAAAGGTGGCAGCAGAGATCAGCAGGCCCGGTACGATTTTGTCGCAAATACCCAGCATCAAACCGCCGTCAAACATATTGTGTGACAGCGCCACCGCCGAACTCATGGCGATAATATCGCGGGACAGTAACGACAGTTCCATGCCTGGCTGGCCTTGGGTAACACCGTCGCACATGGCCGGTACGCCACCGGCAAACTGGCCAACAGAGCCAATCTCGTGCAGCGCCTTTTTAATCACCGCCGGAAATGCTTCATAGGGCTGGTGCGCCGATAACATATCGTTGTAGGCCGACACTATCGCCACATTGGCCTTAGTAAAGGATTTGAGGGTATTTTTGTCGTCCATACCGCAGGCGGCAAAGCCGTGGGCTAAATTACCGCAAGACAGGCTAGCGCGGTGCACACCGTCCGCCTTTTGCTGGGCAATATGGGCAAGATATTGGTCACGGGAGCCTTTGGAACGCGCCTCAATACGGGCGGTTACATCGGCAACTACCTTATTCATGCTTCCTCCTGGTACAGATAGACATCCACCGGGGTTTGCTTCTGACCCAGTACGGCGCGGATGGGCATCGCGGTAACATCGTTACCCGCCAGGGCCTTGGCCAGGGTGTCGGCTTTGTCTTTACCTTCCAGATGCAAATAGATCTGGCGGCTATTGAGGAGTGTCGACAGACTCATGGAAATACGCGGCAGTGGCTGGCTGGCCGGATGGGCAGCAATAAGCACATCGCCGGTCTCAAGGCCTTGCTTGAGGTTTGGACAATCCGGGAACAACGAGGCGGTGTGGCCGTCATTGCCCATGCCCAAAATAACCACGTCCAAAGGGGTTGGCAGCGCACCCAGCCAGTCAGTGGCCAGTTCCAGCCCGGCTTCCACCGTGGCATGGGGAGTTTTCAGGCCAACAAAGCGGGCACTGGCGGCCCAGCCCTGCATTAAATTTTGCCGCACCAGCGCTTCGTTTGAAGCTGGGTCGTCGGCATCCACCCAGCGCTCATCGGCCAAGGTAACCAATACCTTTGACCAGCTAATGGGCTGACGGGAAAGCGCCTGAAAAAATGCCAGCGGCGTGCGGCCACCGGAAACCACTAACGAGGCCTTACCGCGGGTGTCGATGGCCTCTTGCAGTAAGGAAGCCACTTTGCGGGCCAAGCTTTTGGCAAGCTCAGCGCGGTCATCAAAGCGCTTTTCTACTGTCAGTTTCATCATTCCTCCCAGCTACGCCCGTCGCGAGTGATAAGGGCAATCGAGGCTACCGGCCCCCAGCTACCCGCTTGGTAGGCTTTGGGCTTGTCGCCGTTTTGCTCCCACGCCGCCAAAATGGAGTCCACCCAGGTCCAGGCGGCTTCCACCTCATCACGGCGTACAAAAAGAGCCTGGTTGCCCATCATGGCTTCTAACAGCAGCCGTTCGTAGGCATCGGCAATACGCTCGTCTTTAAAGGCATCAAAGAATGACAGGTCCAAGGTGGTGCTTTGCAGGCGCATATTGGACTCAAGCCCCGGCACCTTATTGAGCATTTGCAGCTCAACCCCTTCGTGGGGCTGCAGGCGAATAATGAGCTTGTTGGCAGGCGGGTTTTTCTGCGATTTGGCGAAAATATTGTGCGGCAGCGCCTTGAAGTTGATCACCACTTCCGTGGTTTTCGAAGGCATCCGCTTACCGGTACGCAGATAAAAAGGCACGCCAGACCAGCGCCAGTTATCAATATCGACGCGCATGGCAATAAAGGTTTCGGTATCGGAGCCAGTGTTGGCGTCTTCTTCTTCGGCATAGCCAGGTACGGCTTTACCACGCAAGAATCCGGCGCTGTATTGGCCACGAACCGTTACGTCATTAATGTTGCTTTGGGTAATGGGGCGAAGCGCTTTTAACACCTTCACCTTTTCATCGCGAATGGCGTCGGCATCCAGGCTCACCGGCGGTTCCATGGCAATGAGAGTCAGCACCTGCAACAAATGGTTTTGCACCATGTCGCGCATCTGCCCGGCTTTATCAAAGTAGCTCCAGCGCCCTTCAATACCCACTTCCTCGGCTACCGTAATTTGTACCGAGTCAATGCAGCTGTAGTCCCAGTTACTGGCAAAAATAGAGTTAGCAAAACGCAGCGCCAGCAGGTTTTGCACCGTCTCTTTACCCAAATAATGGTCGATACGGTAAATTTGCCGTTCCTGAAAATGCGCGTCGACCTTGTCGTTGATCACCCGGCTGGACGCCAAATCATGACCAATGGGTTTTTCCATTATAACGCGGCTGTTATCACGAATCAGGCCGGCACCGGAAAGCCCTTGGCAGATATCACCATAAAGCGAAGGCGGCGTGGCAAAGTAATACACTTCTGGGGTATCGAGATTGACCGCTTCGCTAATGGCCGCGTAGGAACTCATATCGGCAAAATCGAGGGTAACGTGGCCCAGACGGGCCTTGAAGCGTTCCAGCACTGCCGTATCGACAGGCTCTTTTAGAAAGGTATCGAGGATTTTTTCAATCGGTTCGGCCTCGTGACGAGCCACACCGATAATACGACTGTCGGCGTGCAGCAGGCCGGCCTTGTCCAACTGGTAAAGGGCTGGCAGCAACTTACGTCTTGCCAAATCGCCTTTCACACCGAACAACACCAGATCGCACGGGCCTATTGCTTGATCCCGTTTCATGCGTGATTCCTTCCGCTGATCAATAAAGTTGTAATTTAACTACATTATAAGCGCCAAGCGCCCCTGGTTGTCTATCACATCGCCAAAGAATTTCGGCGGGTTAACTTTCATAAGAAGTTTTTTTTCATAATAATGGCGAAATCACCGCCCTTTTATGGCATTAACTTTCGGTAAGCCTTGAAGAACAAAAGGACAATGTTGCCAATGAACACCCTGGATAAAATCGCCAAGAGCCTGACAGCGCTCTCGAAATCAGAACGCAAGGTTGCCGAGGTTATCCTGGCGAATCCGCAATCGGCGATCCACTCGTCAATTGCTTCATTGGCAAAAGCGGCCGATGTTTCCGAGCCGACCGTTAACCGTTTTTGCCGCCGGCTCGACACCAAAGGCTTTCCCGATTTTAAACTGCATCTTGCCCAAAGCTTGGCCAACGGAACGCCTTATGTAAACCGCCATGTAGAAGAAGACGATGGCCCAGATGCCTACACCGCCAAGATCTTTGAATCTGCCATGGCCAGCCTGGACACCGCCCGGCGCAGCCTGGACACCGCCGCCATTAACCGCGCAGTTGACCTTTTAACCCAAGCCAAGAAAATTTCCTTTTTTGGTTTAGGCGCCAGCGCCGCGGTGGCGCACGATGCGTTAAACAAGTTTTTGCGCTTTAACGTACCGGTGATTTATTCCGACGATGTGCTGGTACAGCGCATGAGCTGCATGAATTCGAGCACCGACGATGTTGTTGTGCTTTTGTCGCATACCGGCCGCACCAAAAGTTTGGTAGAACTGGCCCGTATCGCCCGTGACAACGACGCCACTGTTATCGCTGTTACCTCGAAAGATTCGCCGCTAGCACGGGAAGCCAACTTCGCCATTGGCATGGAAGTGCCTGAAGATACCGATGTTTACATGCCGATGGCATCGCGCCTGGCTTCGCTCACCGTTATTGATATTTTGGCAACCGGTTTTGTTTTACGTCGCGGTCCGCGTTTTCGTGAAAATTTGCGACGTGTTAAAGATGTCTTGCGCGACTCTCGCCTGGAGAAGGAAGAGGATAAACATTAACCGTTTGTAGTAAAATTACAAAAAAGAAAGGGGTGTGCTATAGTGGCGACACCGCTTTTTTGGGTAATCGGTCATGTTGAGAAGAACGAAAATTGTTACCACGCTTGGGCCTGCTACGGATAAAGGCAACAACCTTGAAGCCATCATTCGCGCCGGTGCCAACGTAGTTCGTCTGAATTTCTCCCACGGAAAACCTGAAGATCATCAACAGCGCGCCAAAGCCGTGCGGGAAATCGCCGCCCGCCTTGGCCGCCACGTGTCCATTCTCGGTGATTTGCAAGGCCCTAAGATCCGCGTATCCACCTTTAAAGACGGCCCGGTTAACCTGGTTGTCGGTGAACAGTTTATTCTTGATGCCGACATGGCCAAAGGTGAAGGCCACCAAGGCGCTGTTGGCCTGGACTATAAAGCCCTGCCCCAAGACGTATTTGCCGGCGACGTACTGCTTTTAGACGACGGCCGGGTACAGCTGAAAGTGACAGCCGTTGACGGTGCCAAGGTGGTTACCGAAGTGCTGATTGGCGGCACCTTATCGAACAATAAAGGCATTAACCGCCAAGGTGGCGGCCTGACCGCCCCTGCCCTTACCGACAAAGACAAAGCCGATATTAAAACCGCCGCCGCCATTGGTGTCGATTATCTGGCCGTGTCTTTCCCGCGCAGTGGCGACGACCTTCGCTACGCCCGGGAATTGGCCGAGGCTGAGGGTTCAAGAGCCTTTATTTGCGCCAAAATTGAACGCGCCGAAGCCGTTGCTACCGACGACACCCTGGACGACATCATCCTCGCCTCTGACGCGGTGATGGTTGCCCGCGGCGACTTGGGGGTTGAGATTGGCGATGCCGAACTGGTTGGCCAGCAAAAACGCATTATTCGCCGTTCCCGCGAGCTTAACCGCGTCGTGATCACCGCCACCCAAATGATGGAGTCGATGATTGAAAGCCCGATGCCCACCCGTGCCGAGGTCATGGATGTGGCAAACGCGGTACTCGACGGCACCGATGCGGTCATGCTGTCGGCAGAAACCGCGGCGGGGAATTATCCGGCTGAAACGGTCGAGGCCATGTCACGGGTGTGTTTGGGCGCCGAGAAAAACCCGGCTGCCATTATTAATGCTCGCAGCATGAATCACAGCTTCAACTCGGTGGAAGAGACCATCAGCCTTGCCACCATGTATGCGGCCAATCACCTGGCCGGGGTTAAGGCCATTGTTGCCTTAACCGAATCCGGCGGCACGCCGCTGCTGATGTCACGTATTAGCTCGGGGCTGCCCATCTTTGCCCTGTCACGGCACGCCAGCACCTTAAACCGCCTGGCTCTTTATCGCGGTGTATTCCCGGTGGCCTTTGATTCCAGCCACTACCGCGACGAAGCGTTAAAACGCGAAGCCGTGACCTTATTAAAGGCCAAGGGTTACGTTCAAAGTGGCGACCTGGTGCTGATGACCCACGGTGACCGCATGGAAACCATAGGCGGCACCAATACCTGCAAGATTGTCCAGGTCGACTAAAACAAAAAAGGCGCCAACAGGCGCCTTTTTTATTGGCTAATATCCCCGCCCTTTCGCCGCCAGTGAAGGCGTTTACCCAAGGCATTAAGCACCGAGCCGGCAACGACCATTCCCGCGCCAAAATAGGACAGTAGCGGCAATGGTTGGGTATCAAAACCCAGTGGTATCCAGAGCGAAAACAATGCCACAAACAAGAAAGTTAGCAACGGCGCCATGGCCAGCACCGCCGAGACTTTTGACGCCTGCCAATGATTTAGCGCCTCGGCAAAGGCGCCATACGCCACCAAGGTGTTAAGGCAGCAAAATACCAGCCAACCAAGTTCACTAGGGTTTAGAGCCAACAATTGCCCAGGATGCGACAGCGGCAAGAAAGCAAAAGCCCCCGCCAGGTTGATGATCATCATGATTTGCACGGAGTTAAGGTGGCGTAGCAAGGTTTTTTGCGCAAGCGCATAAGCCGCCCAGCTAACCGCTGCAATTACCATCAGCAGCAGCCCGAAGCCAACACCGTTAAGCTCGCTTACAAGGGTTAACAGCCGGTCGTTAAAGAAAAGCCCAAGGCCAACCACCAATAGCATTACCCCTAGCCACTGCGCAGGCCCAAAGGGCTCTTTGTAAATGCCAACGCCGCCCAATAAAAACAATAACGGCGCCAGCTGAATAACGGTTTGCGCGGTGCGCGGGTCAAGGTGCCTGAGCGCTAACAGATAAAATCCGTAATTACCCAGCAGCCCAAGCACGCTAATGGCAAGTAACCAGGGGCCCTTGCCGGTAAGCCGGCGAAGCCTTGGCAGCGCTTTTCGCCAGCCAAGCCACAACGCTAATAAGAGACCGGCGAAGGCAAAGCGGAAAAAAGTAATGGTGTAAGCGTCCATCACCACCAGCACTTCTTTTAAGGCAATGGGTAAAAGACCCCACAATACGGCGGTGGTCAGGGAGAGCCCAGCCCCTAAACCGGCACGGCCCGATAACGCATCCATGGTTTGCTCCCAATAAAAAAGGGCCATACGGCCCTTTATCACAACAAAAGCTGTTTGACCTTTTCCCGGTAGGAGCGCCCTACCCGCAGCTCGTCGCCACTTTTGAGCCGCACCAAGTAATCGGCACTGGCCAGGTTAATTAACTGGCCAATGCGTTCGCGATTAACAATGGCGCTGCGGTGAATACGCACAAAGCGGCGCGGGTCGAGCATCGACTCAAGCTCTTTCATGGTTTTACGCATAATGTGCGTAACGCCCTTGGCGTGAATACACATGTAGTCGCCAGCGGCATCGACCCAGTCAATGTCTTCGGCGGCCACCAGGCTCACTTCCGAGCCGTCACGAATTGCCAGCTGGCTGGCGTAATCGCCGGTAACCGCTTCACCGCGGTCAAGGCGCTGCTGCACCTCGTCAATGCTGACCCCAGCCAGCTCTGCCAGCGCTTTTAACATCCTAGCTTCACGCCGCGCCTGGTCGCGCTGTTCAAGCTGGTCGCTAATGCGTTCAAGGCAAGCTTCAATGCGCTGCTCATCAATGGGTTTTAACAGGTAATCCAGGGCATGCAGTTCAAAGGCTTTCACCGCATAGTCGTCGTAGGCGGTAACGAACACCACCATCGGTAAGTCGACGTCTTTTTCTACCAAGGATTCGATGAGTTCAATGCCCGTCATCCCCGGCATTTGAATATCGAGAAACACCAACTCAGGCTTTAAGGCGGCAATGGCTTGCAGTGCTTCTTGCGCACTGGAAGACTCCCCAACAACCGTCAGCTGCGGGTACTGCTCTAAGCGAACTTTCAGTCCCTTCCTGGCCAGTGGTTCATCATCAACAATGAGGGTTCTTATAGTCATTCTTCCGTCTGGTAGGGTATGCGAATGTTAACGGTTAATCCCGAAGGCTCCCGCGACGACAACGTAAAAGCGAAGTCTTCCCCGTAAAGGGTTTCAAGACGTTCCTTGGTATTGGCTAGCCCCACACCGGTGCTACTGCTTTTGCCTTGACCAAGGCCTGGGCCGTCGTCACTTATCTCCAGCAATAGATCACTACCAAAACGCTTGCCCAAAATCCAGATGTTGCCGCCTTTTATCTGCCCGGCCACCCCATATTTGATGGCGTTCTCAATAAGCGGCTGCAAAATAAGCGAAGGCACCAGGGCCATGCGGGCTTCTGGCTCGATTTGCCAGTGCACTTTAAGGCGGTCTGAAAAGCGGACTTCTTCAATGGCCAGGTACTTTTCCAGCGCCCGCACTTCTTGTTCCAGCGGCACCCGGCGAATAGGGTCAATTTCCAGCGAATAGCGTAAAAATTCGGCCAGGCCACCCACCATGCGGTTAGCAGTGTCGTTTTCCTTGACCATGATCAGGGTGGAAATGGCATTGAGGGTATTAAACAAAAAATGCGGGTTTAACTGGTAGCGAAGCGCCCTTAGCTGAGCTTGCTGCGCGGCATTGGCCGCCTTTAGCGCCTTTTCATTGAGTAGCTGCAACATGCGGTAGTACTTAATACCAAAGTACAGGCAGCTCCAAGCGGCCAAAATCGGTACCGAGGCCACCACATAGCCGTAATAACCTGACCAGGCATCGGGCGCCCGTGAAGGATAAAGCACCGCATAAAAGAAGAAGTTACGGCCAAACTGCCAAATGGCCCCGGCCACCATGCTGGCGAGGATAATAATCACCACTATGGTACGCGGCTTAAAATTCCAAATGCGGCGGTACAGGTAGCGCAGCGGCAACGACAGCAGCCAGCCCGAGGTGCACAGGAACATAATATGGATCCAGTAACGCCCAGGGCTACCGGCCAAATAATTGGAGATCCAGAACAACACCCCATAGCTCAGCCAACCTGCGGTATGCAGCAGCCAGAAATAGGATTCATGACGGGGGCCAAATAGCGCGCGGCCTACATCGCGAGGGTCATCAACCAAGGAACGCTTCATAAAAGCCATGCTCGGCGAGTCGCTGTTAATTCAAAAAGGGGCATTAACGGTTTTCGTTTAGAAGTCTGTGGCTGAGGCTAATCGACAGCGGCCATAGCCACAAGGCACGACGCCCATGCTTTGCGATAATGCGCAGCATAGGCAAGGTAGCCCGCTTGCGGATGCAGGCACCAACTTTCACAAAGGTGGCTATAAACCGCTGCCATGGCCCATAACCGTTTGATACTAAGGCCCTGCCCCGTTAGCTGCTGCCACATAGCCGCAATACGCTCAGCTGACTGCTGGTGGTCAACCATCAGGGCGGCAAAATCGTAATAAGGGTCGGCAAGGCTGGCATATTCCCAATCAATCAGCCACAGCCGCTCGCCCTGCCAAAGGCAGTTTTGCGGGTTTAAATCGACATGGGCCGGCCGATACGGTAATGGGTGGGCCGCCAGGTACTGGTAGGCTTGCCGAGGGCCCAGGCTATCGGCAGCCAGGGCTTTAGCGCGGGCCTGGCAATCGAGTACCGGTAACGCTACCGACTGGCCTTGCAACCAGGAAATGGCGCCAAGCAGCGCCCGCAGTTTTGCCGCGCTATCGGCCGCACCCGTTGGCGCATCAACAAAAGCCGACAGTGACCAGCGCCCTTGCTGGTAAATCAGCGCCGGGCTTACCGCGGTTTGGCTGGCTTGTTGCCAAATACGCTGCTCTGCTGCGCGGTCAATACCCAGCTCAACCGCGGCATTGTTTTCACGCAGCAGCGCTTTACCTGTTGCGCACTCAAGCAGCCAATGGCGGTTAGTCAGGCCGCCGGCAAACACCGTTTTAGTGGCCCCTTGCCAGGGCTCAGGCAGCTTGAGCTTGCATGGCACGGCGCCAACTCCAGTAGCCACCGAGGGCCATCAGCACATAAGCGGCGAACAATAGCGCTGTCATCGCTAAATCTTTTTGCAAGTAAAGCCAGATACACACCGCATCAATCACCACCCAATACAGCCAGTTTTCAATGATTTTGCGGGTCACCATCCAGGTGGTTATGACCGAAAAACAGGCATTGGCGCCATCAAGGTAGGGAAAAGCGGCGTGGGTATATTCGGCCATTACATAGCCCCAGGCCAGTGACACCAATGCGCCAGCCGTTATCAAGCCAAGGTGCCAAACCCATGGCCGGGTGCTCACCGGCAAGGCTTGGTGGCTTCGCCCCTGGCGCCAGCTCCACCAGCCATAAATGGCCATCACCAGGTAATAGGCGTTAAGTAGCGAGTCTGACAGCAGCGCCACCTTATAAAACAGCGCCACATAAATAAGGGTGCTAAAAAGTGCCGCGGGCCAGCACCACTGGCTCTGCCAAATCGCCAGCAGCAAATAGGCGACGGCCAACAGCACCGCCAGCAACTCCCAGCCAGAGGTGGCCAGGAGCTGCTGCCAAACGGCTTGGAAAAAATCGCTCAAGGGCGCAGATCCCCGCCCAGGAACTTACACACAAAGCTTGCCTTTGCAGTTTGGTGATAGGCCTTCATGGCCTCCCCCACCACCATGAGCACGGTGTCGTAAGGACCAAACACCTGGGTGCTCATGGTGTTGGTAATCACCTGTAGCTCCGGGTGGCGATTAAGCTCGTCAATAAAGCCTTGAATGGGCGGAATGTAATTGTCAGCCAGCGGGTACATGGAAATTTCAACAGACAGGTTCATCACAGCTCCTTAAAAACGGTAGGTGGCACTGGCACCGACCACACGGCCGTCGCCCAGTTGGTAATAGGGATGTTCGGCATAACCGTCGGCCGGGTCGTTGCCCCAGCCGCCAAAGCCACGGGTAGGATATTGCCGGTCAAAGAGGTTTTTGCCATAAACAGCAAGCTGCCAGTGGCCGTGTTGCCAGGCAAGATTGGCGTTCCAAAGCACATAGCTCCAGGCCTGTACGTCAGAGGTATCTGAAAAGTAGTAGCGGTCTTTACCTTCACTACTGACCGACAGCAGCCAGTTCTCGGCCAGTTGCCAGTCCGCACCAAGGTGATAAGTCCAGCGCGGCGCTTGCGCTTGGTCACGGCCATCAAGGCTTTCACCACTGGCATTAATAAAATCGTTATAGCGGGTGCGCAGCAGCCCCAAAGAGCCGGAAAAACGTAAGCTGTCTAAGGCTTGCCAACTGGCTTCAAACTCGGCGCCATAGTTACGGCCCGAGGCAGCATTGCCGTAAAACTCCACAAACTCGGATGAACCATCACCGCGGCTTTGGGTTTCGTAGGTTTTTACCTGCATGTTGTCGCGCCACATGTTAAAGACGCTTAGCATCATTGACAGTTTCGGGCTCAGCCACCACTTGCCACCCGCTTCCAGGTTGACTGCCGTTTCGGTGTCAAAGCTGCGTTTATCAGCCTCTAGGTTACCGTCGGTATTAAAGCCGCCGGGCTTATAGCCCCTTGAAAGACCGAGGTAATACATGCTGCTGGCAAGGTTGTAGGAAAGGTCGACATTGCCGCCCCAAAGGCCTTCACTGTGGTTAAGGTGCTGGGGATTAGAGTCGTCGTAGTCAGCTTGCCAATGCTCAAAGCGGGCACCGGTTTTAACTTGCCAACGGTCATTTAGCGGGATGGTAAGCTGGCCGTAAACGGCTTTGTTTTGGCCCGTTATCTGGCTGGTTAGCAAGCTGCCGCTGCCGTAGGTGTCAAGGTAACGAAGGTCTTCATCTTCAAAATGGCCATACACACCCAACACCCAATCGACATTGCCAAGCCGCCCGGCCGGTTTCGACACCAAACGTAAATCGGCTACCTGGGTGGAGCGGCGGCGCTGGTACGATTCGGCCTCAACGTAGTCGCCGTAGGGGCAAGTGTTAACTTGGCAATAGTCTGGGTTAGACCAGTCATCGTCAAAACTGTAAAGGCTGTCGGTGTGGCTGGTGGTGGTATTAAGCACCAGCCTGGCTTTATCCCAACCGCTATATTGCAGCTTTGAACCAAGGCCTTTACTTAATTGGTTATCTTGCCCGGGCTGGTCAGAAAGCGTGGTACGGGAGTTATTAAAACTAAAAGCATCGTAGCCATTTTGCACGTTGAGCCAAAGGCCGGTTATGTCCCACTGCCAATGGTCTTTTTGGTAGCGCAGTTTTAAACGGGCGGTGTTTTCATCACGGCCATCGGTTGGCCGCTGCTGGTAGCTGTTAAAATAATCACCATCGGTTTTATAGCTGGACCCGGAAAGCCGCGCTGACCACGCGTCTGACAAACCGCCGCCAACAGCACCTTGGTAGCGCCTGGCATTGTGGTTGGCAACCGAGGCCTCGGCATAACCTTCAACATCGTCGGTGGGCGCGCGGGTTTCGATGTTAATCAAACCGCCAAGGGCATTGGCGCCGAAGCGAGTGCCTTGAGGGCCGCGATACACCTCAACTTGCTGCACGTCACTAATCAGCCCCGCCAGCCCCATGCCAGAAAAATCAAAGCCGTCCACCAACAAGCCAACCGAGGGATAAATGGGCGCCGCATACTGGCTGCGCTCGCCAATGCCGCGAATTTGGATAAAACGGCCACGGCTGGCACCACTGTCAAAGTTAACATTGGGCACCAACGTTAAGGCTTGGTCTAAGGCTTCGGTGTGACGTTCTTCAAGGGTAGTTGACGATAACACTGAAACCGAATCGGTAAGTTCTGTCAGGGCTTGGCGGCGAAAGTCGCCGGTAACTTCAATGTGCTCGATATTGCTGCTGGCAGCGGTGTCTGCCGTTGGCGTATCGGCCAACACATTAGGGCTGGCAAGAGCCAGGGCAATCATAGATGGTTTGAACATGTGGACCTCTTTTAAAAGAGATCCGGGCGTGCGGCAGTAATGGCAAGCACCATCCCTACGCCGGTACGAGCCGGATCAGGTTCAAAGGGTCTGTCGGTGCACCGACATCTCAGGCCTTAAAGGCCTCCCCCTGGTGAAAATTCGCAGCGATTGTAACGGGACTCTTTTTCGATGTCAGCCCCGACTAAGGTCTTAGGGTAAAAACCGTTAACGCGCCAGCATCGGCCCCAGCGGTTTACCGCCCAACAGGTGCAGATGGATGTGATACACCTCTTGGCCACCGTGCTCGCGGCAATTCATCAGCAGGCGGTAACCGTCTTCGGCGATGCCAGCCTCTCTTGCCAGTTTGGACGCTACCGACATCATGCGGCCAAGGTACGGTTCGTGCTCTTCGGTGATGTCATCGGCGGTTGCAATCAAAATATTGGGAATAACCAGCACATGCAGCGGCGCCTTGGGGTTAATGTCCCGAAATGCGGTAACCAAATCGTCCTGATACAAAATGTCGGCGGGGATCTCACGACGAATAATTTTTGAGAAAATGGTTTCTTCGCTCATCTATAGCTCCTTAAGCGACCTCAAAGTCCATGCTAGACTGCATGCCAAACCCTTGATAGCGCAAGCCAATGATCGCCGCCATCCATTATGACATCAAGCCTGCTGATTTAAGCCGGCACCTTTTCGACATCACCCTCACCATCGACGAGCCGGATCAAAACGGCCAGCAGCTTTGGCTGCCCGCCTGGATCCCGGGCTCGTACCTGATTCGCGACTTTGCCAAGCACATGCAATGGATAGAAGCCGTCGACGAAGACGATGCCCCCGTCGCCATTCAAAAACTCGACAAGGCCCGTTGGCAGTTGGCAGCGACGGAAGGCCCGGTCAAGGTACGCTATCAGGTATACGCTTGGGATTTGTCGGTGCGCGGCGCCCACCTCGACGAAACCCATGGCTTTTTTAACGGCACTTCGGTGTTTTTGGCGGTATCCGGCCAGGAAAACGACCCAGTTAGTGTCGATATTCAACCGCCAAGTGAGGCCCCCCATTGGAAAGTTGCCACCGGCCTTGGCCGCCAAGACGGCGACAAATGGGGCTTTGGCCGTTTCGCCGCTAAAGACTACGACACCCTTATCGACCACCCGGTAGAGATGGGCGACTTTGAAATACTGAGCTTTGATGCCTGCGGTATTGCGCACCATTTGGTGCTGACCGGCCATCATTACGGCGACCGCGACCAGCTAAAGCGCGACCTAACCGCCATTTGTGAAACCGAGCTGCAGTTTTTCGGCGCGCCTTATCCCTTCGATGAATACTGGTTTTTAACCATGGTCACCGCCGACAGTTACGGCGGCCTGGAACACCGTAATTCCACCGCGTTGATGATCCCCGCTACAGCCTTAATGGTAAGGATTACAACGACTTTTTAGCGCTTTGCTCCCATGAGTATTTTCATAACTGGAATGTAAAACGCATTAAACCCAAAGCGTTTTTACCCTACCAACTGGATAAGGAAAGCCACAGCATTCAGCTATGGCCTATGAAGGTATTACCTCTTACTACGACGATTTAATCTTGCACCGCGCCGGCCTTATTGATGCCCAAAGCTACCTTGACCGCCTGGCCACCACCCTGACCCGGGTGGCAAGGGCGCCTGGGCGTTTTGTGCAAAGCCTGGCCGACTCCAGCTTCGATGCCTGGACCAAGTTTTACCAGCAAGACGAAAACGCCCCCAATGCCATTGTCAGCTACTACACCAAGGGCGCCATTATGGCGCTGTGCCTGGATTTAACCCTGCGGCTGCGTTCAGAGCACAATCTCTGCCTTGACCATGTGATGGAACGGCTCTGGGAAGATTTTGGCCGCCCCAGTATTGGCACCGACGACGACAGTCACCAAAAACTGGCCGAAAGCCTGCTGGGTGAATCCCTGGAAAGCTTCTTTAACCAGGCGCTCTACGCCACCGAAGACTTGCCGCTGGCAAAGCTGCTGGATGCCATGGGGGTAAGCCTGCGTTATCTGCCCGCCAGTGATGACGGCGACAACGGTGGCAACCCGGCGAAAAATCGCCAACCGCGCCTGACCTTAGGGGCTCGCCTGGCAGACAGCGACGGCGGTATCAAGGTGCTGTCGGTAACCCACGGTAGCGCAGCCGATAAAGCCGGCCTTGCCGCTGGTGACGTTATTGTCGCTATCGATGGCCTGCGTGCCCGCATGGGTAAATTACAAACCCAGCTCACCGCCATTGGCGAACGTAGCGTTGAAGTGCACGCCTTTCGCCTAGACGAGCTGATGACCTTTGACGTCACCCCGCAACCGGCCGCAGGCGACACAGCGGTGCTGGAAGTGACCGACCCGGATAAGTTAAAAGGCTGGCTAGAACTTTAATAGATAAAAAACGCCGCAAAAAAATTCAGAATCAATATTTAGACATCCTAATTATGTAATATTACAGACGTCAACTTAAGACTCGCAGCAGTATGATTAAATTATTATAGTAATCGCTAGTTAGCGTCTAGTAGTATATTTACTATATAAACATATACATATATATTCGCATTAAAAAACGCCGTGACAACGGCGTTTTTATTTCAGAAATCGTGAATGAATTTCACCAATCATCTTCATGGTAAAATTCATTTGAGATAGAAGATGTTTTCTCTTTAATTTTTTTAATCTCATCTTCCGTCAAACGTTTTTTCCAGTTATGAATATTTTCCTTACTATTTCTCACAAACTCATTTTTAGACTGCTGTTCTGTTGGATTGTGCGAACCAGAATTTTTATAAATAGCCTCTTTTACGTCATCATTAAAATCTAACCCAAAGCTATCAAAAATCGATTTAAACCCCTCGATCGGATCTTGAGATAAATCCTCATGCCTAACAAAAACCCAATCGGCATGTTCCTTCTTATAAGAAGAAATTGTTTTATGAATGCAATTCCATAGCAGTATTGCTTGATCTATTATATCTTTTTCTTCATTTATACATTCTCGTATTTCATCTTTAAATTCGAACAAAAAGCCATTCATTAATTCTTCTTGTTCAAAAAAATGTCTAAAATCAAATGTCCAATTTTTTATTTTTAAACTTGAGCAGAATGCCGCAGGGTGACGAATCATCACCAACACATTCATGTTATATGTGCTACTTAACCATTCAGCTGAAAAAAATGCGATAGGATCTTTAACTATAGGAGTATCGCCCCTAAGTCGATGATAAAGTGAACGACTATGATCTATAAAAAAGCGTGCAACATTTCTTGATGTATGTATTCTTGGAAGGTTAGCAAAAAATGGATATTTAAATTCAATTACTTTATCCATTGTTTTCTTATATTCAAAACCGCTATCATTTGAAACATGGAAGAACCAATACTTGTACTGCTTATCAATACTGTTGACAGTATGGTCCAAATTAAAGGGTTCATGTATATACCCTGTATTTGGAGCCAATGCTAAATTCCTTCCTGCCCAAGTAGTCCCAGAACGATGAGAGCCTGTTACCAGTATAGGGCGCCGAATTTTATTCATCAAATATCCAACCAATATTTATTTTATATCTATATAAAATATCATACTTATAAAAAAAAATAAACATTAATCATAGAAAATAATTCCAGGAAAATTTAATTCATGCAATGAATTCAATATAAAATCGGCCTAATTTAAAAGATAAGATTTCATCTAACTTTATTTTTATAGATGAAATCTCACAATAAGAAAATCAATTCATACAATACGTTGACTTTAAAAAATTACTTCAACATGCATTAGATAGAACTATCTAATAATTATACACATACGTTATAATAAAAAATGAACAATGATTTAAAAGCTCTATTTTTCACCTTCGTTTATAACGATGAAATTATAGTATAATGATTATCCAAATCACCTATTGGATAACGTTTTCCACATCAGATTACTTCTATTCCAAAAGGTCGCCTTTTTTGATATTTAATTTTTTAAACCTTCTCTACCCCACAACCGGCGGCAGTGAAAAGCACATCGGTAGAGCTATTAAGGGCGGTTTCGCATGAGTCTTGCAGCACACCGATAATAAAGCCAACGCCGACCACCTGCATCGCCACATCGTTGCTGATACCGAAAAGGCTACAAGCCAAAGGCACCAACAACAGCGAGCCGCCAGCAACACCAGAGGCGCCACAGGCCGCGACCGAGGCCACCAGGCTGAGCAATATGGCGCTTAGAATGCCAACGTCCTGATGCAGGGTATGGGCCGCCGCCAACGACAACACGGTGATGGTGACAGCAGCGCCAGCCATATTAATGGTGGCACCAAGCGGAATAGAAACCGAGTAAGTGTCTTCGTGCAAATCAAGGCGCTTACAAAGGTCCATGTTAACCGGAATATTGGCCGCCGAGCTGCGGGTAAAAAAGGCGGTTACGCCGCTTTCACGCAGGCATTTAAAAACCAGCGGGTAAGGATTACGGCGCAGTTTGATAAAGACAATCAGCGGGTTAATAACAAAAGCTATCAGTAGCATCGAGCCTAAAAGTACGGCCAGCAAATGGCTATAACCGGCAATGGCTTTAAAGCCGGTTTGGGCAAAGGTGTTGGCCACCAAGCCAAAGATCCCAAGGGGCGCCAAACGAATAACCAGCTTAACAATGGCCGAAACGCCGTCAGACACATCGGTCAGTAGCTGACGGGTTGCGTCAGAGGTCTTACGAAGGGCAAACCCCAGAGCCACCGCCCAGGCCAGAATGCCGACAAAATTGCCCGTTTCGATAGCATGAATGGGGTTGTCGACCACATTAAACAGCAGTGTATGCAGTACCTCAGCAATGCCTTGTGGCGCACTGCCATCGGCGCCCTTGTCTGCCAGCGCAAGGGTGGTGGGAAACAGAAAGCTCATCGAAACCGCCACCAGCGCTGCACAAAAGGTCCCAATAAGGTAAAGCGCCAGAATGGGCCTAATGTGGGTTTGCACTCCCTGGCGGTGATTGGCAATGGCAGCCAGTACCAATACAAACACCAACACCGGTGCCACGGCCTTTAAACCCTTAACAAAGAGTTCGCCCAAAAGCCCCACCGCTTCTGCCGCTTGTGGCCATACCAGGGCCAAAATAACGCCAAGGATAATGCCAATAAGAATTTGCAGCACCAAGCCAGGGCGGCGCGGCGCAGCAGTTGATTGAGAGTAATGCATGGGCTTCCTTCGTTCGCTTTGTTTTTATGGCAGTTGTTATTAGCCGCGACACTCTAACGAACAAAACCCGCTATGGACAGCCCCGGTGAACAGCCACCGGGGTATTAGGGAAAATAACGGCTGGCAACCGTTAATTGCTAACCGCTGTTTTGCTTATCACTTTGATAAGGTCATAGCGGTAAAGGCTGGCATCGGCAGGGACATTTTTCGGGTCAAAGTTTTGTACTTTTTTCACTTTCAGCTGGTAGCGATAACCCGGCTGATAGTCAAAACCTTTAATGGTGGAGTAATAAGCAGCGCCGTTAACAGTCATACACTTTCTGGCGCCCACACCAACACAATTGACCATGGTCGGGCCCACCGTTACCGTTTCAACTTGGCTACTTTCCAGGTCTTTGGGGTCGGTGCTGCACCCCACAAGCACCAAAGCGGCGCTGGCAAGAAAAAGCATTTTCATCATTCACCTCCGTTATAAACCGTGAAAGAGCATCACTACGGCGTCGTAAAGCGCAGCGCATCCACACTGATTTCGCCGCTTTTAACGGCAAGTTTTAGATGCTGGCGCCCGGCCTGCAAGGTTACGGGAATAGCGAGCTGCTGCCACGTTTCCGCACCGGTGCTTGCCAGGTGGTAACGTCGCCAGGGTTGTTGGCCCACTTTCAGCTGTAACTCACTGGCGCTGCTGCTGGCATAACGCAGGGTCATGACATAACCGCCGGCTTTAGCCGTTTCAAGCTGGTAACCAAAGTGACTGCCCTCGCCTGCCTGCAGCGCAATTTGCGCGTTTGCCCCGGGCATGGGGCGGTAATGCACGCCTTGTGAGGCAACAGCTTGGTCACCGTTTATAACCCCTGGCACCGGTAAATACACATTGGTTGCTGGAATATCGCCGTACAGCTTACCCAACAGGCTCCATTGCCCAGGCGCCCCGAGCAGGTCAATAAAGGGCGCCTTATTTGCTCCATGCTTGGAGCGGCCCACAAACCAAGCGTAGCGATACACAAAGGGCTGATGCTCTAACCAATGTACGGTTTCGGCCAGGTAATCGAGCTGCTGGTTTAAGGTGGCTTTATGATGGCGAGATTGATAGTCCCACTCTGTTACCCACACCGGTTTGTGATAACGCTGGTAAAAGCGGCTGACATAGCGCTTAAAGGCACGGGGGGAATCCATATAGCTGTGCACGGCGACATAATCAATGCGGCACCCCTGGCAGGCCTTAAAAAAGGCATCCAGATAATCAAAGGGATCGCCTGTTTTGCCTTTGCCAGCAATCGCCATCCTATCGGGGCTAAAATTCACTGCCGGTGCCACGGTCTTGAGATGAAACTCGTCAGCAATGGCTTGCAGCTTGCGCCAGTTTTCAGCCGCTTTTTGCGGTGAAATATTGGCCTGGTGCTTGAAGTTAGGTTCGTTAAAACCCAGCAGGTATTTAACCTTAGGGTGACTCGACAAGTATTGGCGCAGGCGCTTTTCATCAAAATGGCAGCCCCACACCATGGGAACATACTCAATGTCACTCTCGGCAGTATCGGGCGTTGGTGTCACGGCCCAGTTATACCACCAGGCGATATGGCCCTTGATAAGCGCCAGGTCGGCCGCTGATGGGTGGCCATAAGCCAAACCACGCTTTGGCGACAACCCTTGGCTGGTATCGGTATTGGCGACAGCAACCACTGGCAGGCAACATGCGCCCAGTATTAATAACCTTTTCAATATCCGCATGTTTTTACCTCTGCGCGGTGTTTCCTCCATTGTTATGACACCGATTAAACCTCAGCTATACAAGGGTCACCGTCTTTGCCGGTACCCAACCGGTCACACCTAACGCATTGGTGGCCAGATACCAGTCATTAAGGTGTTGCTGGGCTACTAACACCTCGCCCACTTCCGTGTTTAATTCAAAAGCACTGTATTGGCATATCGCGCGGCCCTGCTCAGCCGACAATCGCTCAATAAACTGGAGCGGTGCCCAGCCTTCGTTACCGTCAGCAGTTATCACCCGGATCCAATTGGGGTATTCATCATCGATTCGCCCCAATTGCAACGTGTCGCCGCGCCTAAAGGTTATCGGCTGCGGGTAAAGCGACTGATGAGCCGCTATCACTTTGACTTTCATCGCTCTCTCGTTATTGTTTTTTCAGCACCAATATAAAAAAAGCCATGCACAAGGCATGGCTTTTTTCAGGCTTAAAAATTTAAGCGTTATTGGTTTGCGTTTCTGCAGCCGCTTCTGGCGCATTGCCAGATTCGCGCACCAGGGCAACATAGTAGGCGATACCGACAAACAGGGCACCACCCACAACATTACCTAAGAATACCGGCACAAAATTGCCAAAATATTCACCCCAGGTCGCCGCGCCCGCGAAGATGGCCAGCGGAATAATAAACATGTTGGCCACAACGTGTTGGAAACCGATAGCTACAAACGCCATAACCGGGAACCACAGACCCAGAATTTTACCAATGGCTTCTTTGCTGCAAAGGCCCAGCCAGATACCCAAGCAAACTAACCAGTTACAGCCAATGCCAGAAACAAAAGCGTGCATAAAATCTGCTTTCAGCTTGGCTTTGGCTACGGCAACAGATTTGGCTAGGAAGGCGCCTTCGCCCAGACCCAGGTAGTGGCCGAAGAAGTAGGCAATAAAGACAGCGCCAATGAAGTTAGCAATGGTAATAACCACCCAGTTGCGTACCAGGGCAGCAACACCAATTTTGCCTGAAAACAAGGCAGTAGCCATGTACATCATGTTACCGGTCAGCAGCTCGCCGCCCGCCAGCACCGTTAAAATCAGGCCTACCGGGAACACCGCAGCCCCCAAGAACAGGCCAAAGGATGACCAGTCGTGAGGCAAGGTAGCAGTGACACGAATGTCTAGCAAAAAGCCCAAGGCAATAAAGGCACCCGCCATAAAGCCCAGGATCATCAGCGCGGACATAGACAGGCCGCTTTTACGCACACCGCTTTGGATAACGGCGTTGGTAATTTCTTTAGGTGTTTGAATCGACATGTAAAACCCCTCGAGGGTAGATGCTCTGTATTTAACGTTTTGCCACCTCAAAAGGGTGACTTTTTGATGGGCTGTGGTCATTTTGCGCAGCAGCAAAAAAACAACCCAGGATACGTCTTATCTAAAACGGACATTTAATTTGTTAAATTAAATAAAATATTTCCGATCAATAACAATTAGCCATTGGTATTAGGTGACGCTAAATCGGGAGAATTTTAAAGGAGACGAAGGCTAAGCGCCACAGAAAATGCCGCCATAGCCTTTTTCAAAAACAGCCAAAAGCCACTAAATGTTAATAAAATGTTTTAATTAATTTAAAAAATAAGACGCGAGAAAAATGTATTTCCTTGCGCCTTTATTGCTTTGTAAAAATAGTCCTTTAAAAACGTTCAGTTAGAGAGACTGAATATTCGCCGCCGTAATTTTAATGACGTTTTGACGTGCTTCTGGGCTGATCCAGGCACTATGGGGGGTGACAATCACATTCAAAGGCTCGGCTAGCGCGTCTAATAATCCGTGACCTTGCCGGGGCGGTTCTACCGGCAGCACATCCACAGCAAGACCGGCAATTTTTCCAGCCTTCAAAGCGGCAAGGGCTGCATCTTCATCAATTACCCCGCCCCTGGCGCAATTGACCACCAAGCAACCGGGTTTAATTTTCTCAAGCGCCGAGGCGTTAAGTAAATACCGAGTTTGTTCGGTCAGCGGGCAGTGAAAAGACAACACATCGGCTTTTGGCAACAAGCTTTCCATGCTGGGGCGCGGATCGTTACTTTTACCAGGACGCGCTGCAAAGGTGACGTGCACGCCAAAGGCTTCTGCCAGGCGTGCCACCTCTGTTCCCAAGGTACCGGCTCCAACAATCACCAAATGCTTACCGGCAAGCTGCAGCGTTTTATGGGTCATTAAGCAAAAATACGGGCTTTGCTGCCAGGCTCCGCCGCGAAGGTCGTGCTGATAAAGCGGTAATTTTGCAGCCAGGGCCAGCATTAGCATCAGGGTGTGCTGCGCCACCGACGCGGTGCCGTAATTGGTTACGTTAAGGACCGGGATCCCCCGTGCCTTTGCTGCAGCCATGTCAACATTATTGGTGCCGGTCGCCATGATCATAATGCCCTTACGGCCCGCCAAAATGGCGTCATCGAGCACCACTTTGTTGGTTAGCAGCAGATCGGCGTCGCCAGCATGAGCCTCAAGCTGCTCCGGGGTGGTCGCAGCATAGACGTTAAGCTCGCTAACTACCTCACGGATCGGCGTTAAATCAATGTCATCACCCAAGGTGTCTGCGTCTAACAATACAGCTTTCATTTGTTCTCTCTTTGCGCGGATAAACCATACCCCTTTGTAAGCCAATGATAGTTAAGGAAGCAAGCCGACCTTTGGCCAATCAATTAGGCGACATTTAGTCAAACTTCGAAAATTTTTGTAAACCGGCCTTTTCTTTCTGGTGGCAGAGATTTAAAGAAGAACATGATTATTTACAACAAGATGAAAACACTCATGCTGATACGCTCCGTCGCCGCAAGCCTGGCAGCAGCGTTACTTGCAGGTTGTGCAACTGATGCACCCAAACCTCAAATGCTGATGCCAATACTGCTGGTTAAAGACTCGGCCCAATACCACAAACCCACCCTGCTGTTAGCCAATAGCCAGAGCGCTGCCATCACGGTTAGCGGCGGCGCCAAGGCGCAAATAACCGCTGCCACAGTGCTGCTAAGTGGCAGCCTAACCCCAAATTCGCCACGCGGCGCCGGCGCTAAGCCACCCGGGCCACCGTCCATAGCCGGCAACAGCGCTACAAAGCACGGCCAAATGCCACCACCGATGCCTAAAGACGGCAAGATGCCGCCGCCTCCGGGCAGTGAGATCTTTACCGCCAAGGGTAAGCAGCCACCGCCAGGGCTACCGCCACAGGGGGGTAACCGCCTGGCCATGGTGTGCAAAAAAAGTGCTGGGGTTTATGTGGCGGCCAATAGTCAGGCCGAGCTGAGTGATAGCCACATCCTAACCGCCAGCAACGAAGGCAAAGGACTTTGCGCCGTGGGTAACAAGGCTCGCATAGGCTTTAACACCGGCACTATCACCACCAGCGGCCCTTCCAGCCACGGTGTTTTCGCTACCGAAGGCGGCTATATCACCGTGAATCATGCGCATGTTTTCACCAGCGGCGCCCATAGTTCGGCATTGGCAACCGACCAAGGTGGCGGCACAGTTTTGGCCAATGCGGGCCACTATGTCGTTACCGGCCCCTATTCGGCGGCCATCTATTCGACAGGCCTCATTAGCGGCGCTGGCGGCAGTTACGAGTCGACCGACGACAACGTGGTGGTGGTAGAAGGCGGCAGTAAGGTGCAACTGACCAGCGCCACACTCAAAGCCGATAGCAAAGGCGCAGTGATGATGTACCAAAGCTTCTCGGGTGATGCCGGTGTCGGCGTCTCACATTTTGATGCCAAGGGCGGCAGCATCACCGCCTTGGCGGGCCCGCTGTTTTATGTCACCAATACCCATGCCGCTATTAGCCTCGATAACGTCGCACTGGTCAGCAAAGACGGCATTTTACTCAAAGCCTTAAAAGGCCCTTGGGGCGTACCAGACGCTCACCCCACTCAAGGTGGCACCGTCACCCTAACGGCCACCCATCAGCAGCTTGCAGGAAAAGTGTTGGCTGATGCCTCTTCATCCATCACCCTGGCACTAACCGATAACAGCCAAATGCGCGGCGCCATTAACAGCAATAACAAGGCTGGCCACATCAAGCTGGTAATAAGCGCTAATAGCCATTGGCAACTGACAGCGGATTCCCATGTCAGCCAGTTGGTACTAGAAAACCATGTGCCGCCCAGCCATTTGATCGCTGGTAACGGCCATAGCCTCTATTATCGCCAACAGGAAAACCCCGCCTTGCAGGGGAAAACCTATAAACTGCAGGGTGGCGGCTACCTAAGGCCAGAATAACGATCCGGCAACGTCAAAATAATAGACGTCTGGACTTCCAAAACCCGAGCGCTTATGATGCCGCCCTCTGATAACAAGAGAAAAACATAACGCCTTTTTCTGTGGTGCCCGCAAGGGATAATCGGGAAGCCGGTGCAAAGCCGGCGCTGCCCCCGCAACGGTAACAAAGTTGCGGCTTCACATTGCCACTGTGCTTGCACGGGAAGGCGAAGCCGCAAAGTCTTTGGAGCCCGGAGACCGGCCACTGGAAGAAAACCTGCAACCTTCGGCGGGCAAGGTGCAGGTTCGGCATTTTTTGCTGTGGTATCGCTATTGCCCCCATGAAGCAGGATGACTTTATGGGCTTTTCCAAAACACTGATTGCTATCGCTTTACTGCCTCTGGCAGCGCAAGCGGCTGACACGTCCAGCAACACTGACGAACACCTGGTGGTACTTGGCCGTCAGCCTCAAAATATTGACAGCATTGCTGCTGACGTTACCGTTATCTCCCAAACCGACATCGAAAAATCCGGCGCGCAAAGCCTTGAAGATTTATTGCGTGGCCGCGCCGGTATTCAGGTGTCTAATTCCGGCTCTGGGCCGGTTTTGAGCTTGCGCGGTTTTTCTGCCGATGAAGCGGCCAATAACGTATTAGTGCTGATTGACGGGCGCCGTCTCAATGGCCCTAGCCTGTCGGCGCCTTCCCTTGCCGGCGTGCAGCTAAGCAGCATTCAGCGCATTGAAATTTTAAGCGGCTCTGCCGGTGTGCTTTATGGCGACCAGGCCGTGGGCGGCGTGGTGAACATCATCACCAAATCCGGCACTGACCAGGGCCAAATCAGCGCCACGGCCGGCAGTAACAGCCATAAAAACCTGGCGGGCAGCTTTTCCAAAGGCTTTGCTAACGGTTTTTATGTTGATGGCAACGCCGCCTGGGACGACAACGATAATTACCGCGACCACGCCAAAAGCATTACCAAATCTGCTGATGGCCGGGTCGGTTATCAAAACGACAACACCCAGGCGTTTGCTGAGGCCAGTGTAAACTCAGACGACCGCCAGCAGCCAGGCCCGCTCTATGTCAGCCAAACCAACCCGAAAACCTCACGCAGCGAGTTTGCCAATAACTACATCAACGAAGTCACGCGCGTTGGCCGCTTCGGGGTAAATACCCGCCTAAATGACCATTGGCAGTTTTTAGTAGACGGCTCTGCGTCAAAACGCACCCGCGATACCGACCTAAGTTACATCGGTTATAGCGGCGACTACCTCTATCACGCCGAAGAGCGCTTTAACCGCGTATCCCCAAGGGTTAAAGCCAGCTTTGGTGACTGGCAATGGCTGGGCGGCATCGACTATGCCCACAGCGACTACACCGACACCAGTGTTGGCGCCGACAACAAGCGGGATAACAAAGCAGCCTACGGCTCTGGCCAATGGCAACAAGGCGCTTTAAGCGTAACCGCCGGCCTTCGCTACACCAAAGTCGACGATGACCTGGTTTACAGTGGCACCTATGATGATGGCGTACACATTGACCACAACGCCACCACTTGGTCACTGGCCAGCCAATACCAACTCGGCCCTGGCCGCGCCTACGTGCGGGTTGACCGCAATGTGCGTTTTGCCAAGCTTGACGAGCAAGGCTACACCTCCGCCGGCGTTATTGGCCTTAAACCGCAAACCGGTTATTCCTATGAGGCTGGCTGGCAGCAGAGCGGCGTTAAAGTGTCGGTGTTTCGTCTCGATTTGAAAAACGAGATTGTGTATGACGACAACGCCCCTGCTCCCACCAATGGCTATTTTGCCGGGGCCAATGTTAACGCCGACAAGTCCCGCCGCTATGGTGCTAACCTCAATCTGAGCCACCGTTTTGCCGCAGTGACCTTGGGCGTTGATTATCAGTACCTTGATGCCAAATTCACCGGCGGTGACAGTGACGGCAAGCAAGTGCCTTGGGTGTCGAAAAACAGCGGTTCCGCCTATGCTGAAGTGGCACTACCCCATGCACTGTCGAGCCGCCTAAGCTACCAATATCGTGGCAGCCAGTATTTGTCGTCAGACACCCTAAACAGCGACCCCAAGCAGGGCGGTTATGGTCTTTGGAACTGGTCGGGGCAATGGCAACAAGGCCCTTGGCAACTGGTGCTGAGAGCCGATAATCTATTTGATAAACATTACGCCGATTATGGCGTGTACAATGCGTACGGTGAAAATTACTGGTACCCCGGTAATGGCCGTGAGGTAAACCTCACCGCCCGGTACAGCTTTTAACGAGGATTGACGATGAACCCGCGTCTGACCACCCTAATCGGTATCATTGCGTTATGTGCCATTTACCGTGTGCTGCCGCATCCGTGGAATGTGTCACCTATCGCGGCGATGGCGCTTTTTGCCGGCGCCCACTTCCAAACCAAAACCATGGCGGTACTGGTGCCGCTGGCAGCAATGGCACTGTCAGATTTGGTGCTGGGCTTGCACCCCACTCTGCCTTTTGTTTATGGCACCATCGTGCTAACCGTGGTTTTGGGATTTTGGGTTGGCAAAGACATTAACATTGGCCGCGTGTTAGCAGCGTCATTAACGGGTTCGTTGCTGTTTTATTTTATTACCAACAGTGCGGTATGGCTGGTGGGTGGGTTCTATCCGTCAAATATCGGCGGGCTCTGGCAGTCGCTAGCCAGTGGCGTGCCTTTCTTCCAGTACACTATGCTGGGCGATCTGTTGTTTAATGCCCTTTTCTTTGGCCTCTTCTATGCCCTGGAAAAACATTTCCCGAAACAGTTTGCGCATTAAACCTTGGTCATTAAAAAGCCCCGCCTAAGCGGGGCTTTTTATTAGCCTTTCAAGGGCCAGCCAATGAGTAGTACGGTGAGGGTTGAAACCCCGACCAGGATATTCATTGGGATCCCCACTTTCAGAAAGTCATTAAATTTGTAGCCACCCGGGCCAAACACCATCAGGTTGGTTTGATAACCCAGGGGCGTTGCAAAGCTGGCTGAGGCCGCCATCATCAACGCATAGATAAAAGGCGTGCTGTTAAGGCCCTGCTTTTCCGTTATTTCCAACACAATGGGCAGCATCACCAAAGCCGCTGCGTTATTGGTAATCACCTCAGTTAACAGCGATACCGTCACATACACCAAAATCAGCAGCAGCCAAGGCTTGCCGCCAGAGAGGGTAACGATTTGGTGAGCGAGAAAACCGGCCACCCCCGTTACCTGCAGGGCAGTGCCCAAGGCAAAAGACGAGGCAATGGTCACCACCAGTTGCAAATCCAAGCTCTTTTCTGCCTGGCCAATGGACATGCAGCCGGTTAGCAGCATCAGGCCAGCGCCAGCCAGCGCCGCGTTTAGCATACTGACCAGCCCAAGCCCTGCCGCCCCAACGGCCACCAGCAAAATCATCCAGGCCAGCAGTGCCTTGCGGTGCCTCGGCGGTTCAACATCCAAATCACTGACCAACAAAAAGTCTTTGTTATAGCGCTGGCGCGTAATAAAAGCCGGCCGCGCCTCAAGCAGCAAGGTGTCGCCTGCCTCAATAATAATGGACCCCAAGTTGCCTTTAACCCGCTCAGCGCCCCTGGCCACCGCCAACACAATAGCGCCATAACGGGCCCGAAAACTGGCATCGCGAATGGTTTGGCCAACGGCGGTGCAATGAGGCGACACCACCACTTCCACCAAGCGGCGGCCATCGCGGGGCTGCTCAAATTGCAAATCTTTGTTGCCGGTAGAGGGCACTATGCCGTTAATGCGCAAAAGATCAGAAATGGCTTCTGTATCGCCCGCAAAAATAAGACGGTCGCCGCCATGCAAGTGTTCATCAGGGGAAACCGCCGTGATCAGGTGACCATTGCGCTGAATTTCCACCAAGAACACCCGGCGCAGTTCGCGAAGACCCGCTTCGCGAATGGTTTTGCCAACCAATGGTCCTTCCGGCGCTACTGCCACTTCCAGCGTAAACTCGCGCATATTCTCGAAAGGCGCATCATCGCTGCGATTGGGTAACATGCGCGGAAATAACAGCCAGATAAAAGCCAAACCGATAAGGGATACGGGTAAGCCCACTAAGGTTATCGAAAACAACCCAAAGCCCTGATGACCGGTCATGCTTTGATATTGGCCATTAACAATCAGGTTGGTACTGGTGCCAATCAGGGTCAGGGTGCCCCCTAAAATGGCGGTGTAACTCAGTGGGATCATCAGCTTAGAGGGCGCCACACCAATTTTACGTGCCCAAGCATGAATGGCAGGAATAAAGGTTGCCACCACCGGGGTATTGTTCAAAAAGGCACTTAATATCAACACGGGTGGGAAGACTTTCCCGAGGGCACTGCGCAACGTTTTAGGTTTGCCCAGCACTTTGTTAACCAGCCAGTCGACGCCGCCAGAGGCACTTAACCCCCCCGCCACCACCAGCATGGCAGCCACCGTAATAAGCCCGGGGTTACTAAAACCGGCTAGCGCCTGGTGGGCATTTAATACGCCCGAAAGACTCAGTAGCACCAACACCCCCGCCATCACCAAATGTGGTGCCAAGCGGCTAAACATCAGTGCCAAAAGGGCAGCAACAGTGAGCCCTAAAACAAAATAGCCATGCCAATCCATTTAATGTCTACTTCCGGCGCGTTTGAACATCGTTGTTATTGTGAAGCTTATCCAATAGAACAGATAAGACTCTTTGTGAATTTTTATATGCTTATTTGGAATCAAAAGAGTCACTGATACGCGACTACTTTTTCGCCCCCCGGCAAAGAGCCTATGAAATTCAACGCTCTTGCTGCCAAGCCCTATACAATAACGATATTTAGCGATGGCTCACAACTACCAAGGCGTTTATCTAAGCGACATCTAAAAAAACCGCCCTAAGGCGGCTTTTTTAGAGGCTTTTTAAAGCATTGAATCGCAGGACCATGGCCTGTTTAGCCTTGGGTGAGTCATGAGCCAGTAGTTCCAAGATATTATTAACTCCGGCCAAAGCCGTAGAGCAAGCGCGGGTGGATAGCGCCCGCCACCTCGTTGAAAGCACCAACTATTCCTTGGCCGACATTGCCCGGCAAAGTGGCTTTTCCAATGAAGCACTGATGCGAAAAGCCTTTTTGCGCTGCCTGCAATTAACCCCCAAACAGCTTAGAGTGGCGCAGCTGCTTGACTAGTGCTGCGAGGCGGTAAAGCCCTATAACGCCGTTAGCCAATGCTTTAAATCGTCACACTCTTCCACGCTAAGCTGGTGGTCCATGTTGTAGCGTTTTACCTGGTGGCAAATCCCTAGCTCGGTTAACCAAGCGGTGGCCTTTTCAGCCCAGGCGATGGGTAATTTGCTGTCGTGCTGGCCATGGGCGATAAAACCTTTTAGCCCCGCCAGCGCCGCTTTATCAGCAATTTTAGGCGCGATTTCCGGCAAAATACGCCCACTTAACATGGCAAAGCCGTCGAGCTTGTCAGGGCAAGTTAAAGCGATACTGGCACTCATAATGCCGCCTTGGCTAAAGCCGGCCGAAACCTTTAAACGCGTTTTATCGAGTCTGGAATCCACAAAACGCAGCAGTAACTGCCGGCTTTGCTCGGCCTGCTCAAGGTTGGGATGGGGGCCGTTGGCGGTAAAATTAACCTCAAACCATGCAAACTGCGCCGCCCCCAGCGGTAACGGCCCGCGAATAAACCAATAATCCCAGTCCGCTGGTAACCGCTCGACAATCGCCGTTAGATTGGTTTCATTGCCCCCTACCCCATGCAATAACAGCAATTGGCCTTTGCTTTGGCCGCTTGCCAACAGGTGTTGAAAATAGAGACCACTGGCCGCGTCTTGTTGCAGCGGTGATAGGTTGGCTTTCATTTATTATCTCCAAAAATAAAGCTGTTCATCGACAGCACGCCGTGAGCAATACCACCATCGAGTAGCTTCACCGCCTCCGCTTTTTCGCGGGCACCCATAGCAATAATGAGCGGCAGATAATGATCTGGCGTGGGGTGCGCCCGGCGCGCATCAGGGCACTGGTTGTAAAGGTCCATCAGCGCCGCATCGTTGCCATGTCGAAGCGCGGTCTCAACCCAGTTAGCAAAGCGCCTCACATAGTCTTCGCCTTCGGTTTCGCGCTGGCGAAACTCATAAAGGTTGTGGGTGAGGCTACCCGAGGCAACCAACAGCACATTTTCCTTACGAAGCGGCAGCAAAGCCCGCCCTAGGGCAAAAGCGGCGTTGGCATCCAAGGGGTATGGCATAGACACTTGCACCACCGGCACGTCGGCCTTAGGAAAAAGGTGCATAAGCGGCACCCAAGCGCCGTGGTCAAGGCCGCGCTGGTTATCGGCGATGGCAGGCAAACCCGCATCCTTCAAACGTTGCTGCACGCGGTGGGCAAGGCCAGGGTCGCCTTTGGCTGGATATTGCAGTTGATATAATGCCGGGGCAAAGCCGCCAAAATCGTGAATGGTTGGCAGTAGCTCAGCGCTGGTGACTGCCACCGCGCCCTGGGTCATCCAATGGGGCGACACTACCACCACGGCGCTGGGTTTTTGGGTTTTTCCCCAGCCACGCAATAGCGGCCCCGCTTTACCGGGCTCTAGCGCAAAAGTTGGAGCGCCGTGGGATACAAACAGCACAGGGGTCATCGCAAGCTCCTTATAACCCCCTTATTTTGTTGGCAGCAAAAGAGGCAATAAAGTAGTAGCATTTGAATTAACTATCCCAGTTAGTGAGACAATAAAATGAACCGCGATCTGGAAATGCGGGTATTTGTAGCGGTGGTGGAGGCCGGCAGTTTTGTAGCGGCAAGTGAGGGGCTGCGCATGTCTAAGGCGGCGGTGTCTCGCCATGTGGAAGCGCTGGAGCGACGCCTGGGCGCCCGGCTGTTACACCGTACCACCCGGCGGTTATCCCTGACCGAGGAAGGCAAACGCTTTTACCCAGGAGCCAAGGCGGTATTAGCGGACATAAGCGACGTAGAGGCGTTGGTTAGTCAAGATGCCAAGGCACCGCAGGGCCGTATTCGCATCAATGTGCCGGTCAGTTTTGGTATTAGCCATTTAGCGCCACGTTGGGGCGATTTTTTGGCGATGGCGCCGAAGGTGGAGCTGGACATTAGCTTATCCGACCGGGTGGTGGATTTGGTTGAAGAGGGCTTTGATGTCGCAGTGCGCATCGGCCGCCTGCCAAGCTCAAGCCTTGTTAGCCGCCGCCTGGCCAGCACCCGCATGCGGCTTTGCGCGGCTCCTGCTTATTTGGCAAAGCACGGCACCCCACAGCAGCTAAGTGAGCTAACAAAACACCGGGTGCTAAGTTACAGCCATTGGTCAGAAGGGGACGATTGGACGTTCGAGGGCCCACAAGGCGCAGTAACGGTACGCACCCAAAGCCGGGTTTATAGCAATAATGGCGATACCTGCCAGGCAATAGCCTTGGCCGGTGGCGGCATAGTGCTGCAACCCGACTTTATGGTGGGGGACGATTTAAAAGCCGGCAGGCTGGTGGAGCTACTGGCGCAATATAAAGCGCCAACACTGGGCATTTATGTGGTCTACCCCAGCCGCAAACTGCTGCCAACGCGGGTGAAAAGCCTGGTGAATTTTTTGGTTCAGCAGTTTGAAAAGGTGCACTGGCAGGGAAAATAAAAAGCGTGAACAGGCACCTCGCCTACTGGCTGTTCACGCTGCAGTTGGCCCGTTTGGGTTACTGCTTTAAGAGACAAAAAAGCCCGCGGCTACATGCGCGGGCTTTTTATTAAAGACTAAGCTCAACCCCCTTCGGGACCTTGGGTGCCTGGCTTAAATCAAAAGCGGTGGCGCCACTAAAGAGGCCTTTTGCATTTCTCGGGTTAAGACTCAGCAAATGCCAGCTGGACAATGATTGGTTAAAGGCTTTGGCATTTCTAAACATGTTGCTGGCATAAACAATGTTGCTAACCCGCCACTTATCAAGGGGTTGGTTAAAGTGTTCGGCGCCGTCAAACACACTGGTGGCGTATTTAAGACTTTGAGTGTTCCACTGATTAAGGGGCTGGTTAAAGGCCTTGGCATCTTTGAACATGGCGCCAATACCGCGCAAGTTGCTTACATTCCAACTGCCAATAGGCTGGTTAAAGGCAACGGCGCCTTCAAAGGCTCTATCTGCCCACTGCAGGTTAGTGGTATCCCAATTTGCCAATGGCTGGTTAAAAGCAGTGGCGCCATAAAACATGGCATCTATTTTACGGATGTTATGGGTGTTCCAGCGGTCCAGGGGCTGATTAAACGCGGCGGCTTCTTTAAACATTTCGCTGGCAATAGTGAGCTGCGAGATGTCCCAATTATTAAGCGATTGATTAAAACTCACGGCGCCATAAAACATGCCTTTGGCGTTTTCCAAGGCGCGGGTTTGCCAGTTGTCTAAAGGTTGGTTAAAAGCGCGGGCGTAACTGAACATGCTGCCAGCCTCTTTGACATGCCGCATATCCCAGTCATTAAGGGGCTGGTTAAAGGCTTTAGCCTGGGCAAACAGCTCGAAGGTAGAGGTGACCTTGCTGACATTAAACTGATTAACGGGCTGATTAAACGACGACGCTTGATAAAACATCGTTTGAATTTTCTCTAAGGCGTCAGTACGCCAGTAAGTCAGTGGCTGGTTAAAGGCTTTAGCGTAGGCAAACATCGCATACATGCTTTTCACTTTCGCCACATTCCAACGCCCAATGGGCTGATTAAAATGCCCCGCCCGGTAAAAAGTCCGCTCCATCGAGGTGATGTTTTTGGTGTCCCAGTCGGCAATGGGCTGGTTAAAGTACCAATTGTCTTCGTACAACCGGTCAATATTAGTGACATGCGACGTACAAAACCGCAGGCCATGGTATTGCTGGGCCTCTAGGTTTTTCGAAGCTCTAATCGACTTGTTATCCACCACCAGGTAGGTTAGATCGCCACGTTGAAAGCGGCTACCAACAGCCCTGTCGTCGCAGGTTACGCTAATATCACGGCCTAACAAGAAATACGCGGACAGGCCCACCAACACCAAAATGGCCATGCCCACACTGCCCAGTACTACCACCTTTTGCTTACCCACTTGCATCCCTTAACACGCCATATTGAAGTTGCTACAACAAAGCGACATGTTAACAAAAGGTATTAAGTTTTGTTGTTATTCAATATGTTGGCGGGGCACTATGAGTCGGGGTGATAAGGCTATTGCGCTGTAGAGCGTCGCCTATCAGCTTTATTTGGTCGCTACGCCCCGCAGGTAATGATGATGCTTGTCTTTGGCGTCACTCTGGCTTTTGGGGTCATAGTCGGTCACCACAAAAGTGTCGGCATCGGCCATTAAAACGCGGCGCATATCGCCAATGTCGGCATGGAAAATAACACCTGAAGCACGATAGTAATCTCGCCCCAACGCTTTGTAGGTGTTTGGGTCGGCACCTTCGATACGCATGGCTTCGTTGTAGGCAATGAAATAAGGATGGCGGCTGTCACGTGCAAAGGGCGTGTCGTTAATTAATGCAAACGAAAGCGGGTCGGCTTGCGGCAATATCACCCTATCGCCGTAATAAATTGCCTTTTTATCTTTCGCTACCGTTTCTGATAGCGGCCTAAAACTTGCCACATCTACCCGGGCAATGGGGCTTTGCTGGTAATAAACCGTAAAGGTGCCGAGCAACTGGGAATTAAACCAGCTACCAAAATGCGGGTAGGCAGCAAAGGTAACGGGGTTAGCCCCAGGGATAATCTGGTTTTCATAAACAACTTGCCGGTCATTTAGCCAATATAAGTCACCGGCTATTTCTCGCGGCTGCAAATTAACAACCGATACCCCTGGCACGGCTTCGCCGCGAAAATAAAAGTGTTTCGCATCCACCGCGTATTGCCTGCTCGCAGCATGAGGGCTTTGCTGGCCAAGGGTTTTAAAGGTAGTGAGATCGGCACCGTTAATTACATGGCCATTGTAATAAGCGCCCTGCCCCGTTACGCCGTAGCCAGTGTTTGGCACGCCAAGGTACAGATTTTTAATCAGGCTGCCATAACCCAGAAAGCTCAGCCCTCCCCACACTACAGCCACACTGGCAATGGCAAAATAAAAGCTGTTAACACCAAAATAGCGGCCACCCAATAACCCCAGCAACAAAAACAGCCACACCGGGTAGGCAAGAAACACCAGCAGTCCAATCACCAAGGGTTGGCTGTTTAACGACCCTGGCGCATCAAATGCCATGGGCGACATCATCATCGCCACCGGCCAAAACAGCAATGCTAAGGTCACCACTATAATGCAACTAAGAGGGTGATTTTAATTGCGAGCGATTTCATCATTTTGATATTCATAGGCAAATTCATACTAATGCGTCCCTTCAATGACATGCCATTGTTTATGTTGGATATCATATTCACGATGCAACACTTTGTTGACTTTATTCCAAGGAATGACTTGCGGATGAAACTTCCAAATAAAGGTCATCATCATCAATGAAAATTTTGAATTTCAATGCCATTAGATACATTTCTACTTTTTAAATATTTAAAACAAATTGATTAGTTGCTGTGGTTGTCCGTTGTTTTTTATATCTAATTAATTCTATTTTTAATGAGTTCCTGTGCTCTGGGATGTTTAGAAAATTCTTCATCGCTTTTAATATGATATGTTTCAGGGTTGGACAAGATTTTTGTGAAGATACTGATGAATTTTTATTTGTTTTAGAATAATCAAATATATAGCTATATTTTCTCTGCATGGGTCATTTTTTATCCAATGACTATGGTACCGACAATGGCAGCTATCACCCATAACGCCATAAATATGGCAGTCAATTTATAGCCAAATTCAGGGACTTTTTGACAATGGGGATAATAGTAACCATAGCGCGTGAGATAGTAATGAGACTGATAGTCTGCTCCCACAAGAAATTGGAATAAAGAAGGAATGATAACACCACAAATAAATAAAGGTATATTATTATCGAAGTATATTCCCCCATATAAAAGAAAAATACTGTTAATGCGAAAATCAATCGGAATTTATGCATGTTGGGGCCTAAGGGAACCAATATATCCCATTCAAATAAAATAGGGTCATTTTCTATTTTAGTGATTTGTTCTTATGTGAGGTTCACTATTCGTTCAGCCTAATTCGTTATCGTGGTCTATCAGATATCTTTGTGCTGAAGCAGTAAGATAATCAGGATAGTGAAATAATTCATTGTAGCCGTCGATAACTTTTTTAGAATCTATTGGTACACCAACTCAAGGTTAATTTAAAGAAATATCAGTATACTTTATTAATTTTGCAACTGTTGGTTTGCACTATTTATAGCTTCACGATATTTAGGGTGATTACATGCTTCAATAAAAGAATTGGATTTATAATACTTACAGTTCTTGGCTAATTTTTCAATTTCCTTATTAACTTTATATTTTACATTGCTGTCAACGTTAATAGAATGATAATTTCTAAAATTAAAAGGATTGCTAATTATTATTATTTTGTTTTCATCTTGAATATCAAAAATGAAATATTCTTCACCATCCTTGAAATCTTTATAAGTTATTTTGGGTGATGGGATCATGTTTTTTTTGCCTGAAGCTAAGCCTATCAGTAAGAATATCCCACCTCCAATAAATGCCTTTGGACCAACAACGATAAATCCTACAATGGCGACAATCCCCCCTGTTGCCATGACAAAATGGGCAATGTAATGCATAATTCGTGGTACTTGTTGGTAATGCTCATAAACATACCCATACTTAGTGAATTTGTATGAATATAGATAATTGGCCATTATCACAAAATACATTATCCAACTCATTAAAATTGTCGTTACTGCGAGGAAAGTAATGCCAACTAAATCTTTGTAAACATAGCCAGTAACTATTAATATAGTAAAAAAGACTAAAAAAATAAACAGAGTCATAAGTCGTCTAACCTTCTCTGTATGATACGGTACTATAATCTTCCACTCTAATATTGAAGGCGCTGATTGTATTTTTCTTTCTATCTCTTCATTTACCATTATTAGCTCCTGGTTTAAATTGCTCTCATTGGTATATTAGACTTAACTTCTGATTCCTTATTTACATCTAATATAAATATCAAAGGTTTTTCGGAAACCTTTTGTGAAGCAATTTTTACCAACTCGGCTGAATTATCAGAAACATCTTTAGATGTAATCCATATCAATATTGACGGCTATTTGCATGCAAATTCCTTTTCCTTAAAACAAGCGCTCGACGCCTTTTCACCCATAACCCAAGTAGCCATAAGCCCCAGGGGATGGCAAAGACAACGCGTTGTATTGTAGGGGTATAAAGTGAACGCACGGTACAAATGCAGTTTGCAAGTGTATCGGCTGTTTGGTGCCGGTTACAGCGAAAACCCATCCAAAAGACAGGCAGGATTGGCGGGCGTTAACGGCGCACTGACGCCGTCAACCGGGTTAGGCATAGAGGCTAACCGTACTGGGGGTTGTGGTGCTGGTGTTGTTATAACGGTCACTTAACTTTGCTTGGGCATCGGTTGCATACGCAATAGCATTGCGGCGGCGCTGCTGCGCGGCGTAGTCAACCAAGGTGTCAGCGTCGATAACATTGTCATCATCGGTATCGGTGTCGGTGCTTTGGGCGATATATTGCTCGACTAAGTCGTGTTGATACTGATACTTAGCCGCAGTGAGTACAACATCTTTGGTTTGTGCTTTGTTCTGCTGAGGGGTTTGAGGCAGCGAAGCTGCCGATAAGCTAGTCATAGCGCGCTCCTGATGCGTAGCATCACATAGTCCATTAACGCACTAATCCTAGACGACGAATGGTTAATGATATGTAACAGCGTGTAATCGACGACACTTAGCCGTGTTATCAGCACCTAGGAGAACCGCCTTTGTTACCGCTTCGCTTTGTTATTCCCTCGTTGCTGCTGGCCATTGGTCTATTTGACGCTTCCCATGCTCAGGCAAGCACCGGCCACAGGCCGTTCGACCCACTTTATTGGCAGGTAGAGCCTTTATCCACCACCCGATAGGCGGCAAAAGTCTTTTTGGAGGGGCGATCAGCAGTTGTTATGCCCAGCATTTTGTTGGCATTTTCTTGGGCTCGCTCAGAAAGTTGGATCCTTTTCAGCTCAAGCTTTTTGCTTGCTTCATCGGACCAATGGCAGAGGCTGTCTTTGCTGGCAGCGGAAGACGCCAGATGTTTTATGGTTTGGGCTATCTCAGCATCGCCTTTAAAAACATTGGCAAAAGCAAACACCACTTTTTCAGCCACAGAACCGGGCTGGGCGCCGTTAAGCATGTGAAGGTAGGTATCGCGGTAACGGGCCTTATGAGCACCCACAAAGGCCAAGGCATCATCGTCCAACCCAGAGCCTTGCGCATATACGCCATAAAGGCCGTAAAGTTCCAACTGCTTGAACGGCACCATAAAGGCGCCTACCGAAGCAACACCAAGCAGTACAAGGAGTATGGCCAGTCGCTTTTTCTTCATGGTTTACCTCATCTGACTGGCATAGCCAATTTAATGATTATTGCATCTTCAAAAAATAAAATTTTTGATTACTTAGAAGACGGGTGTCCTTTCCCACATTTTTTAGGCATATTTCTCATACCATATCTTCAACCAGCGTGGCTGATTGTCTTTATAAAACCACGAAATCATATCTGCCGCCGCGCGAGGGAAATGCTGAAAATTTCCATTCAGAAAATCATAATACAAAGTATCTTCTGAAACCGCGTATTGATGGCTAGATTTAAAATGAATAGAAGAGTCTCTCGCCTCTTGTAGTTTTTTAAATGGCTCCCAAACTTTTTTCCCTTTGGGCGTTGCCACCTCATATAAGGGGGGCAATATTTGACTTAACTTTTCACTGGTTGATAGTTGTCGCTCTAATTCAGAAGCAGACATACTTACTCTTTTATTTCTTCGCTTGACGGTGACGGCATCTTTGACAGAGCGACCAATGGATTGATTGCAGAAGACCTCAAGAGCTTGGAAAGAGAAAGTTGAAGTGATCATGCACTGCTGAAAAAAATTAAAAAGCTCTGTCGTATCTTCTTTAGCAACTGAGAATCCCGGGCCATCAGGAGTAATAACATCTTGCCAAGTAAACTGCCTTAGCAACTTCATTGAAGATTCAGCTGACTGCGCAGCCATATCCAGCGCTAGTGCAGTCGCACTTGGCAATGTAAATCCTAAATTTGCTCCATTTTTTAGTTTAACCGAAGCCGCCTGTGTAACAACTGACCCCGCTTTATGCGCTGGCGCGCCTCCAGATGTTGCTGGAACATCTTTAGTCAACCAAGTTACAGCGGCAATTCTCCAATCGCCCAGCTCTTCTTCTGTAGGTGCTTCGTAGTCGCTCATTATTTGCCTAACGCCCAAAGCAGCGGCGGCGAAGCCGTCCAGCCACGAAGTGGCGTTGCTGCCTTTGCTTGTTATGAGTTTTGTGCAAAAACATATACTGCACCACCGATGAGCCCTAAAGAAACTAAAACTAAGATATTTGATAAAAAGCTAGCCCGCCATGCGCTAACCCATTTATGTATTTCTTTATCATGGCGACGGTAGTGTGCATGCTTTCCAGCGACACCGAATGCAATAACACCAAAAAATAAAAGCACCCAGCCGAGAGTTCCACCGGGTAAGGTTACGCCAGCAATTAGCGCACCCAATACCATTACAAATGAAATGCCTGATATTGCAAGCACGAAGTCTGGCCAGTACTTTAGTTCAATATTTTTAAATGGATTGCTCAATGAGGACTCCCTGACTCATAACGCCCTAATAACGGACCGGAACGCAGGCGTGAAGTGCCGGAGTGGAGGTACGAGCCAGCTTGCTGGCGGGCGTTGATTAGATTGTTATGTGCTTGCATGATCGTACAAGAAACTAAAAAGCTCTGGCTTAAACAAAAATGCGCCTACTATTGCAAGCCAATAGATTATTTGAGCTACCTTAACTCCCACCTCAGCCATTTTCGTTGTTACCTCAATTCCTGATGCTGAAACAATAGACTTGGGAAGGAAAAACAATACTTCTAGCCAATATAGTGGATTAAGGCTCAATTTTGCATTTGCGAGAAAATGCCCTTTTGCAATATGAAGCAAACTCCTTCCACGCTGCAAAATATCAGTATTTTGGAAAAGTAAATTATCTAGAATGTTTAGTCGATTTTTTTGAACATAGCCATATCCAACGCCATCCATATAGCTTTCGACAGGAATCTCGCGTCCTGTTAATTTAAACACACGGCCAATTTCAGTTGTATTTTCCTGAATCCATTCCGCGGCTTTCTGTGCTTTGGCTTTATCTTTCTCTGGGGCATCATTACCAAGCCCTGCCAGCCATTCATCATGCTTTTTTATAACACGACGCATGAAATTCCAATTATTCAAATTAATTAGAAATCTTGATATAGGGAATAGCAGTAAAACTAGAAGTTTAAACATGAATCTCCTATCACATAACGATTTAACTCAACGGCACGGTTTACCGTGTCCGTTGTAGTGACTTGTTTTGTGGCTGGCAGATCACACGGAAGGTTGATGGAAAGCTGAACCATTTGACATCCTTGTGTCCGGCAAGCCCTGCCACCCGCCGAGGTTGGGAAGTTTGTTCCTCACTTGAAGCTGGCTGGCGGTGACTGCGTGCAAGCTCGCTTCACCAGCGACGTAAGCGCTTCAAGCGTGCCTGAAAAGTGCAAACTTCGCCAGACGCATTCGTCATAGCAATCATAGCTGTAATAATATACAGTTATTAGCCGCTAACTCATTGTTTCGGCGGCACAAAACAGTTTTATTAGCGAGCGCGCTCGCTTTTACTCATCAGATCAGTTGTCATTTATTGCGCTAACAAACTGATATCCCTATTGATTTTCTACCCATACAGTTTCTTTGACTCGGCTAAACCGAGCGGTCTCGTTTTTATGCGAGACATGCGCTCGTTATCATCATGTCGGATGAGGTAAATCATATTATTTTTTAATAACTTATGACTGGTTGTTCCAGCAAAAACGAGCCTAGCGCGTTGTCACAATAGCCCTGTTCAGATAGGTGCACTAGATACACTGTATATAAAAACAGCTAACGGAAGGACACACCTTCTAATCACCCACAACGCCATTCCCCAAACGAAGCCACCCGCTCTTGGAGCCCCTTTTGAGTGAAGCGCCTTTACGCCGGGAGCGTGAGCTGACGCGAGACAGGGATGTCGAGCGAGCGGATGACGCGTCGGGGCGAAGCTTGCACAGTGAAGCACCGCTTCGCTGCTGCTGAGCGCGAGCACAGGACGTGCGAGCCGGCATGAACCGCCATGGATGGCTGATAACGCAATGTCTCGCTGAAATCACCGGCAAAGACATCGCGACAAATTTGCCAGGAGCAAATTTGAATATCGGCGCTTGCGATGATTACCCGTTAGGGCGAAGACCAAGGATGGTCTGAGTAAACTTGGGCAATGCTTTTGCCAACTTTTGCCGACAAAATTACCGGGAGTAATTTTGAATATCGGCGCTTGCGACGATAGCCCGCTAGGGCGAGGACCATGGATGGTCCGAGTAAACAAAAGTTGGACGCCCGCCGGTGCGCGAACCGGTAAATAAAGGGCTTTTCAAGCAACTGATGAGTCGATGAAAAACCACGCTACCGCCCCTGAGTTACAGCCCTCACCTTGCTGATATCCCTATCATCACTGTCCCAAAGAGCCTCCCGCCCTTTGCAAAACCCCTTTGCTTACATCCACATAAACGCAACTTAAACCACCATAACCACATCAAGGTTACGGGTAAACCGCTTGGCATCAAAAATTAGCAAAAAAGTGATACGCCTAACCTGCCGAGTCTTTGTCCTGTCGTGACAACCGTTCAAACGAAGCCATAAACACAGCAGTCAAGAATGCGCTAATGACATCACGCTCTTGGGGCCCCTTTAAGTGACAAAAACGTCAGGAACGTTTTTGAATATTGGAGCAATGCGACAATAACCCGAAGGGCGAGTGTCATGGACGACGCGAGTAACCGCCTTACCACCGGGAACGGGAGCTGGCTTGAGGCATGGATGCCGAGAGAGCGGAAGACGCGTCTGGAACGCGTGTGGAGCGGTCAGCGGCAAGTGACCAGAGGGAAGGACACCGCGTAACGCCGGGGTGGCCTTCTTTGGATATTTTCTTGGCCACAAAATTTTCGGGAACAATTTTGAACGTTGGCGCCAAAGCCAACGGCCCGCAGGGTGAAAACCATGGATGGTCTGAATAACCAAGAAAGTATCACGCCCGCCGGTGCGCAAACCGGCATATAAAACAGCGATCAGCAAAAATTCGAAATCAAGAAACAACGCCTCTCCCCCACCAAAAAAGCCGCTTAACGCGGCTTTTTTGTCACTCACTCTGGGTCATACCCCAGTATCGGCGCCAACCACCTTTCGGTTTGCTCGATAGTCCAGCCCTTACGCCGCGCGTAATCTTGCACTTGGTCACGGTCGATATCCGACACGCCGAAGTAGCGGGACTCGGGGTTGGCAAAGTACCAGCCGGACACGGCGGCGGTTGGGAACATGGCAAAGCTCTCGGTGATATTAAGGCCGATACGCTGGTTAGGTTTTAAGATCTCCCACAACAAGCCCTTCTCAGTGTGGTCCGGGCAGGCGGGGTAGCCGGGGGCTGGGCGTATGCCTTTGTAGCGCTCACGGATAAGGTCTTCGTTATTCAGCGCCTCATCGGCGGCGTAGCCCCAGAACTCTTTACGCACCCGCTCGTGCATGCGCTCGGCAAAGGCTTCGGCCAGGCGGTCAGCCAGGGCCTTGAGCATAATGGCCGAATAATCGTCCCCGGCTTTTTCGAACGCTTCCACATAAGGGTCGATGCCGATACCGGCGGTTACCGCAAAGCCGCCCATGTAGTCTTGCACTGTGCCTTTGGGGGCCACGAAGTCTGACAGGGCAAAGTTGTGGTTACCGGCCCGCTCCATTTGCTGGCGAAGGTGATGCAGGCGCACCGTGCCTTCATCGGTTTCGATATCGATATCGTCAAAATCGACGCTATTGGCCGGGAAAATGCCAATCACGGCGCGGGCGGTAAGCCATTTTTCTTTGAGGATTTTCTCAAGCATCGCCTGGGCGTTGTCAAACAGCTCTTTGGCCTCTTCGCCGACGGTGGGGTTTTTAAAGATGTCCGGGTAGCGGCCGTGCAGTTCCCAGGAGCGGAAAAACGGCGTCCAGTCGATGCGCTCAATCAAATCTTCAAGGGGGTAGTCGTCAAACACCTGGATGCCCAGCTTATGGGGCTTAAAGGGCTGGTAGTTGGCCCAGTCGGTGCTGGCGCGGTTGTCACGGGCGGCAGCCAGGCTTACCAGCGCCTTGCGGCGGCCTTGGCTGAGGCGCTTTTCGCGCATCAAGGCGTATTCTTTGTACTCCTGAGCCACCAGAGCGTCGCGGCCGCCGCCGATGAGCTTGCTGACCACCGGCACGGTGCGCGAGGCGTCTGCTACGTACAGGGCGCCGTGCTCGTAGTGAGGGGCTATTTTCACGGCGGTGTGAATTTTCGAGGTGGTGGCGCCACCGATGATAACCGGCAGGCTGATCCCGGCCTTTTTGAAGGCTTTAACGTTGTGGATCATCTCGTCCAGCGACGGGGTAATCAGCCCCGACATGCCAATCACGTCGGCGCTGTGGGTTTTGGCGGCCTCGATGATTTTTTCCACCGATACCATCACCCCAAGGTCAATCACCTCAAAGCCGTTACATTGCAGCACCACGCCAACGATGTTCTTGCCGATGTCGTGCACGTCGCCTTTGACGGTTGCCATCACCACCCGGCCGTTGGACTTGCCCTCTTCTTTCTCGGCCTCGATATAAGGGGTGAGGTAGGCCACCGCCTTTTTCATTACCCGCGCGGATTTCACCACCTGCGGCAGGAACATCTTGCCGGCGCCGAATAAATCCCCCACCACGTTCATGCCGTCCATCAGCGGCCCTTCGATGACATCTAAGGGGCGGGTGGCGCTAGCGCGGGCGAGTTCGGTATCTTGGTCAATAAAGTCGGTAATGCCTTTAACCAGGGCGTATTCCAGGCGCTTATTGACTGGCAGTTCGCGCCAGGCCTGAATTTCCGCTTCTTTTTGGGCGCCGTCGCCGCGGTAGTCGTCGGCAATGGCCAGCAGCCGCTCGGTGGCGTCATCGCGGCGGTTCATTACTACGTCTTCCACCGCTTCACGGAGCTTGTCGTCGATATCGTCATAAATAGCCAGCTGGCCGGCGTTGACGATACCCATACTCAGCCCCGCCTTGATGGCGTGGTAGAGGAACACGGCGTGGATGGCTTCGCGCACCGGGTTGTTGCCCCGGAACGAGAAACTAACGTTACTGACGCCGCCGGAGATGCGAGCGTGGGGCAGCGTTTCGCTAATGGTGCGGCAAGCCTCGATAAAGGCAACGCCGTAATCGTTGTGCTCGTCAATGCCGGTGGCCACGGCGAAAATGTTGGGGTCGAAGATGATGTCTTCGGGGGGAAAGTCTACTTCGTCTACCAAAATGCGGTAGGCGCGGGTACAAATTTCCACCTTGCGCTGGTAGGTGTCGGCCTGGCCGTCTTCGTCAAAGGCCATGACCACCACGGCGGCGCCATAGCGGCGAATAAGCTTGGCCTGGACTTTAAAGTTCTCCACCCCTTCTTTCATGGAGATGGAGTTAACAATGCCCTTGCCCTGAATGCATTTAAGGCCCGCTTCGATGGCGTGCCATTTACTTGAATCTATCATCACCGGCACCCGGCTGATGTCGGGCTCCGAAGCAATCAGGTTTAAAAAGCGCACCATGGCCGCTTCGGCATCAAGCATGCCTTCGTCCATGTTGATGTCGATAATTTGCGCCCCGGCTTCCACCTGCTGGCGCGCCACCTCAAGGGCGGTTTCGTAATCGCCGGATTTGATGAGTTTCAAGAACCGCGCCGAACCGGTGACGTTGGTGCGCTCACCGACGTTCACAAACAGGCTATCGTCAAAGATGTTGCAAGGCTCAAGGCCGGAGAGCCGAGTGGCTACCGGGATGTTCGGCAGCGCCCGGGGTTTAAGGCCCTGCACCGCTTCGGCCATGGCTTTAATGTGGGCAGGGGTGGTGCCGCAGCAGCCGCCAACCAGGTTCAGCCAGCCGTCTTTGGCCCACTGGCCGATAAATTCGACCATCTGCTCGGGGTTTCGTCGTAGCCGCCAAATTCGTTGGGAAGGCCGGCATTGGGGTGCACCGACACATAGCATTCGGCAATGCCGGACAGCTCTTCAATGTAAGGGGCCAGCTCTTTTGGCCCCAGGGCGCAGTTAAGGCCCATGGACAGCGGCCGCACGTGGCGCAAGGAGTTGTAAAAGGCCTCGGTGGTTTGGCCGGTTAAGGTGCGGCCAGAGGCGTCGGTGATGGTGCCAGAGATCATCACCGGCAGCTTAATACCCTTGGCATCCATGAAGGCATCCACCGCAAACAGCGCTGCCTTGGCGTTCAAGGTATCGAAGATGGTTTCCACCAAAATGATGTCGGCGCCGCCGTCAATCAGCGCTTCAGTGGATTCGGTGTAGGCCGCTACCAGCTGGTCAAAGCTGATGTTGCGAAAGCCGGGGTCGTTAACATCGGGGCTGATGGAACAGGTGCGGTTGGTGGGGCCCAAGACCCCGGCAACATATCGAGGAATACCTGTTTCAGCGGCCACTTCATCGGCTGCCTGGCGCGCCAGGCGCGCGGCTTCGAAGTTAATTTCTTTAGACAGTGCCTCCATGCCGTAGTCGGCCATGGCTATGGGGGTGGCGTTAAAGCTGTTGGTTTCTATGATGTCGGCCCCCGCCTCTAAATACTGGCGGTGGATGGATTTAATCACCTTGGGTTGGGTAAGCACCAATAAGTCGTTGTTACCCTTGAGATCGCTTGGCCAATCGGCGAATCTGTCGCCGCGAAAGTCCTTCTCCTCCAACTGCCGGTTTTGGATCATGGTGCCCATACCGCCATCAATAATGAGGATGCGGTCGTTAAGGGCAGCGAGGAGTTTGTCGGACATTGAACACCATTGGACGTTTATACGTTTGGACGGCCATAATACGCACATTAGCAAAAAACAGGTAGCCCTAATGTCTCACCAGGCGCGCCAACAGCGGCTTAAAGAAAAGGTTGATGCCCGTATTGAAGCAGCAACCGATGAAAAAGGCATTTTGCTGGTATTAACCGGCAACGGCAAAGGAAAATCCACCGCTGCCTTCGGCACCGTTTGCCGGGCCGTCGGCCATGGCCAGCGCGCCGCCGTAGCGCAGTTTATTAAAGGTAGCTGGGCCTGCGGCGAGCGCGAGCTGTTAGCCGGCCACGGTGTGCCCTTTGCGGTAATGGCCACCGGCTTTACCTGGGAAACCCAAAGCCGTGAGCTGGATATGGCTGCTGCCCAAAAGGTGTGGAATGAGGCCAAGGCTTGGCTTAAAGACCCGGCTATCAACCTCGTTGTACTGGACGAGCTGACTTACATGCTGAGCTATGAGTACCTCAATATTAACGAGGTACTGGAGGCCATTGCCCACCGCCCTGCCCTGCAGCATGTGGTGGTAACCGGCCGCGGCGCCCACCGCCGCCTAGTGGAGATGGCAGATACGGTGTCGGAAATTCGCCCGGTCAAGCATGCCTTTGATGCGGGTATAAAAGCCCAGCTAGGGCTCGACTACTGATGAAAAAAAGCCCCGCATCGGCGGGGCTTTTGCTGTTACTGGACGTTGGGCTTACTTTCGTTAAGCACTTTTTGTGGAATGGTTTTTCTCACCTTCGCCACATCGCTGGCGCTAACGCTACCGGCTTTGTTGCTCCAGGCTTGGCGCAGGAAGGTGGCAAGCTTGGCGGTTTCTTCGTCCGACAAGCGCCAGCCAAAGCCCGGCATCGCCACCGCTTCGGGGCCCGCTTTGGTAGAAGGCATTCGCGAACCGGCCAAAATCACATGAATAAGGCCGCTTGGGTCCTCAGCATTCACCAAAGAATTGCCGTTTAGCACCGGGAAGATGCGTGCGCCGCCTTCACCACGGGTGAAGTGGCAGGCACCGCAGTTATCCAGGTACAAACGTTCGCCCGAGTCTTTACCAACCTTGGCGCTGTTGAGCAGCTTGGCGGTTTTGTCAGTAGCGGCTTTGTCGTCGCTAATGGCATTGCCTTGGCCCGGCAGGGCTTTGAGGTAAGTGGCCATGGCGGTTAAGTCCGCTTTTGACATATAAGACATGCTGTGTTCGATAACGCTGGTCATCTCGCCCACCACCGCCGTGTGGCGGTTACGGCCAGAGGCCAGGTAATCGGTGATATCCGCTACCGACCAACCTTCAAGGCCGCCGCCTTTGCCGCCGCGAATACTGGGCGCATGCCAAATACCCACGTCGCCACCGGTCAGGAAGTCGTCGTCTTGACTGGTGTAACCCTTTTCCTGATAGGCAAAGCCGCGAGGACTGTGACAGCTGCCACAGTGGCCTGGGCCTTCCACCAAATAGGCACCACGGTTGAACTCGGGTGACTTGCTGGCATCGGGCTTAAAGCTGTCGGAATCGGTGAAGGTCCAGTTCCAAAAACGAATGCCCCAGCGCTGGCTGAACGGGAAGCTTAAGTCGGTTTTTGGCGCTTTGGTGTCTACCGCTTTTACGCCGTGCATAAAGTAGGCGTAAAGGGCTTTAACGTCGTCGTCGGTTAACAGCGCATAGTCAGGGTACGGCATGGCC